>PXRQ01000052.1 GCA_003022005.1 Halobacteriales archaeon QS_5_70_15
GGGCTACTGGGACTCGCCCTGTTCCGGAACACGCTTGGGTTCGGCACGGGGATCGTCGCCTCCGCCTCCGGCACACTCGGGATTCTCATCCTCCCGATCGTCATCGTTTCGACACAGGAGGCGCTGCGGGCCGTCCCGGACTCGTTGCGGGACGCCTCGTACGGAATGGGTGCCAGCCGGTGGCAGACGATCCGCAACGTCGTGCTCCCGGAGGCGCTCCCCGGAACGCTCACCGGGACGATCCTCTCGCTGGCGCGTGCGATCGGCGAGACGGCGCCGCTCGTGATAATCGCCGTCGCAACGACGACGTACTCGACGCCGGACGGGCTGTTTTCGAGCGCGACGGCCCTCCCGCTGCAGATCTTCGCCGCACGGAGCAACGCGGTTCCGGAGTTCAGACACGGGATCGTTCCGGCCGCCGCGATCGTGCTGCTGACGCTGATGCTGCTTATGAATGCGACCGCAATCATTATTCGGAGTCGATACGATAGGTCATCGTGATTATGTCTACGCGGACGGGCAACCGGGCCGGACCCACAACCACCAGAAAGCGCACACGGTACCACTGAGATGTCACAAAACGAACTCACCGATCATGAAACGAGCACCGAGTCGGAGGACTCCCTCATCACGGGCGGTTTTCAGGCAACCGAGTCGACCGGACACGGCAGCGCAGGTCGAACGATCATCGAAACCAGGGATCTGAGCGTGTACTACGGCGACGAGAGGGCGCTCGATAGCGTCGATATCGAGATTCCAAAAAAGGAGGTGACGGCACTGATCGGACCCTCCGGATGTGGCAAGTCGACCTTCCTCCGGTGTATCAACCGGATGAACGACCTCATCGATACCTGCCGTGTCGACGGGGAGATCCGGTTCAAAGACAGGAACATCTACGACGAGAACATCGATCCGGTGGCGTTGCGCCGCAAGATCGGACAGGTGTTCCAGAAGCCGAACCCGTTCCCGAAGTCGATCCGCGACAACATCACGTACGGACTCGAAGTACAGGGAAAGTCCGCGACCGACGAGGACGTCGAACAGGCGCTTCGGAAAGCGGCACTATGGGATGAGGTGAAAGACCAGCTCGACTCCTCGGGGCTCGAACTCTCGGGCGGCCAACAACAGCGGCTCTGTATCGCGCGCGCCATCGCACCCGACCCGGAAGTGATTCTGATGGACGAGCCGACCTCGGCGCTTGACCCCGTCGCGGCCTCGAAGATCGAGGACCTCATCGACGACATCGTCGAGGACTACACCGTCATCATCGTCACGCACAACATGCAGCAGGCGGCGCGAATATCGGACAAGACCGCCGTCTTCCTCACCGGCGGTGAACTCGTCGAGGTCGACGACACACAGAAGATCTTCGAGAACCCCGAGCACGATCGGGTCGAAGACTACATCACCGGGAAGTTCGGGTAGGACGGTCCCCGTCCCGGGCTCGCTCGGACCCTTCTCGACCGGTGCAGTCCGCGTTTTTCGATTCCGTGCATGCGTCGTGCGAAACCCCACGGTGTTGATAATACTCTCGGCCGTCATCCCCGAGGCGGATGGACGAATCGACGGCCGACACGACTCGGACGGGAACCGCCACGGGTGGGTGGCGACTCACGAAGTGGCGGGCCCTCGGGCTCGTCTCGGTCGCGGAACTGCTCGCGATGAGCCTCTGGTTCTCGGCGACCGCGGTCGCGCCGGAGATCGCGGCGGCCTGGGGGCTCACCCCCGGAGAGACGGGCCTTCTCACGAGCGCCGTCCAGGTCGGCTTCGTCGTCGGGGCGCTGCTCTCGGCCGCGCTCACCCTCTCGGATGCCGTCCCCCCGCGGTACCTCTTCGCGGCGTCGACGGCCGCCGGTGCCGCCGCGACGGCCGTCCTCGCGGTCGCGGTCGAGGCGCTCCTCGCCGCGGTCCTGCTCCGCTTTCTCACCGGCGTGGCGCTCGCGGGGGCCTACCCGCCGGGGATGAAGATCGCCGCGGGCTGGTTCGACGACGCCCGCGGGCTCGCCATCGGAACCGTCGTCGGCGCGCTCACGGTCGGCTCGGCGCTGCCCCACCTCCTCCGGGCGGTCGGGGGCGTCGGCCGCCCCCGTGTCGTGCTGCTCGGCGCCGCGGGCCTCGCGCTCGTCGGCGGAGGGCTCGTCCTGCTCGTCCGCCCCGGCCCCTACCAGGCGCCCGCCGCGCCGTTTGACCCTGCCGCGGTGCGACGGGTACTCTCGGACCGGGGGACCGCGCTCGCCAACCTCGGCTACTTCGGGCACATGTGGGAGCTCTACGCCGTCTGGACGTGGCTCCCCGCCTATCTGCTCGCGGCCACGGCGGTCGGGAGCGACGGGCTCGCCTCGCTGCTCACCTTCGCCACCATCGCCGTCGGGGGCCTGGGAGCGGTCGCAGCGGGGCTCTCGGCCGACCGCCTCGGCCGGACGACCGTGACCAGCGCCGCGATGGTCGTCAGCGGGTCGGCGTCGCTGCTCGCGTGGGCCGTCCTCGGCGCGCCGTTACTGGTCCTGACCCCCTTCCTGCTCGTGTGGGGGGTCACCATCGTCGCCGACTCCGCGCAGTTCTCGGCCGCAGTCACCGAACTCGCCGACCCCTCCTACGTCGGGACCGCGCTCACCTTCCAGACCGCCGTCGGCTTCCTCCTCACGACGGTCTCGATCCAACTCGTCCCCGTCCTGCGGGGGACGTTCGGGTTGGGATGGGGCGAGGCGTTCGCCACGCTCGCCCTCGGGCCGGCGCTCGGGACGCTCGCGATGCGGCGGCTGGCGGCGTCGCCGGACGCCGCGAAGCTCGCCGGCGGGCGGGGCTGACGGTCGCGCCGGGGGAGGGCGTCGTCCGCTACCGGGCCCGCGTCAGCGGGGGACGGTCAGTCGCGCATCCACGTTCTACGCACCGCCTTCGGTCGACTCCTCGCCCGGCGTCAGGTCGCTCACCGCGGAGCCGAGCGAGTCGATCGACCCGTCGAGGAACTCGCCGATCGTCCGGTGGATCTCCCCGACGAAGTCCGGGACCGGGCCGGGCATGTCCGTCGGCGGCCCGGCCGAGCCGGGACCGGCGTCGTCGGGGGCGTTACCGCTACCGGGGGCCGCGGCGCCGACGCCCGCCCCCGCGACGAGGGCGACCGCCGCGACCGCCGCGACCGCGATCCGTGTCGGTTGCATCATCGTTGCACCCGTCCGTACCTGCCGGGGCCACTTGAGGGGGTAGAGTCGTTCACACGATTCAACCGATAGAACGGTACGCTGGCCGGATTTGGGTGGTTTGAACGGTCTGAAGCGTCCGAACGAGGGCATCACCCCCTGCTGTCGGGTCCTGTCAAGCCCTGCTGCCAGGCCGCGTCACCACCTGCTGCCGGTCACCCCCCGTCGCCGAGAGGGGTCTGTGCGGTGGCGGCCGCCTGCTCGCGCGCGCGACTCCGCTCGGGGTCGTACCGGCGGGCGACGAGGTAGCCGTCGACGCCGGAGTCGTCGTGGGGGACCGCGTCCTGGACCCAGACCGTCCGGTCGCCGTCGAGGGCGGCCGCCCACTCGCGGGCCGCGTCCTTGGAGTCGAACTCGCGGACCCGTCCCTCGTCGCGGACCCACTCGCCGGCGCCCCTGCTGGCCCGCCGGGCCGACCCCTTGATGTCGACGACGTACGGCTCCTCGCCCGCCCCGGACGTCCCGAGGAACGCCCCGAGGTCGGCGTTCGGGCCGCTGTCGTCGCCGTCCGGGTCGCTCACGCGTTCCCGTTCGCGGCAGTCGAACAAAAGGGTTCAGGCTCGCCGCGCGGGCGCCGTGGCGGCGCCCCTGCCAAAGGTTTTCATACTCGTTCCACCGATTGCGTGTAATGACACACGAGGCCCGGGTACGGGGGCTGGGCATGAGCGTCAACGAGCAGGGCCCGGACACGCCGGTCGTCATGCTCGAGGTCGACGACCGCGTCGTCCCCATCTTCATCAGCACCGACCAGGCACAGTCCATCCAGCACGCCTTAGAGCGCGAGCCGTTCGAGCGCCCGCTCACACACGACCTCCTCGTGGAGATGGTCGGGGAGTTCGGGAGCGCCCTCGACCGCGTCCGGATCGACGGGCTCGCCGACGGGACGTTCCTCGCGAAGATCGACGCCGAGCAGTACCGCGACGGCGAGCGCCGCAAGCTCACGTTCGACGCCCGGCCCTCCGACGCCATCGCCATCGCGCTCCGGGTCGACTGTCCCATCGAGGTCTCCGAGAGCGTCCTCGACCGGGCCGGCAGACCGTCCGGGGAATTCGACCTGCAGGGCGAGCCGGACTGAACGACCACGGGAACGAGCAACGCACCGATCCACTCGGTTACGGTCGGGCGTCATTACGGTCCAGACACCATCGGACGTGAGCGCCTGAGTGACGTCGTCACCACATGGCGATAATGACGTTCTAGAAGCCATATCCAACAGTGTGAACACCTCAACGGAGCGGAAACGGGAGACGCTAGATCCGCCGGGACGTGTACAGCGCCACGGAGATGAGTGCGACGAACGCGACGGCGATCCCGAACCCTGCTCCGTCCGAGCCAGTCGTCCGCTCGTTTTCTCCATCGGAGCCGTCGCTGTCGGACCCGTCCTCGCTGTCGGACCCGTCCGAACTCGAACCATCGGCACCATCGCTCCCCTCCGACATCGTCACCTCACGAGTGGAGAAGTGGTCGATGGCAACGAGCACGTCCGCGCTCGCCTGGGCGTTCGACCGCTGGCGCACGAGGAACTTCGAGGAGTCGCCGTTGTCGGCCGCGTTCTCGAGTTCGCTGTAGGACGAGGCCCGCTCGGCGGCCTCCCCGTCGACGGTCACCTGGAGTTCCTCCACGGAACCGATCGCCTGCTCGGAGACGGACGTGATGATGATCTTCCCCTGTTCCCGTGAACGCTCAGCGGTCATCTCCACTGTACCCTCGTTCTTTTGAATCACCTCGACCGTCGTGTCCTCGCCGTACTGGACGACGTCGGCCGCGAGGTCGCTCCCCTGCTCGGCCTTCTGCATCACGTACACTTCCGCGGCGGCCTTGCCTTCGGAGATGAGCCGCTCTTCCTGTTTATCGTCGTCATCCCGACCGTCGGAGTACGACCGGAAGACGAGTTTCCCGTCGCTACCGAGGTTCGCAGACACGTTCCCCCGCTCGTTCACGGTCACCTCGCCGTCACCGACGACGAGGAACGTTCCCTCGGTGCCGCTGTCGGTCGTGACGATCACTCGCCGATCGCCCTCGCTTTCGACCCGTGAGGAACTGGAGACGTTCGCGGTGACGTACTGGGACTCGCCACCCGAGCGGACGACGAGGATACCCCGTGCGTTGTCGTGGGCCTGCATCCGAGCGCCACTCTCGACGGCCACCGTCGCACTGACCTCCGTCCGGGAGTCGAGCGAGAGCGCCGCGCCGGTGAGGTTCGTCACTGCTGAGAGCCCCACGCCAGCGCGCACATCACCGCGGCTCTCCGCTTCACTCTGTGACCTGACGGCCATCGACTCCACCACGGTTTCGCCGTCGACTGCGTAATCGACGATCGCGTTATTCGACGTCTCGAACGTGACGTGTGTTCCAGCGTACCCTTCCGCTTGCTGTGCCGATACTGCCCCCACTGGTAGGGTACTGCTCCCGACCAAGGCGACGATCACGAGAACGCTACTGATCGTACGTATCACGATCGGGGATTGTTCAGGCCCCGTAATATACGTCCGATCGAATTCAGTAAAAAATATCCCCGAAAGGCGCAGCCCCACGATCGCCCGGGAACCAGATGGTCCCGTCGTTTGAGGCTCGTACTCGTCCGAGAGCGTCCAGAACTCCGGCTACCGTGCCGTTCGTGAGAATATATCGAGCGGACCGCCGTCGTCAGTCGGCGTCGCGGTCGTGTTGGTCGTGTTCCCTATGAAACCGTTCTCCCCCGCCGTCGGGGTCGGGAGCGCCGTGCTGTTTTCACTTACTGTCGGGGCCTCGATCGTTCCGTTCGGGGTCGTAATCACGCCGGCTCCGGGCCGGGCCGTTCGGGGCTCAGCCGTCGTCTCCGCCCCTTCGGAGCGGTCCGCCCCCTCGTCCCTGGGCCGGAAGATGTCGGTCTCGATCTGCTTCGTGTACGTCAGCTCTTCGAGCGGCACCCGGATCGTGTTCCCCGTGGGTAGTTCGATCCTCGCGTAGAAGTCGATCCGAAGCTGAGTGACCTGGTCGTTCCGGAGGTGGGACACCCACCACTCGTCGAGCTTCGCGTTCCGGATCGCCGTCGTCGTCCTGATGGACTCCTCCGTACCGCCCGGGACGACGTGAGCTCGGTCGGTCGCTCCGGCACCGACGCTAACGTCGTTCATCAGGATCTCGTATCCGACTTCGGTGACGGTGTAGGGCGTCGTCTTCGGGTTGTACACGACGAACCGCATGTCGATCGGTGTCTCCGACCGAGTAACCGACCCCCACGACGCGCCGGTCCGGTTGATGTAGAGCACGGGATCGGACACGCCCGGTCGATTCGCGTTCACCGGGCGCCTCTCCGTCGAGTTGAACTGACCGATGACGTTCGTACTGATCTCTTGGCTGTGGGGAACCGTTGCCGTCTGCCCGACCAGCGAGGAGTGGACCCGGGCGTCGATGTCCAGCCGGGTACGTTCGCCGTTCTCGATGTGGCTCACCCACCACGCCGGGATCTTCTCGTTCCGCATCCGTGTCGTGAAGTGCAGCGAGCTGTTGCCCCGCTCGATGGCGAGCCCTTTTTTGTACCCGCTCGCCATCTCGACGTCGTTCATCGTCACCGTGTAGTTGACCGTCGCCCCCCCGAGCTGTACGCCGATGGGGTTGGGGTTGGTCACGACCAGATCCGTTTCGATCAGCGTCGTCTCCCGAGATACCTCGCCGAACTGATTCTCGACGCCGACGACACTTGGAGCGCCGAGAACCCCTGCTGCGAACGCCCCACCGACGGTCGCCCCGAGCAGCCCAAGGGCCGTCACAATGGCTTTTAATTTGGTTCCGAAAAAAACGGAACGAACATCGACCATACCCGTGCGGAACTAAGGTAGTGACATAGCTGTTCCGACCGGCTCAACGCCCAATACGGACCCGGAAAATCGGTGGGTTGGGTACGCTCGACGAGCCTCTCATACGGTCTTGCGTAGTCCTTTACCGGTGATCGCAGACACGGTCCGGGCGGTCACCGGGACATCGGTACGCACGACCGTATCAGTCGAGTCGGCTCGAGATCGTGCCGGCTCGGAAGACGGTCGGTGGGAGAACCGCTCGCGTCTATCGGCACTCACGGATCGCTTGCGTGACCTCCCCACCGGGTGGACCGGGCACGGTGGGACACACTGGTACGGACGGTCGTCGTCTCTTGCCGGTGGGTACCGACCCCACCTGGGTACTCACCGATAAATCGTTACGACCGTCGTATGAGGAAGTGTCGTGAGGACGTCTCCGCGTCGTTCCCATCGAGCCGAAAGACCTTCGCGCCCGGGGGACGGCCGCCCGTACCCGTCCCGTCGATCCTCATCGCACCACCACGGACCGAGTTGAGGAACCACAGGTCGATACGGTCCGAACGCCACCCTCGAACGCTCTCAGAACTCGTCGGCCGGAGCCGGTACCCCCTCGTCCTCCCGACCGAGTTCGAACTCCTCCCGGAGGTCCCGTATCCGGTCGCGGATGTCCGCGGCGAGCTCGAACTCCAGGTTGTCCGCGGCGGCCTGCATCCGCTCCTCAAGCTGTTCGACGAGCAGGGCGGCCTCCTCGGCGTCGTCCGCGTCGAGCGAGGAGGTTCCCTTCGTATCGGTCTTCGACCCGGGGAGGTTCGTCTCGCCGACGGCCTTCTCGATGGTCCGTGGCTCGTGGCCGTGCTCCTCGTTGAACTCGCGCTGGATGCGCCGGCGACGCCGGGTTTCCTCGATGGCCTCCTCCATCGCGCCCGTCGTCCCGTCGGCGTACAGCACCACCTCGCCGTTGACGTTCCGCGCGGCGCGGCCCATCGTCTGGATGAGCGTCGTCCGCGAGCGGAGGAACCCCTCCTGGTCGGCGTCCAGTATCCCGACGAGCGACACCTCGGGGATGTCCAGGCCCTCACGGAGGAGGTTGATACCGACGAGGACGTCGAACTCCCCCAGCCGGAGGCCACGGACGAGTTCGTGTCGCTCCAGGGTGTCCGTCTCGTCGTGCATGTACTCGACGGCGACCCCCGCCTCCTCCAGGTACTCGGTGAGGTCCTCGGCCATCCGTTTCGTGAGGGTGGTGACGAGGACCCGCTCGTCGCGCTCGACCCGCTCGTCGATCCGCTCCATGAGGTCCTCGACCTGGCCCTTCGCGGGCGAGACCGTCACCTTCGGGTCGACGAGGTAGGTCGGCCGGACGATCTGCTCGACCACCTGCCCGGAGTGCTCGTGCTCGTACTCGCCGGGGGTGGCGCTCACGTAGAGGGTCCGGTCGGTCTTCGCCTCGAACTCCTCGAAGCTCAGGGGGCGGTTGTCGTAGGCGGTCGGGAGTCTGAACCCGTTCTCGACCAGCGAGTCCTTGCGGGCCTTGTCCCCCGCCAGCTGGCCGCGGATCTGCGGGAGCGTCTGGTGTGACTCGTCGACCACGGTGAGGAAGTCGTCCGGGAAGTAGTCGAGCAGGGTGTACGGCGGCTCGCCGGACTCCCGATCCGAGAGGTGGACCGAGTAGTTCTCGATGCCCGAGCAGTAGCCCGCCTCCCGGAGCATCTCGAGGTCGAACGTGGTACGCTCCTCGATGCGCTGGGCCGCCACGAGGTCGCCCTGCCGTTCGAAGTACGACACCGTTCGAGGCGCCCCCCGGGGATGGAGTAGTGCTCGGCGGGGTGGATCAGGACGGCGGGCTCGGTGGATCTGACCTCCCCCTCCAGCGGGTCGAGCTTCGTCATCCGGTCGATCTCCTCGCCCCAGAACTCGACCCGGACCGCGTAGCGGCCGTACATCGGGAACACCTCGACGGTGTCCCCGCGCACGCGGAAGGTCCCCTGCGTGAAGTCCACGTCGTTGCGCTCGTAGTTCAGGTCCACCAGCCGCCCCAGGAGCTCGTCGCGGTCGATCTCCTGGCCGGCCTCCAGCCGGAGGGCCATGTCGACGTAGTTGGCGGGGTCCCCGAGCCCGTAGATGGCCGAGACCGACGCGACCACGATCACGTCCTCGCGGGTGAGCAGGGAGCGGGTGGCGGAGTGTCGCAGCCGGTCGATCTCGTCGTTGATGCTCGCGTCCTTGTCGATGTAGGTGTCCGTCTGCTCGACGTAGGCCTCGGGCTGGTAGTAGTCGTAGTAGGAGACGAAGTACTCGACGGCGTTGTCCGGGAAGAGGTCTTTGAACTCCTCGTAGAGCTGTGCGGCGAGGGTCTTGTTGTGCGCGATGACCAGCGTCGGCTGCTGGATCTCCTCGATCACCCACGAGACGGTGTTGGTCTTGCCCGAGCCCGTCACGCCGAGCAGGGTTTGCTTGTCCATCCCCTGGCGGAAGCCCTCGGCGAGCTGTTCGATGGCGTCGGGCTGGTCGCCCGCGGGATCGAACGGGGCGTCGACGCGGAAGGGTCGTTCGGCCCCGGGGCGGTCGGGGGTGAGTGCGCCGCCGGTGTCGCTCATTGGGTGGGGATGGGGTCGCGGGCACTTCAGCGGTGCGTTCGGGGACGCACCTGCTCGGTTCCATCCTTTTAAATCACGCGACGGAGTCACGGGGGCAAGGAGTGTGCTCTCCCTGCAATCCCTGTTCGGCGACGACGCCGCGATCCTCCGGGAGCGGGACTTCCGGCTCCTCCTGCTCGCGAACGTCCTCCCGGTGCTCGGGTCCTCGCTGCTCTCCCCGGTTCTGAACTCGCTCATCGAGCCGTTCGGGACGTCGCCGGCCGACGTGGGGCTGATGATCTCGGTGTTCACCGCGCCGGGGATCGTGATCATCCCCGTCACCGGCGTGCTCGCGGACCGGTACGGCCGAAAGCCGGTGCTCGTCACCGCGCTCGTCGTCTTCGGGTCGGCCGGGAGCGCCATCGCCGTCGCGACGGAGTTCCGCGTCGCCCTCGGCCTGCGCCTGCTGCAGGGCGTCGGGTTCGCCGGTATCTCGCCGATCATCATCACGAGCATCGGCGACCTCTACGCGGGGGCGAAGGAGGCGACCGGACAGGGGCTCCGGTTCACGGTGTCCGGCCTCAGCGCCACCGTGTTCCCGCCGATCTCCGGGGCGCTGGTCGTGATCGCGTGGCAGTACCCGTTCCTGCTGTACGCGATGGCCCTGCCGGTGGCGGCGGCGGTGTACCTGTGGTTCGACGAGCCGGCGCCGCCGGACGTGACCGACGCGACGGGGACCGCGGGTGGGACGGACGGGGCGGACACGACCCGCATGGCGGGTGCGAAACCGTACGTTCGCACCCTGTTCCGGCTGGTGCGTCGGAACGTGATCTGGATCGGGTTCGTCACCTACAACTCGCTCATCACCGTCCGGCTCATGGACGGGACGCCCGGGCAGGCGGGACTGCTCGTCGCGGTGGGGAGCCTCGTGTTCGCCATCGCGGGGAGTCAGGCCGGGCGCATCACGGCGCTGTTCGGGAGCCGGCTCTATCCGCTGGTCGGCGCGAACGTCTGTATCGGTCTCGGGTTCGTGGTCGTGCTGTTGGCCCCCGGGATAGCGGTCGCGACCGGCGGTATCGCCGTCGCCGGCATCGGCTTCGGCCTCACCCTCTCGCTGTACCGGAGCATCATCACCGGGCTCGCACCCGACGACCTCCGCGCCGGCCTCGTGAGCATCGCGGAGGCCGTGGGACGCCTGACGAACACGCTGACGCCGATCGCGATGGGCGGGGTCATCGCCGTCGCCACGCCGCGTGTCGGGTTCGCGCCCGCCCTCCGGCTCGCGGGCGTGGGTGTGGCCGTCGTCGGTGCGGTCGGCGGAATCCTCTGTCTGCTCGTCGCTAACGCCGCTCCGCCGGTCCCGGCCCGTACCCGGACGCCCGGCGACTGATACGGTCGTGCGTACCGATGTACCGTCGATCACCCGGACGGGGTCAGTCATCTCAGGTAAAGGACTACGCACGACCGTATGACGGGGAGTACCGGTGTCACGCCCGCATTTCCGATCAGAGACCTCGCGACCGAGGTACGGTGGCTGATCGGATCCGCCGGTCGACTACGACAACCCCCGTGGGCCCGCCGGGGCACAGTACGACAGTTTAAACCCGAAACCGCCCTATCCCGTCGTAATGGAACTCTCGGAGGTCGACGGGGTCCCCGAGTGGCTCCCCGAGCACCTCGCGGAGGAGGGGATCGAGTCGCTCTACCCGCCGCAGGCCGAGGCCGTCGAGAGTGGCGTCACCCGGGGCGAGAGCCTCGTCGCGAGCGTCCCGACGGCCTCGGGCAAGACGCTCGTGGCCGAACTGGCGATGCTCGCCAGCGTCGCCGCCGGCGGGAAGGCGCTCTACATCGTCCCGCTGCGGGCGCTCGCCAGCGAGAAGCGTGCGGAGTTCGAGGCGTTCGAGGCGTACGGCGTCGAGGTGGGCGTCTCGACGGGCAACTACGAGTCCAACGAGCGGTGGCTCGGCGAGAAGGACGTCATCGTCGCCACCAGCGAGAAGGTGGACTCGCTGGTCCGGAACGGCGCGCCGTGGATCGACCGGCTGGACTGCGTCGTCGCCGACGAGGTCCACCTGGTCGACGACGCGAACCGGGGGCCTACCCTCGAGGTCACCCTCGCGAAGCTCCGTCGCATCAACCCGGACCTGCAGGTGGTAGCGCTGTCGGCGACCATCGGCAACGCCGGGGAGCTCGCCGAGTGGCTCGACGCCGGGCTCGTCGACTCGGACTGGCGGCCCATCGAGCTCCGCAAGGGCGTCCACTACGGCCAGGCGCTCCACTTCGACGACGGGAGCCAGCGCGAACTCCGGGTGAAGTCGGGCGAGAAACCCACCGCGGCCATCGCCCGCGACACGCTCCAGGACGAGCACGGCGAGGACGGCGAGGTGGTCGAGGAGGGCGGCTCGACGCTGGTGTTCGTCAACTCCCGGCGGAACGCCGAGGCCGCCGCCCGCCGGCTGGCGAACGTCACCGCCGAGCACCTGGACGCCGAGGAGATCGCCCGGCTGCGGGAGGTCGCCGAGGAGATCCGCTCGGTGAGCGACACGGAGACGAGCGAGGACCTCGCCGACGCGGTCGAACGGGGGGCCGCCTTCCACCACGCGGGGTGTGCGCCCGGACACAGGTCCGCGGTCGAGGACGCCTTCAGGGACCGGCTGATCAAGTGCGTCTGTGCGACCCCGACCCTCGCGGCGGGCGTGAACACGCCCTCCCGTCGTGTGGTCGTCCGCGACTGGCGGCGCTACGACAGCTCCGCGGGCGGGATGGCGCCCCTCTCGGTGCTCGAGGTCCACCAGATGATGGGCCGGGCGGGCCGGCCGGGGATGGACCCCTACGGCGAGGCGGTGCTGCTGGCGAACGCCCACGACGAACTCGACGAGCTGTTCGACCGGTACGTGTGGGCACAGCCGGAACCCGTCCGCTCGAAGCTCGCGGCCGAGCCGGCGATGCGGACCCACGTCCTCGCCACGGTCGCGAGCGGGTTCGCGGGCTCCCGCGGCGCGCTGCTCGAGTTCCTCGAACAGACGCTGTACGCCTCCCAGACCGCCGAGTCGGGGCGACTGGAGCGAGTGACCGACGACGTGCTCGGCTACCTGGAGGCGAACGACTTCCTCGAGCGGGACGGCGACGGGCTCCGGGCGACGGGGCTGGGCCACACCGTCTCGCGGCTCTACCTCGATCCGATGAGCGCCGCCGAGATGCTCGACGGGCTGCGGGAAGCCGAGGAGCCGACGGCGCTCGGGCTCTACCACCTCGTCTCGCGCACGCCCGACATGTACCAGCTGTACCTCCGGTCGGGCGAACGCGAGGACCTGGCGATGGAGGCCTACGAGCGCGAGGGGGAGTTCCTCGGCACGATGCCGAGCGAGTTCGAGGACGACCGATGGGAGGACTGGCTCTCGGCGCTGAAGACGGCGAAACTGCTCGAGGACTGGGCGAACGAGGTCGACGAGGACCAGGTCACCGAGCGCTACGGCGTCGGGCCGGGCGACATCCGGGGGAAGGTCGACACCGCAGAGTGGCTGCTGGGCGCGGCGGAGTCCCTCGCCGCGGAACTGGACCTCGGGAGCGTCACGGCCGTCCGGAGGGCGAAAAAGCGGGTACAGTACGGCGTCCGCGAGGAACTGCTCGACCTCGCCGGCGTCCGCGGGGTCGGTCGCAAGCGCGCCCGGCGCCTGTTCGCCGCGGGCATCGAGACCCGTGCCGACCTCCGGGAGGCCGACAAGCCCGTCGTGCTGGGGGCGCTCCGGGGGCGACGGCGGACCGCCGAGTCCGTGCTGGAGAACGCCGGCCACCGGGAGCCCTCGATGGAGAACGTGGACGCCGACGAGTCGGCGCGGCCCGCGGGCGCACCCGCCGTCGAGAGCGACGGGGACGCGGACGTCGACGCAGATACCGAAGCGGAGGCGGAGGACCAGGCGACGTTCGGCGACTTCTGAGCGGTCCGACGCTAACCGACCGAGGTCAGTAACCTCGATTCAAAACAGTATACAGCGGACACCGATGTGGACCGTGACTGTAAAACAGGGTGGATGTTCGGCCCTGGAGGGTGGCTATCGGGCAGGCACTCCACGGGAGAACTACAGGTTGATCCGGAGCGGCGGCCCGCTCCGGCGACCCTGATCCCCGGAAGCCGGGGTTGACGACGCGGTTCCGGTCGGGGCCGATGACATCCGCTTTGACATCTCCATCTCGTCCGTACCATCGTCCCTGGGGGCTACGAGACGATATCAGAAAATGAATCCCCCCCTCCCGTTTTCTTTGCTCCGTCTCTACGGCTTCGTAGTGTCGATCTCTGGTACCAGGTAGGTGAATAATCCGACATATACAGTGATGAATTACATCGTGAACTCGTCTCCAGCAAGGGACTTCGATCGGCCGTTGAGGTACTGGGGCACGCATTCGACACGCGAACTCGGAACGATGATAACTCGAAACAGCCGTTACCCTCGCGATCATGAACGAGCAAAGACCACAGCAAGTGACCGCTCTCAGCCGTCGAAGGAGAGACTCGAAATCGGCGAAAAGCGCGTGGCGGCCGCGCTCGCGGAGAGGGTGGTAGTAGGGCCCATCGCCGATTCCGTGGCCTGTGAGCGACCTCCTGGTGCCCGGTTATGACCCGCCCCCCCGACGCATCGACGGACGTATCGGCTCCTGATCGGATCTCGATCGGCGTTCCCGGCATCGATAAGATCCTCCACGGTGGCCTCATTCCCAGCCGGAGTTATCTCGTTCGAGGCGGGCCCGGGACGGGCAAGACGATCCTGGGACTGCAGTACCTCACGAAAGGCACGGCACAGGGCGAGACATCGCTGTTCATCAATCTCGAGGAGGCGACTGCGGACATCGAGCAGAACGCGGCCGCCCTCGGCTTCGATCTCGACGGGGTTCACTTCCTCGATCTGAGCCCCGAATCCGAGTTCTTCGCCGCCGATCGGGGGTATGACCTCTTCGGGTCGAGTGAGGTAGAACGCGATCCGATGATCGAAGCGATCACCGACCGGGTGACCGACCTCAAGCCGGATCGCGTGTTCGTCGATCCCATCACGCAGCTGCGGTATCTCGCGGCCGACCACTACCAGTTTCGCAAGCAAACACTGTCGTTCATGCGGCTGCTCAGCGAGCAGGGAGCGACCGTGCTGTTCACGACGCAAGCGACCGACTCAGAACCCGACGACGACCTGCAGTTCATGAGCGACGGGATGATAGAGCTCGTATGCACATCGACCGGCCGCTCGATCGACATCCCGAAGTTCCGCGGCTCGGACGTCGAGAGGGGCAACCACGCCCTGACCATCGATGATGGCCTCGTGGTCTATCCGGAGCTCACCCCGGCCATCCACGAACGGGACTTCGTCAAAGAGAGCGTCTCCTCGGGCATTCCGGAAGTCGACGAACTTCTCAACGGTGGGCTGGAGCGCGGGACCGTCACCGTCCTCAGCGGACCGACTGGAGTCGGAAAAACGATGACGGGTACCCAGTTCATGAAAGAAGCGGCCAGGCGAGGCGATCGATCGGTGATATATCTCTTTGAAGAGGCGGAAGCGACGTTCGTCCAGCGGTCGGAGGCGATCAACATCCCGGTAACCGAGATGCGCGAGCGGGACACGCTGATCGTCGAGGAGATCGAACCGCTCAGCACCTCGCCCCAGGAGTTCGCCCAGATGGTTCGTCACGAAGTCGAAGACCGGGACGCTGATATCGTCATGATTGACGGCATTGCTGGGTACAAACTCAGCATCCGGGGAGACGAGGAGGAACTCGTCACGAAAATACACGCGCTCAACCGATATCTGAAGAACATGGGCGTGACAGTCATTCTGATCGACGAGGTGGCGAACGTCACCGGGGAGTTCCAAGCGACGAACGTCGGCATCAGCTATCTCGCGGACAACATCATCTTCTTCCGACACCTGGAATTCCAGGGGATGATGCGGAAGGCCATTGGCGTGCTGAAGATGCGCACCAGCGATTTCGAGCGGACGTTACGGGAGTTTACGATCACCGAGCAAGGCCTCAGGGTCGGTGAGCCACTCACTGACCTCCGGGGGATTCTCAGCGGCACGCCGGAGTGGACCGACTCGGCAGAAGTAGAGAATCGATGAGGGCGGGTGAACTGGATCATGGGACCCGCTCATAACCGTTCATCGCCCCCGGTCTCGTCTCACGAGAGGGTTCTTCCCCTCCTAGCGGATGCCGACAATCGCCGATTGTTAACGGAGTGGGTGACGGACCGATACGAGGTAGTGACGGCGGAGCCGGCTTCCATTCACGATGCCGCTTTCGATCTGTGCATCGTGGATGACCAATCGTTAGCGGCCCATCGGACGGCATTAGCGGAGCGAAAAGAGAGGGAGGCGCCCGCGTTTCTGCCGTATCTGCTCGTCACCCGGAGCGATGATGCGGAAACGATTGCTTCTTCGGTGCAGGAAGCGGTCGACGACATACTCACGATCCCAGCGGCCCAGGCCAAGTTAGCCTGGCGGGTCACGAACCTGTTGAAGCAACGCCACCTGTCGTGTGAACTCAGGCGTCTGAAAGAAGAGAGCGAGGAACGATTTCGGCTGCTGTTTCAGGCAGCCCCTGACCCGATCGTCGTCGTCTCGTCGGATGAACTCGTCTCGAAGGCGAACGAGGCATTCTATCGCACGTTCGGATTCGATGAGGGTGAACTCGATCAGGTGCCGTTCGACGACCTCGGATTTTGGTCTCCAGAAGCCGAGGAGGACACGGAGACGGACCAGACTCGTCCGACGCTGTACTGGGAACGAGACGGCGGAAAGGTTTTAGTTATGGATTTTCATATCAATTCGGTCGAAGTGGATCAGAACGTGACGGAATGGGTCGGTATTTTCAGAGATATCACAGAACACAAAAACCGCGTTGAGGAATTACAACGGGAGCGGAAGCGGCTAAAGGGGCTGAACTGGTCCCGAAGGTAAGGTGCCGCTACTCGAACGCTCTGTTCACGACCAGTACCGCGGAGGCTGCAGTCACAGAGAACGGTCTATTTCGCCGGTCTGAGGCGGACGTATCTCATCTCCTACTGTGCTAACAACGCTGTGCTGTGGAGGCTCCGATCACTCCGTGCCAACTTGCTCGTCGTCAACCGAGAAAAGGACGTAACGGCTCCACTGAATCGCCATAGGGCGTTGGAATCAGCGGGTCACGTACTGTTTGATGTTATAGATGAGACACATTAGGACGACTTCACGGAACTCACGACGGGGGGAACGGTCTCGGCGGCCGGCGAGCGGGCGTCCTCTCGCGAGGGGGACCGGGGCCTCGGCCAGCAGGTATATGTCCCCGGGGCCGCTCCGGCCGGGCATGGCCGTACCGTTCCTCGGTTCGCTGGTCGCGTTCGTCATCGCGCTGCTGATCGGCGGCCTCGCCATCTACGTCAGCGCGCGGCTCGTCGCGGGGGTCGACGACTACGGCCACGCCGTCGTCACCGCGCTCGTCGGCGCGATCGCCTGGGCGCTGACGTCGTGGATCCCGCTCGCGGGCCCGCTCATCGCGCTGGTCGTGTGGATCGGCGTCGTCAACTGGCGGTACCCCGGCGGGTGGGTGAGGGCCGCGATCATCGGGTTCGGCGCATGGATCTCCGCGCTCGTCATACTCCTGGTGCTGAACTCGGTGCTGGACCTCGGGATCGGCGCGTTCGGCGTCCCGGGGGTGTAGAACCGACGTTCGCGTCCGTTTCGGGGGATCCGCTGCGGCCGCTCGATCCGCAGGGAACCAGGCATCCAGCGGCCGGGACAGCACTGCGAACTGCTACTCCTCCAGCAACGGACTGTCGATCTCGTCGAGGTCGGGACGGACGTCCTCGAGCCGTCGTGCAGAGTCGAGCTGTGCGTCGACGAGCGTGTTGACCTGTGCCCCCCACTCCTCGTCCGGGTGGGTTCGGACGTACTCGGCCCACCGTCTGATGAACTCGCGCCGCTCGCGCCGGTTCGCGTCGAGCACCTGCTCAACCGTCCGTGAGTCGTCCATATTCGGATTCGACACCGAGCTCTTCGACGTACGATTCGAGCCTGTCGGTGTTAAGGGTTCCCTCGAGGAGGTGGTACAGGTAGATGGCGTCCTCGTAGTCCTTCTGTGCCCCCATCCGAAGTTTGTAGGCGATCTGGAGCTCCAGGGACCCGATCCGGATCGACGCGTCGCTCAGATGCACTGTGACCGTGTTCTGGAGGGAGAGACGGCCGTAGCGGTCGGTCGGGGACTTCAGTTCGACGTTCGGCACGCGGTGGCCGTCTTCGGCGATCCTGACCGGAAGGCAGTCCTCGAGCGTCGCGTGGAGGTCGTCCAGGGGCATCGCTGCCCCCCAGTACCCCGCGTCCCGAAGGGCCGCCACGAGACCGGTCGCGGTCGCGGCGTCGAACCGTTCCACGATCACGTCGACGTCCTCAGTCGACCGAGAGCGACCGAGCAGGACGGCCACGTACCCGCTGACGACGACGTACTGGATGTCGTGCCGCTCGAGTATCGAAACGACCTCGAGAACTAGCTCGTCGAGCGCGTTGTGGGGCTTCTCCAGGTAGATCCCGTCGTCTCGGATCTCCATCGTGGACTGGTACCTCCCCGTCCCGTATCAACCTGTGGCTGGCCCGATAGGGCGCGAGCGACTACCATTCGTGACCACGGTGAGGGCCTCCCCGCCACGTGGCCCCCGTGGTCCGACGTCCCGCGGGGAACGTGAGCGTTCGGAATGCGAGGACGCCGATGTCCGACCCGGCGACGGACTGTTGTGCCTCGGGACCGAACCCGACGGCATGAGCGTCGACCCGACGGCCGACCCGGACGGCGAGTACGCCTGCGTCTACTGTGGCTGTGACGTCCGGCGACACGACCCGGTGAGCGTCACCGAGAGCGCGGACCCCGCCGGGGAGCCGGACGCCCGGTACTGTAACTACGGCTGTCTCGCCGCGCACATCGAGGAGGCGGGGCTGGCGACGGGGACGACCTGCGAGTGGTCACCGTCCTGAGAGGCACCGCACCTCGGAGCCCGTCGGGCTCGTCCGAACCGACAGAGGTAGGGGAGTCCCGGCCGAACGGGGGATATGGAACTGGTGGAGGGGCGCGTCACGGTCGGCGGCGAGCGGTTCCCCGACACGGACGCGTTCGTCGGGGCGCTCTCGTCGCTCGGCGAGGCGCACGGCGTGACGGTCCAGGCGTTCGACGCCCGGTACGTCCTCTCTCGCCGACACCTCGAGCGCGCGCTGGAGCTGGCCGACCGCGAGCGCGGACGCGACGAGGCCATCGCCCGCGACCGGGCCGTCGAGGTGCTGCTGTACGCGGCCGGTCGGCGACAGATCGACCGGGCGCTGGCGATGGGCGTCGGGGCGGGGAGGACGCCGGTGGTCGTCCTCGTCGACGACCCGACCGGGGACGCCGACGGGGGCGAGCGGTCGCCGGAACGGGCGGCTGCGGCGGCGGCCGGCGAACTCCTCGAACCAGCCGAGACCCTCGGTGCGTACGACACCGACCGGGTGTGCGAGTTCTTCGACATCGTCGAGGCGGAGCGCGACGCGACGGACGCCGACCTCGAGACGCTGGTGCTCGAACGGGTGGCGCTGCTCGTCGTCGAGCGGTAGCCGGGACCGATCGGGGATGCGGGACCGGAGCCGAACGGTCCGGAGGCTTCGGAAGGAATAGACAAAATATGCCGGTATCTCGGAGACGATCGATCCGGAGACGGAACAGCCACGACCGGCGACCGTTCGGGCCGAGAACCGAACGAGCGGTTCCTCGTGCCGGGGTTCGTCGTTCGACGCCGCGGGCGTCCCTGCATCACACGTAGCGGCAAGAACGACGACCCACCGACGGAGGTAGGTCGGGGGGACCGTTCACACACCGCATGAGCGACGCCGAACGAGCCGACGACGCGGCGACCGGACCGGATCACGACCACCACGATCACGAGGGTCCCGGGTACGCGACGCCGCAGGCAGCCATCGAGGAGTCCGAGCCCGAGGAGCTGGCGTACGTGATGGGGCTGTACGTCGGCACCGACGTCGACGCGAGCGACTTCCTCGCCGTGGTCGACCTCGACCCGGACTCGGGGACGTACGCGGAAGTGATCGACCGGGTCGAGATGCCCAACAGGGGCGACGAGCTCCACCACTTCGGGTGGAACGCCTGCTCCTCGTCCTGCCACGTCGGCGGGCTGGAGCGCCGACACCTGATCGTCCCGGGCCAGCGGTCCTCGCGGATCCACGTGCTCGACGCGGCCGAACGCGAGAACCCCGAGCTCGAGGCCGTCATCGAGCCCGAGGAGGCCTTCGAGTGCGACCTCTCGGCGCCGCATACGGTCCACTGCGTCCCTGACGGGCAGATCCTGATCTCGATGCTCGGGGACGCCGATGGGGAGCTGCCGGGAGGGTTCCTCGAGATCGACGAGTCGGACTTCTCGATCGAGGGACGGTGGGAGCCGCCGGGCGAGATCGAGATGAACTACGACTACTGGTACCAGCCCAGGCGGAACGTGATGGTCTCCAGCGAGTGGGCCGCGCCGGAAACCTACTATCCGGGGTTCGACCTTGAGGACGTCGAGGCGGGCAAGTACGGCCGGAAGCTCCACGTCTGGGACTGGTCGGAGGGGACCGTCGAGCAGACCATCGACCTCGGCGAGGAGGGCGTGATCCCCCTGGAAGTGCGGTTCCTCCACGCCCCGGTTTCGACCCACGGCTACGTCGGGGCGGCGCTCTCCTCGAACGTCTTCCACTTCTACGAGGCCGAGAGCCCGAGCGGGGACGCGAACGTCGGCCGGTACGAGGCCGAGAAGGTCATCGACGTCGAGGCCCGCGAACACGAGGACTGGGACATGCCCGTCCCCGGTCTCGTCACGGACCTGCTGGTGTCGATGGACGACCGGTACCTGTTCTTCTCGAACTGGCTCCACGGGGACGTCCGGATGTACGACGTCTCGGACCCGGCCAACCCGCGGTTCGTCGACCGGATCTGGGCGGGCGGGAACTTCGGCCCCGATCACCCCATCGAGGGCGAGCGGAAGGTGGTCGGCGGGCCGCAGATGCTCCAGCTCAGCCTCGACGGCGAGCGGCTCTACTGGACGACGTCGCTGTTCTCCTCGTGGGACGACCAGTTCTATCCCGAGGAGAGCGAACTGGGATCGGTGATGCTGAAGGCCGACGTCGACCCGCGCCGGGGGACGATGGAGCTCGACGAGGAGTTCCTCGTGGACTTCGGCGAGGTCGGGCCCGGGCCCGCGCGGGCCCACGAGATACGGTGGCCCGACGGCGACTGCACGAGCGACGTCTGGCAGTGAGCGGGCCGGACGGGGCGGCGAACCTCGAACTGGTCCTGGTCCGCGCGGACGGCTCCGAGACGGTCGTCGAGGCCCGCGCGGACGAGACGGTGCTGGAGGCGGCCGAGCGGGCGTGCGAGACTCTGCCGTTCGGCTGTCGGACCGGCGCGTGCGGGACCTGTACCGCGCGGCTGCTCGACGGCCAGGTGTGCCACGAGCGGCCACCCCGTGCACTGAAGCCACGGCACCTCGAACGCGGATACGTGCTGACATGCGTCGCAGCCCCCCGGGAGGACTGCCGTCTCCGGGCGGGCGCGGACGTGGCGGACGAACTGGTGGAGAACCCCTGGAAGTGACCGGCGCCCGACCACGGGCACCGAAGGAACTACGGCGGGGACGGAACCACGAGAGACACGAACCATGGCCGAGACGGACGACGCCGACCTGCACGACTACCTGATCCTGCGCGAACTGGACGACCCGATCACCCGCGAGGACCTCGACGCCGCCGCGGGGGCCTCCGGCGAGGCGCTCTCCGCGCTCCGCGAGGAGGGCGTCGGCATCCGCTGGGTGGACTCCGAGGTGCTGACCGACGACGACGGGCGCGTGACGGGGACGTTCTGTCACTACCGGGCCGAGAGCGAGGACGCGGTCCGGGAGCACGCCGACCGGGCGGGGCTGCCGGCGACCCGGATCGACCGGCGCGGCGAGCCCCTCGAGGGGGAGTGAGACGGTAGCGGCGGGCGCTCGTCGCCTCGCGCGCCAACCCGGACTAGCGGGAGCGCCGCCGATCCCCTGCTCGCGGCCGCGCCCGATGTTAACTATTTATATTATCGGGGCCAACCCGGGGCCATGTCGGCTCCGAGCAACGCCGCGGCGACGCCCCTGATGTTCCGGAAGCTGCTCGGAAACATCAGGAGCGTGCGGCGGAACCGTCGGAACGGGGGGTGTCGGGTCGACTGCGAGCACGGGCGGACGGACGACGGCCGGCTGCCCTGGCGCACGTCGGAGTACGGCGGGTGGGGCGGTCACGAGTACCACGGGACCGAGCCCGGCGCGGACAGGACGCCGGTCGTCTTCGTCCATGGCCTCGGGCGCGACGCCTGCGACTGGCACCCCCACGCCGAGTTCTTCGCGGACTGGACCTACACCGGCGACGAGCTCTGGGCCATCACCTTCGGGTCCTCGATCCCGACCCACGAGACGATGGCCGACCAGCTGGAGGCGTTCGTGAGCCGGGTCCGGGAGCACGCCGGCGTCGAGACGGTGTCGGTGGTCGGCCACAGCCTCGGGGTCATCGGGCTCCGCTACTGGCTCCACCGCGAGGACCGGTACGACTGGGTGGAGGACTTCGTCGGGCTCGCCGGGCCGAACCACGGGACGAAGCTGCTCTCGATGGCCGCGAGACACGGCATCGACAGCGGGGCCTACCGGATGAGCCCGGTCCTGCGGTCGGACTACGAACGGTTCGGGGAGCACCCCCTCAAGGAGCTCAACCGGGAGGAGACCCCGGGTGACGTCGAGTACTACACCGTCCGGGGGAGCGAGGACCCGCTGTTCATGGCCTGTCCCGGGAGCCCGGCCCTGGAGGGGGCCGAGAACGCGCTCCTCGAGACGGACCACGACGGCGTCAGGGCGGACCTGGAGAGCATCGAACTCGTCTACGAGTGGGTCAGCGGCGAGACGCCGTACGACCTGGGACTGCTCGCCGAGAGCCGCTGAGAACACCGCGCCGTTCGGTCGGTCCGAACGATGCGGACGGCGCGACACGACGGCGGACCGATACGCGCCCGGACCGGCACGCCGCCCCGAGCCGTCAGGGAGCCAGCCCGGCGCCCAGGAACAGCGTCATGACCGACCCCATGATGACCAGGCCGACGAGCATCGCGACCATCGTGTAGCCGATGATGTCGCGTGCGCGCGGGTCCGTGAGCGCCAGCAGCGGAATCGCCCAGAACGGCTGGATCGTGTTCGTGAGCTGGTCGCCCATCATCTCGATGAGCACCGCCGTGTGGAGGGGCATCCCGAGCTGCTGGGTCGTGTCCAGCAGGATCGGCCCCTGGGCGACCCACTGGCCGCCACCGGAAGGGACGAAGATGTTCATGACGCCGGCGCTGATCATCCCGATGAGCGGCCAGGTCAGCGGCGTCGCGAAGCCGGCGAAGAAGTTCGAGATCACCTCCGCGAGCGCCGTCCCGGTCAGGAGCCCGGAAATGCCCGCGTAGAAGGGGAACTGGAAGATGATGCCCGCGATGTTCTGGGCGGAATCCTCCATCTGGGCGACGGTCCGGGACGGCGTCCGCCAGAGGAGGATGGCCCAGAACAGGAAGAAGGCGTTGATGCTGTTCAGCGTCAGCGACGCGAAGCCGCCCCCGCTGAGCACCCAGGCGTCGATGAAGTAGTAGGCGGGAAACCCGACGATGAGGACCGTCAGGATCACCGAGTTGTTGAGCCGGTCGGCGGCGGTCGTCCGCTCGCCCGCCACCGCCGCGCCCCCGTCGGTCGCCACGTCCTCGGCAAGGCCCGTGGGGTCGGCCTCGCTCCCGCTCTTCGGCATCATCTTCTGGTAGGCCTTGTCCGGTAGTTCGGCTATCTCCCCTTCCTCGGGATGGAGGACGGCGAGCGTCGGCGGGACGAACACGAGCAGGAGCGCGACCGCCACGAGGTTGGTCGCGCTCCCGAGGGTCGCCGAGATGGGGAGCCCCTCGGGAGTGTACTGGAGGAACGACTCGGGGAGGCTGTCCGGCGACGCCATCAGGAGCGCCGAGGAGCTGGTCAGCCCCGAGTGCCAGATCATCAGCCCCGTGTACCCCGCCGCGGCCAGCAGCGGGTAGTGGAGCTTCACGTCGTGTTTCCGCGCCTGGTAGCCGACCTGTCGGGCCATGACCGCGCCGACGATGAAACCGAGCCCCCACGAGATGAGCGCCCCGGTCATCGCCACGAACGAGACGAACGCCGTCGCGTGGAACCGGGACTCCGGGACCAGCCGCCCGAGGCCGGTCGACCGCTCCTCGGTCGGGAGCGGCCACTCGGCGATGCGTTGCAGCAGCCGCGTGACCGTCGGCGACTTGGCGATGGCGTCGCCCGTCATCAGGATGACGGCGAACTGTGCCATGAACGTGAGGAACACCCACACGCCGTCGGACCAGGCGTCGAGCGCTTCCACGGGACCTACCCCGACGCCGAGAGCCCCGAGGAACGCGATCACGGTCAGTACGACCGCGAACACGCACGGGTCCGGGATGTACTCGAGGGCGAAGTCGGCGAACGTCTCGCCCACTCTCCGTATGCTACCAACCACCGTGCGTACGACTGACTCTGCAGGGGTGTGTAAATAATAACTGCCACCCCCAGCACGTGCCGGGGCGGTCCCATCGAGGCACGTGCCGGACCGGTCCCCGCCGATAGAGATACGAAGGTTCGTTAACAACCCCCGCGTATGCCGGACCGATTCGACCCCGAGTCCGTACAGGAATCCTGGCCCGATTTCGTCGGAACGATGAACGAACAGCTCGTGGAGGCGATGGAGACCAACGCCAGGGCACAGTCGGCGTTCGTCGAGTCCTGGATCGAGAGCGTCGAGTCGATGGGCGACGAGGAGTACGTGGAGGAGAGCCTCGAGAGCTACGGGCAGGCGTACTCCGTCTGGATGGACGCCGCCAACGAGGCCATGGAGAGGACGGCCGACGTCGCGTCCGGCGAGGAAGTCTCCCCCGAGGAGTTCCGTGACGTCTGGTTCGACGCCGCCAACGAGGCGTTCAAGGAGGTGATGTCGACCGAGGCGTTCGCGGCGCTCACCGGGCAGGTCGTCGAGGACGCGCTCGAACTGCGCCAGGCCAGCGACGAGACCGTCCAGTCGACGCTCCACGACCTGGGCTTCGCGACGGAGGGTGACGTGCGGGAGCTCGGCGAACGGCTCGTCGAACTCGAGCGGCGCGAGAAGGCGGTCGAACGGCGGCTCGAGCGCCTCGACGCGATCGAGCGGAAGCTCGACCGCGTCCTCGACCGGCTGGAGGCGTCCGCATGAACGCGAACAACCCGTACGCGAACGCGGTCGACATCCAGCGACAGACCTGGGAGAACGCCGCCGAGTTCGTCGGGAAGCTGGACATGCTCGACGAGGTCAACCGGCGGGTCGCGAACGTCGAGGTGGGGGGGACGCCGAGCGAGGTCGTCTTCGAGGAGAACAAGCTGGAACTGCTCCACTACGAGCCCCGGACCGACGAGCAGTTCGACGTCCCCATCCTGTTCGTCTACGCGCTGTTCAACAAGCCGTTCATCCTCGACCTCCAGCCGGACCGGTCGGTGATCCGGACGTTCCTCGATTACGGGTTCGACGTCTACATGATCGACTGGAACGAGCCGAGCCTGATGGACCACGCCCTGACGTTCGAGGACTACGTCGGCCGCTACATCGACGACTGCGTGGACGTCGTCCGCCAGCGGTCCGGGCAGGACGCGATCGACCTCTTCGGCTACTGTATGGGCGGGACGATGAGCCTCATCTACGCCGCACTCTACCCCGAGCGGGTCCGGAACCTCGGGCTGATGGCCGCGTCGGTCTGTCTCAGGGACCGGGACAGCGTCCTTGACCAGTGGATCGGCGACGGCCTCTTCGACCTCGAGGTCCTCGCGGACACGTTCGGGAACGCCCCCGCGGAGTTCCTCGATGCCGGCTTCTCGATGCGCGAACCCGTCCAGAACAACCTCACGAAGTACATCCGGTTCTTCGACGGGATCGAGAACGAGGACTTCGTCGAGAACTTCGCGCGCATGGAGCGGTGGATCGAGGAGAGCATCGACGTCCCCGGGCGGATGTTCGTCGACTTCGTCGATGCCGTCTACACCGAGCAGAAGCTCTACAACAACGAGATGTACGTCGGCGGGGAGCACGTCGACATCGGGAACCTGACGATGCCCATCGCCCAGGTGATCGGGACCTACGACCACGTCGTCCCGCAGGAGGCGCCGAAGGCGTTCAATGAGGTCCTCCCGACCGACGATCTCACCGTCTTCCAGTCCGACACCGGCCACATGGGACTGGCCGTCTCCGGGCGCGCGCACAGCGAACTCTGGCCCGACGTCTGCGCGTGGTACGAGGAGCGGGGGGGCGAAATTTCCGGCGGAACGGGGTGGACCGACGTCGACGTCGGGGCCGCTCCCGGGATCTCCCCCGACGCCGCAGGGGTCATCGACCTCGAGGAGATCGACGGCGTGGGACCGGCCTACGCCGAACGGCTCCGGGACGCCGGCGTCGGATCGGTGGCCGACCTGGCCCGGGCCGACGCGGCCGACCTCGCCGACGCGGCCGACGTGCCCGCGAGCCGGCTGGAGGACTGGATCGAGCGGGCCCGGGAGACGACGGCCTGACACCCGGAACGCGTCTACCCGAACGCCACCGACACCCCGGTGACGGGGTCGCTCCGCGGCTCCTCGCCGGCAGCACGACCGTCGCCGTCCGTCCGCCCGACGAAACCATCCTCGGCGACGCGGCGGACGTGGTGCTGCTGGTCGACCCCGGGACCCCGCTGGAGATCGTCGAGCGGGAGAAGGACGTCATCAGTTCCGGCGGGGAGTGGATCCCCAGCGTCGAACTGGAGCACGCGCTGACGTCCCACGAGGGGGTTTCGGAGGCGGCCGTCGTCTCCGTCGACCACGAGACGTGGCAGGAGCGGCCGCTCGCGTGTGTCGTTCTCCGCGAGGGGGCCGACGTGACCGACGAGGACCTGCGGGCGTTCCTCGCCGAGGACTACCCCGGCTGGTGGCTCCCCGACGCGTTCGTCTACGTGGAGGAGATCCCGACGACCTCGACCGGGACGTTCGACAAGGTGGCTCACTGGAGCGCCAGGTACGGTCCGACGGCGACGAGCGTCAGCCCGAGGGCCGTCTTCAGCCGGCGGGGGTCGACGACGCGGGTGACCCGCCAGCCCAGGAACGCGCCGACGAGCTGGGGGACGCCGACCAGCAGCGCGAGCGGGAGCGAGACCGCCCCCTGTAGCGCGTACCCCGCGGTCGCGAACGCGGCGATGAACACGGACTGGACCTGTGCGACGGCGACCGCCGACAGCATCCCCACGCCGAGCACGACGAGGGCCGGGACCGCGACGACCGGCCCGCCGACGCCCAGCAGGCCGCTGACGACCCCGAGGGCGAGCCCCAGTCCCCCGAGCAGGACGTCGCCCCGTGGGGGGGTCAGGTCGGCCTCGCGGTCGGGTATCCCCGGCGAACGCTCCCGGTAGACGATGACGACGCCCGCGAGGGCGGCGAAGCCGCCGAGGAGCAGGCCGAACAGGTCCCGCGAGACGTACGCGTTGATCCCCGCGCCCGCGAGCGCGCCCAGGACGCTCGAGACGCTCAGCACGACCGCAGTCCGGCTGTTGGTCCCGACGGACAGCTTCCCCGACCGGAGGTAGGCGACGGTCCCCAGGAGCCCCACGGCGACGAAGGTGAACTGTGCGGTTCCCGCGACCGTCGAGGAGGGGACCGTGGTGAGCGTGTACAGGGCGATGGTCGTGAAGATGCCGCCCGGGCCGATGGACGTACAGCCGATCCCGGCGAGGAAGGCGACCCCGACCAGCAGAACGCTCGGCGCGAGCGGCGGAAGGGTGGCGGCCATCGGACGGGCTTGCCCGATGACGGACAAAGGCGCTCCGGTCGGGTCCGCGGTACCGCCCCCTTCCCCGCGACCCCCTGAGAGCAAGCCGAACGGATCCCGCGACCCCTGGAAGACGCGCGCGTGCGCCGCCAGCGGGCCTCGGTACGGGTCGTCGGCCCGGCAGGGCACCGTCGCGGTTTCGATCCGGCGGGCCACCGACCACGGTCCGAGGGTCGGCTTCGACCTGCAAGGCGTCCCGAGAGCCGGTCGCCGCCCGCCGGAGCCGGAAGAAGTATACCGAACCCGGGACTGCCCGGGGGCATGGACGGGGACGGGGACGAGGCAAACGACGACGGCGAGGATCGAGCGGTACGGTCGGGGACGAGGACGCTGACCCTCGGGAACGAACGCGAGCGACTGGAGGTGGACGTGAGGGACTACACGGCCGGGGAGGG
Organism: Halobacteriales archaeon QS_5_70_15; assembly: GCA_003022005.1. Next base: position 27,866 of record PXRQ01000052.1, read on the forward strand.
CGATCCGGTGGTGCTGCTCCACGGCTGTGGGATCGACGCGGCGACCGTCTCCTACCGGTACCTGCTCCCCGAACTCGCGGCGGACCACCGGGTCCACGCGCTTGACTTCCCGGGCCACGGCCTCAGCGACAAGCCGTCGACCCGGTACACGACGGAGTTCTTCCGCCGGGTGCTCGACGCGTACCTCGCGGAGCTCGGGGTCGACTCGCCGTCGCTGGTGGGCGTCTCGATGGGGGGGAGTGTCGCGCTCGGCCACGCGCTCGAGCACGACGTCGATCGCCTGGTGCTCGTGGACAGCTACGGGCTGGGCGGGGACGCCGCGTGGCGGCCGGCGGCCAGCGTCGGCCTGCGGATCCCGATGGCCTACCGGGGGTGGTGGCGGAGCTTCAGCGCCTCGGAGGCGTCCGTCCGAGGGCACCTCCGGAGCGTCACCGCGGGAACGCCCCCCGCGGACCTCGTCGAGGACGTGTACGCGGCCGTACAGGACGAGGCCGTCGGTCGCGCGGTCCGCTCGTGGCAGCGCAGCGAGTTCCGGACGAGCGGCATGGGGACGGACTACCGCGACCGGCTCGGGGAGCTGGAGGCGGAGACGCTGCTGGTCCACGGGCGGGCGGACCCGGTGTTCCCGGCGTTCTGGTCCGAACGGGCGGCGGCGGCGCTACCGAACGCCGAGGCGCGGGTGTACGAGCGAACGGGCCACTGGCCCCCCCGCGAGCGCCCGGAGCGGTTCAACGCGGACGTGACGCGGTTCCTATCGTAGGGGCGACGGGAGTTCGGGAGAAACGGGGTCCGGTCGGGTCGGTCCCGGCGTATCAGTCCACGAGGATGACGGCCTCGCCGTCGATGACGATGTCGTCGTCCTTTCTGACGAGGGTCCGGAGCCGGAAGCGGCCGCCGCCGAGGGACTCGACGGCCTTGACCTCGGCGGTGACGCGGTCGCCGAGTCGGACGGGCGCGCGGAACTCGACGTCCTGGGACAGGTAGATGACGCTGCCCGGGAGCCGGGCGAGCGCGGCCGAAATGAGCCCGGAGGCGAGGATGCCGTGGACGATGCGGCCGCCGAAGCGCGTCTCGCTGGCCCACTCGTCGTCCAGGTGGATCGGGTTGGTGTCGCCGGAGGCAGCGGCGAACCGGTCGACGTCCTCGGCCGTGAGCGTCTTCGTGAAGCAGATCCGGTCCCCCACCTCGAGCGCCTCGTCGTCGCCGTGGAACGCGACCTCCCACTCCGGGAGGTCCTCGCCGGGTTCGATGCGCTTCTCGGCCCGGCGGTCCGGATCGCCGACCTCCTCCTCGTCCTGCCGTGCCGGTACCCCCATCGACGCGATGGCCGCCCGGTTCGCCTCCACGAACGACTCGAACAGCATCGAAGACGTGCGCGACCAAACCCCGAACAGCGACGGATACGAGCCCGAACTCATGCCGTGTCCATACTCCCCACACCTACTAAAGAGTGCTGATCGAATCGCCGGCCTAACCAACTGATGGTATTGAATGGTGTCGAGTGGTGTAGAACGGAAGAATTATACGTTCAGGGGGTATCGTATCCAGTACGCGATGACAGACGATGGCGACGGTTCGACGTTTCCCCCGATGATGCGGGCGTTCCAGGAGGCCACGGAGCAGGCCACCCGCCAGCAGCAGGAGCTGTTCAAGCAGTTCCTGGGCGGCCCGGGCGAGTCCGGCGGCCTGGCCCCGCAGATCGGCGCGATGAGTCAGATGGCTACGTTCAAAACGCGCGTGCAGAGCGGCGGCCGGATATCTATCCCGGACGCCGAACGCGAGGCCCTCGACATCGAGGAGGGGGACATCGTCCAGACCGTCGTCGTCCCGGTCAAGCGAAACAGGAGTGATACCAATGAGTAACGGATCCACCCTCACGACCCCCGTCAGTACCGTCTTCCAGATGCAGCGCAGCGCGATCGAGCAGAGCCAGCAGGCCGTCGAGAGCGGCGTCGAGTTCCAGAAGCGGCTGAACGCCGCGGCCCTCGACGGCGTCGAGGCGACCGAGGAGGCCCAGCGAAGCACCGTCGAGCTCACCGAGAACGCGGTCCACAGCTACCTGGACGTCCTCGAGGCGACGGTCCCCGGCGCCGCGAGCGTCACCGGCCAGGTCCGCGAGACCGTCGACGGGCAGTACGACTCGCTCTACCAGGCCCACGAGGAGGCGTTCGACGTGACCGAGGGCGAGTTCGCCAGGGGCGTCGACGCCTACGACGAGCTGGTCGTCGACTACCTCGCCGCGCTGAACGATCAGATCGAGGCGCTGCTCGAGGCCCACGAGGACGTCGAGGCACAGACCCTCGAGGCGTTCCAGCAGGCCGAGGGCCAGTTCGAGGAGCTGCAGGCCCAGTTCGAGGAGAGCGGCGAGGAGATGCAGACCCAGTTCGAGGAGCAGGCCGAGTACTTCCAGGAGCAGTTCGAGGCGCAGTTCGAGCAGTTCCAGAGCCAGCTCGAGGAGCTGCAGGCCCAGTTCGACGAGATCCAGGGCAGCCCCGTCGACATCGAGGCCTGAAGCGGTTCAACGACCACCCACCGTTTTATTCGCCGAGCGGCTACCCCAAGACACATACATGAGTGATAGGCCCAACGACGCGCAGGAGGTACAGGAGCAGTGGACCGGGATGGTCGAGCAGATGAACGACGCCATGTCCCGCTCGATCGAGCAGAACATGGAGGCCCAGGCGAGCTTCATGGAGTCGTGGGCGGACGCGATGAACGACGCCGTCCCGGACGAGGAGATCATGACCGAGGGGTTCGAGGGGTACGCCTCCGCCTACGAGGTGTGGATCGACGCCGCCGAGCAGCTGTTCGAGCGGACCACCGACGCCGCCGAGGGCGAGGACGTCTCCTTCACCGAGCTGCGGGACATCTGGCTCCAGAGCGCCAACCGGGCGTTCAAGGAGGTCATGTCCACGTCGGCGTTCGCCGCGGCCAACGGCCAGCTCGTCGACGCGATGATGGAGATGCAGACCCAGACCGAGGAGTTCAGCGAGGACACCCTCACGCAGCTCGGGCTCCCCACCCGGAGCGACGTCGACGAGGTCGGCGAGCGGCTCGTGGAACTGGAGCGGCGCCAGCACGCCGTCGAGGAGAAGCTCGACCGCGTCATAGCGCACCTGGAGGAGTGAGATGGCGACCGACAGACAGTTCAACCCGTTGGCGCTCGCGCTGAACACCCAGCGGGAGATCCTCGAGTCGACGACCGAGGCGTTCGAGAAGAACGACGTCGCCGAGGAGCAGCTCGATCGCGTCGCCGAGGTCGAGGTCGGAGGGACACCAAGCGAGGTGGTCTACGAGGAGAACAAGCTGGAGCTGCTCCACTACGAGCCGCTGACCGACGAGCAGCACGACGTCCCCATCCTCATCACGTACGCGCTCATCAACAAGCCGTTCATCCTCGACCTCCAGCCCGACCGGTCGGTCGTCCGGCGGCTGCTCGAGGCCGGCCACGACGTCTACCTCGTCGACTGGAACGAGCCCTCGCGGCTCGACCAGCACCTCACCCTCGAGGACTACGTCTGCCGGTACATCGACAACTGCATCGACGTCGTCCGCGAGCGGTCTGGACAGGACTCCATCAACGTCCTCGGGTACTGCATGGGCGGGACGATGGCGGCGATGTACGCCGCGCTCGACCCGGAGAAGGTCCGCTCGCTCGGGCTGATGGCCGCCGGCCTCTACTTCGAGGACAACTCCGGCGGCGTCCTCGAGCTCTGGGGCGACGAGGACTACTACGACCCCGAGGTCGTCACCGAGGCGTTCGGCAACATGCCCGCGGAGATGCTCGACGTCGGGTTCGCGCTGATGGACCCCGTCTCCAACTTCGTCTCGAAGTACGTCCGCTTCTACGACAACATCGAGGACGACGAGTTCGTCGAGAACTTCGCGCGCATGGAGCGCTGGCTCGACGAGGGCATCGACGTCGCCGGCGAGGCGTACAAGCAGTTCCTCGAGGACATCTATCAGGGGAACAAGCTCTACGAGAACGAGCTCTACCTCGGCGACCGGCACGTCGACGTCACGGAGATCGACATGCCGACCCTGCTCATCATGGGGGAGTACGACCACCTCATCCCCTGCGGCGCGAGCGAGCCGTTCGCGGACGTGGTCGGCTCCGACGACGTCGAGCAGATCAAGTATCCGACGGGACACATCGGTCTCTCGGTCTCCAGCTCATCCCACGAGGAGGTCTGGCCCCGGGTCGCCGAGTGGTACTACGAGAAGTCCCCCGTCGAAGAGGACGCCGACGCGGAGACCGGCGGGACGACGGAGGTCGAGGTCGCGATCGAGGACGACCCCTCGGAGGCCGAGCACGGCGGGACGGACGTCGAGACGGCGGTCGCGGAGGCGGTCGCGGACGGCGACCTCGAGTCGGTGAACGGCATCGGGCCGACCTACGCCGGACGGCTCCGCGAGGCCGGCCTCGACGGGCTGGCGGCGCTCGCCGAGGCCGACGCCGAGACGGTCGCCGAGGCCGCCGAGGTTCCCGTCTCCCGCGCCGAGGACTGGATCGACCAGGCCGGCGCCTGAACCCCTCCGGACCCACGACCGTCTCGGCGGGTCTCCCGTTTCTCCCCGTCCTCGCTTCGTCGACCCGACGGCTCCTCGACGAGCCGACGCCGCCCACGGCGACGAACCACACCTCCGCGTCCCGGGCCTGCGGACCGCCGTGGAGCGCGCCGTCCAGGACGCTCGGCTAGGGTCCGCGCGACCCGCGAGGGTCGGGGCCGGGCGGTCTGGGGGACCTCGGTGGCGAACCGTCGTCCCACGTGACCGGCCGGAGACTCGCGGGGTACGCCGGTGTAACGTAATAGTTCTGATGCCGTAATAATACAACCAAAGCCGATAGCAATTTTTTGAAAAGAGCGGGCCTCGCCGACCCGTCCTCGCGTCGAGCGACAGCCGTTTCCCCGGGTCGGCCGTTCGACCGACCATGCGCGTGAGCGTCATCGGTGGGAGCACGGTGGACGGGGAGACCTACGAGCGGGCCCGCGAGGTCGGTCGGCTGCTCGGCGAGCGCGGCCACGAGGTGGTCTGTGGCGGGTAGGGTGGGGTCATGGAGGCCGCCTGTCGCGGCGCGAGCGAGGCGGGCGGTCACACCGTCGGGATCCTGAAGGGGACCCACCCGGGCGAGGGCAACGAGTGGGTCGATACGGGCATCGCGACGGGGATGGGCGACGCCCGGAACGCGCTCGTCGTGCTCAACGGGGCGGCGTGTATCGCCGTCGACGGGGGGGCCGGGACGCTTTCGGAGCTCGGGATGGCGTTCGTCCACTGCCGGCCCGTGGCGGGACTGGACACCCACGACTGCTCGGCGTTCGAGGGCTTCCGGGCGGTGGAGACACCCCGCGAGGCCGTCGAGTACTCGAAGCGGCGGGGTGACGCGGATGCTCACCTCGCTGGCGCTCTCGTGACCTGTGGCCCGACGGCCCCGGAAGGGCGCCCCCGGGGGTTACCGGCCGGAGGTGTTGGCGGTGCTCGGGGCGGACAGGGGCCACGGGGGCGTTGGAACCTGGCGCCCCCGAGAAGGCGGTGGTGAGGGAGGGTGGATCCAGGATGATGCCCACCGCACGCTTTAGGCTAGCCTAAAAATTCTTGAATCTTTCGATACGGGGGCACGGCGGCGACGGCGATCAGGAACGGCCGGCCGAGAGCGAGAGGCCGATCCCGGTGAGGAGGAGCACAACCCCGAGCAGCCGCACCCGGCGGGCGGTCCCGTCCCGGGGGACGAGCGAGACGTCGAGGGCGACGTCGTGGAGGAACCGGACGACGTCGACGAGCAGTTCCGGCAGGAGGACGTGGAGGAGGCCGACCGCGAGGGCGCTCCGTCCGGTGAGGCGGCGTTCGGCTGACGAGAGCTCCATACCGCCCGCTGGGACGCCGGGTACGGATAACTACCGGTCGCCCCCGGAACAGGCTTAAACCCGTCGACCCGGACGGAAGGGTATGCGAGACGTGAGCATCGTGGGTATGGGGACGACGGAGTTCGGCGTTCTCGACGGGGGCGTCAAGGACCTCGGGAGCCGCACGGTCGCGCGCGCGCTCCGGGACGGCGGCGTCGACCGGTCGGAGGTCGGGGCGCTGTACGTCGGGAACTTCGTCGCCGGCATCCTCGAGGGACAGGGCGCGGTCGGGCCGATGATCGCCGACGAGGTGGGGCTCTCGGGCGTCCCGGCGATGACGACCGAGGGCGCGTGTGCGAGCTCGGGCATCGCGCTGCGACAGGGCCAGCGCGCGGTCGCGAGCGGCGAGTACGACGTCGTCGTCGCGGCTGGCGTCGAGTCGATGACCGACGCGGGGACCCCGGAGTTCACCCGCGCGCTCGGGAGCGCCGCCGACCGCCTCACCGAGGGGATCACCGGCCTCACGTTCCCGGGGTTCTACGGCATCTACCTCGACCGGTACATGCACGAGTACGGCGCGACCCGGGAGGAGGTCGCCGCGGTCTCGGTGAAGAACCGGGCGAACGGGGTGGAGAACCCCCGGGCGCGGTTCCGCGAGCCCGTCACCGTAGAGGAGGTCGTCGAATCCCGACCCGTCGCCGACCCGCTCCGGCTCTACGACTGCTGTCCGGCGGCCGACGGGGGCGCCGCTGTCGTCCTCGCCGCCAGCGACGTCGCGAACGAGTTCACCGAGGACCCCATCGACGTGCTGGGGACCGGGCACGCGACCGGGCACAACGCCGCTCACCGCTACGAGGACCTGACGACGCTCGACGCGACCGTCGACGCGGCCGAGAGCGCCTACGCGGAGGCCGGGATCGGGCCGTCCGACCTGGACGTGGTCGAGCTCCACGACTGCTTCACGCCCGCGGAGATCGGCGACAGCGAGGACCTCGGCCTGTTCGAGAAGGGCGAGGGTGCCCGCGCGGCCGCCGAGGGTCGCACGGAGGTCGGCGGCGAGTTCCCGATCAACCCCTCGGGGGGGCTGCTCGCCAAGGGCCACCCCGTGGGTGCAACCGGCATCGGGCAGGCCTACGAGGTCTGCCGACAGCTCCGGGGCGACCACGAGAACCAGGTCGCTGACGCCGAGATCGGGCTCACCCACAACCTCGGGGGGAGCGGCGCGGTCTGTACCGTCACCGTCCTCGGGCGGGGTGACCGGCGATGACCGCCGGCGAGGGCGCGCCGGCGTTCCCCGCCCGGGCCTGTGCCGAGTGTGGCGAACGCTACGGCCACGAGCCGAGCGTCTGCCGTGAGTGCGGCGGCGAGTCCTTCGAGACCGAGCCGGTGCCCGGGTCCGCGCGGCTCTACGCGAGCACCACCGTCCGGGTCCCGGGATCCGACCACCAGGGACAGGAGCCGTTCGTCGTCGGCCTGGTCGACGTCGACGACGCGGTCCGCGTGACCGCCCGGGTCGAGCCCGTCGATGGCGGCGACCCCGGCGAACGCCCCGCCCCCGACGCGCCGCTCGAGTACGTCGAGGAGCGGGACGGGACGTTCTACTTCAGGCCGGCGTAGCGGCGTTCGCCCCTCTGCGCCTCCCGCGCCCCGTTCGGGGGATCCCCGCGCTCATACGGATCGTCGTAACGATGTACCGGCGATCACGGACCCGGTTCGAGTGCTCCCGGTGAAAGACTACGACAACCCGTATCAGGCGTCCCGTGCGTGCATGTACTCCAGGGTCTCACAGACCAACACCGTCCGGCCGTCGCCCGTCGTCACCTCGTCCCGGAAGGTGACGATGCCGCCCGGTGCCTTCTCGCGCTTGTCGACCACCTCCCGCTCCACCGAGATGGTGTCGCCGACGTACGTGGGCTCGGGGATCCGCATCGAGTCCAGCCCGTAGTAACAGACGTTCGACTCCTCGTGGCGGAAGTCGCTCGTGATCAGCCCCTCCATCATCGAGTAGGTGAGCGGCGCGTGGACGACCCGCTCGCCGAACTCGGTGTCGGCGGCGAACTCGGCGTTCATCTGGAGCTCGTTCATGTCCCCGGTCGTCCCTGCGTGCTGGACGAGATGCGTCTCCGTGATAGTACGCCCCCGAGTCCCGAACGTGTCCCCGACCGAGAGGTCGTCGTAGTAGTGGGCCTCCGCCTGCATGGGAGTCCCCGGGAGGGGCGGGGACATAAGCACCCCCCACTGGGTCGGCGCTCCCGGGACCGCGGGCCGGACGCCGGGCCGTCGGTCGCCGGGTCGCGGCTCGCGGGTTTCCGGTTGGTAAAGGGGTAACCACGTGCCGGCCGTGTGGTGGGTATGGAGACGGGAGAGCCGACGGTGCTGGTGGCCGGCGCGAGCCGCGGGATCGGCGCGGCCGTCGCCGAAGCGTTCGGCCGCGAGGACGCACACGTCCTTGCCTGCGCGCGTGACGCGGACGCGCTCGAGGGAACCGCCGACGCGGTCCGACGGGCGGGCGGAACGGCCACGGCCCGCGCCGTCGACGTCCGCGACGAGGACGCGGTGTTCCTGCTGCTCGCCGACACCGTCGAGGACGAACTGGACGTGGTGGTCCCCGCCGCGGCGACCATATCGGGCGACCCCGGCGGGATGCCGGCCACCGAGGAGAGCTACGAGGTGTTCGACGAGGCGATGGCGACGAACGCCCGCGGCGTCTTCGCGGTCCTCCGCGAGGCGGTCGGGTTCATGCCGCCGAACGGCCGGGTACTGGTCCCCTCGGGATCGGTCGCCCGCGAGCCCGAGCCGGGGATGGGCGCCTACGCGATGTCGAAGGCCGCGGCGGAGGGTGTCGCCCGCGGGTTCGCCGCCGACGCCGAGCAGGCCGTCGGCGTGGTCGACCCCGGGCTGGTCGCGACGGACCTCACCGGCGGCCGGGGCCGGGACCCCGCGGACGTCGCGGGGCTGTTCGTCTGGGCGGCGACCGAGTGCCCCGCCGAGGAGTTGAACGGCGGCGTCGTGAGCCTGCGCGACTGGAAGCGGGCGACTCGGTGAACGCCGCCGACCCCGCACGCATCGGACGTTCGCGTTCGTGACCGGGCCGGACCGGCTCGCTCTCAGTTGATCCCCCGGTCGCTGTCCTCCCAGTGTGGCTCCCGGAGCGCCTTCTTGTCCATCTTCCCGTACGGCGTGGTCGGGATCTCCTCGACGAACTCGACGCTCTTGGGCTTCTTGTAGTCGGCGAGCTTCCCGTCGGCGAACTCCGTCAGTTCCCCGGCGGTGAGGTCGTCCTCCGGAACGACAACCGCGTGGACGGCCTCGCCCCAGTCCTCGTGGGGGATGCCGATGACCGCGACCTGCCGCACCTTCGGGTGCTGGTCGAGGGCGTCCTCGACCTCGGTCGTGTAGACGTTCATCCCACCGGAGATGATCATGTCGCTGGCGCGGTCCAGCAGGTGGACGTACCCCGCCTCGTCACGCCGGGCGATGTCGCCGGTCCGGAGCCACCTTCCGGAGGAGCCGAGCTCTTCCGAACTCCCGCTCGCTTCGCTCGCGGGGCCCTCTACGAGCGTCTCGGCGGTCTGCTCGGGCTTCCCGTGGTAGCCGTCCATCACGTACGGCGAGCGCATCACCAGTTCGCCCGCCTCGCCGGTCTCCCGGAAGATGGGGTCGTCGCGTTCGGGGTCGACGATGCCGACGTCGACCATCGCCGCCGGCTTGCCGCAGGACTCGACCTGCGGGTCGCCGATCACGTGGTCGCCCTTCGGGAGCACCGTCCCGATGTCGGGCATCTCCGTCTGGCCGTAGATCTGGACGAACACGTCGCCGAACGCGTCGAGCGCCTCGGCGAGCCGCTCGGCGGTGATCGGCGCCGCGCCGTAGACGATCGTCTCGAGGTCCGAGAGGTCGGTCGACCCGAGGGCCTCGTGGTCGAGCAGGCGATAGATCTGCGTCGGGACGAGGAACGTCCACGAGACCGGCTCGGAGTCGACGATGTCGAGGAACTCCCCGGGGTCGAACCCCCGCGTGAGGGTGAGGTGGGCGCCCTGGGTGAGCGCGGCGAGGTGCATGTACCCCGCGGCGTGGGGCAGCGGCGTCGTCACGAGCACCTCCTCGGCGTCGCGGACGTCGAGCGCCATCACGTGGGCCATCATGTCCATCGCGAGCGTGCCGTGCGTGTGGCGGGCCCCCTTCGGTCGGCCCGTCGTCCCGCCCGTGTAGCACAGACGGAGCATGTCCTCGGGCGCACGCTCGACGTCGCGCGCCCCCTCGACCTCCCCGAGGAGCGATTTGAGGCGGACCTGTCCCTCGGCGGGGTTCTCGATGGCGACGGGGAGTTCGAGATCGGGCAGGTCGGGCTCGAGGTCCGCGAGCGTGTCGGTGAAGTTCCCGCCGGCGACGGCGACCCGCGCCCCCGAATCGGAGAGCATGTAGGAGAACTCCTCGGGCGTGAGCATGTCGTTCATCGGGACGTGGACGTACCCGCCCCGCACGCAGGCGAAGTTGACGGTGAGGTAGTCCAACCGGTTCGACATCATGCTCCCGACGTAGTCGGCCTGCATCCCCCAGACCGCCTCGGTGAACGGCACGCCCCGGGCGTACCGGTTTCGCACGTCGCGATACTTCCAGCCCGCCGGGGTGATCCCCTCCTCGAACCGGCGTTCGAGCGGGCGGAGGTAGTAGTCGACCGCCTCCTCGTCCAGCCCCCGGAGTCCGAGGCCGTCCCGCGCGTGCTCGAACAGCTCGCCGAACACGAGGTCGGGATCGCCCGTCGGCTCCCCGTCGCGGGTGATCCACGAGAGGTCGGCCCGGAGGCCGTCCTGGACCGCGGCGTAGAAGTTCTCCCGAGCGTCGGCCCAGTCCAGGCCGTAGACGGGGTGTTCCCGGGTCGGGAGCGACTCCATCAGCCCGGCGAACGCCGCGAGGAAGGCGACGGAGTCCCGGACGGTCGGCTGGCCGGGGAGCGGGCGGAACTCGATGCGGGCGTTCGCGGCCTGTCGGGAGGCGCCGTCGAACACCGGCCGGACCCACCGCCAGAACGTCCCGTGCTTGTGCCGGTAGTGGGCGAACCGGTCGTCGAACCGTCCCGACGGCTCCTGGAGCATCGGGACGACCGTCCGGTCGCCGGCGACGGCGTCGACCGCCTCCTCGAGGCTCTCGACGTCCTCGGGGAAGCACACCTTCGGGTCGCCCGGGGGGTTGAGGACGGACTCGAAGACGCCGATGCGGTTCTCCATCGGGCAGTCCGCGAACACCACCTCCGGGTCGGCCGTGTAGAGGTCCGGCGGGAAGAACGGGCTGTTGACGGCGAGGGCGACCAGCGGGCCCGTGATCCGCAGCGCGTACCGGAAGTACTCGGGGAGGTCCGCGGCCTGTGGCACCTGGTAGTGAGGCTGGATTGAGGTGATGAGGCTCTCGGGCATCACCGTGTCGGCCTCGAGCTCGACGTGCGGGGCCGAGAGCGCCATCGACGCGCCGAACTCCGTGTTGGCCATCGCGTGGTAGCGAACCGAGTCGGACATGTTCGTCGCCAGCCGGATCCCGTTCTCCTCGACGCTGTCGGCGAGGTACGACCGGGCGGTCTCGCCGATCGGCGGGACCGTCCACATCCCGTCGCTGACCAGGCGCATCCCCTCGTTGCGGACCTCCCGCTGGGCGGCGTCGAGCTTGGCCTGGACCTCCGCCGTCGTCGCCCGCAGCCCGTACGCCGACAGCGGCTGTGGCGCGGTCTGCATCTCGGCGTTGTGCAGCCCGAGCTCCTTCTCGAAACCGATGAACTCGAGCAGCCGCCGGGGGACCCGCATCAGCGCGTCCGTCTCGGCGTTCACCGCGTAGAACTCGTACTCGAGCCCGACGATGGCCTGCGGGTTGTCGAACGTCCCCTCCCGGAGCTCGCGCTTCAGCTCCTCGATCTCGTCCGTGACCCGTCGATCGAACTCCTCGCGGTCGACGTCGAGCGTCTCGCGGACCCGTGCCGCGAGTTCCGACCCGGACATACCGGCGGGTTGTGCGGGGTCCGGTTTGAATCCACGCTTCTGCCCCGCGGGCGCCCGGATCCCGCCCTCCGGGCGCCGGGACTCTTGTACCGGGGGTGCGATCCGACGGGCATGGAGCTCGATTCGGGAGACGTATCCGTCGTTCGCGAGGAGGACCGCGTCACGGTGACGCTCGACCGCCCCGGGAAGCTGAACGCGCTGACCGGCGGGATGTTCGCGGCGCTCGGGGACGCGTTCGACGCGCTCGCCGGGGACCCGCCGGGCGTCGTCACGGTCCGTGGCGCCGGCGGGAACTTCTCGGCCGGGGTGGACATGTCGGGCGTGCCGGAGTGGGCCGAGAGCCGGCCGCTCGCGGTCCGCGACGAACTCGAGACGGTCCACGACGCCGTCCGGGCCATCGAGGAACTCGACGCCCCCGTCGTCGCCGCCTGCGAGGGGCACGTCCTCGGCGGCGGGCTGGAGCTCGCGCTCGCGTGTGACATCCGGGTGGCCGCGCCCGACGCGACGTTCGGCCTCCCGGAATCGAGAATGGGCCTCGCGATGGACGTCGGCGGGGCACAGAAGCTCCCCGGGATCGTCGGCGAGGGCCTGGCGAAGTACCTCGTGATGACCGGCGAGTCGATCGGGGCCGAGCGGGCCCG
>PXRQ01000053.1 GCA_003022005.1 Halobacteriales archaeon QS_5_70_15
CGTCGCTGGCGAGGTAGAGTATCGCCGGAGCGACGTCGTCCGGGACGCCGGCGCGACCGAGCGGGACGGGCTTGAGGAACTCGCCCTCGGCGGCCGTCCGGTGTGCCTCCTCGGTCCACCCCTCGGTGAACTCCGTGGCGATCTGTCCGGGGGCGACGGCGTTGACGCGGATACCGTGTTCGGCGAGTTCGAGCGCGGAGCCGCGGGTGATCATGCGGATCGCACCCTTCGAGGCGTCGTAGCCGACCTGGCCGAACTGGGCGACGTTCGAGCTGATCGAGGCGGTGTTGACGACACAGCCCTCGACGCCGCGCTCGATCATGTCGTTGGCGGCGACCTGCGTCCCGGCGAACACCCCCCTGACGTTCACCGCGTGCATCCGGTCGAGGTCCGCGGGGTCGGCCTCGCGGAACGGTTCGCCGGCGTTGAGCCCCGCGTTGTTGACCATCACGTCCACGCCGCCGTACTCGCGGGCCTCGGCGACGAGGTCCCGGAGCCCCTCCGGGTCCGAGACGTCGGTCTCGACGAACGCCGCGGTGCCGCCCGCCGCCTCGATGGCCTCGTGGGTCGGCGTCTCGGCGCCCACGTCGCGGGGTTCGGGGTCAAGGTCGGCGTTCAGCACGGCCGCGCCCGCCTCCCCGAACGCCAGCGCCGTCGCCCGACCGATGCCCGAACTCCCGCCGGTGACGACGACGCACTCGCCGCTGAAGTCGAACTGGACGGAGCCCATGGTGGCCGGTGACGGTGACGCGGATTAAAGCTTCGCGGGGGCGACCGGGCTGCCGGTTCGAGCGTCCGCGCGGCCGGCGGTCCGTCCCCGGCGGGCATCCGTCCCCGGTAGACTCTTTGTCGTCGCCGTCGGTGGCCGGACATGGCACAGTTCGACCCGGACCGCGTCACGACCGTCACGTTCGACTCCTACAGCACCGTCGTCGACGTCGCCTCCGCCGAGGCGGCGCTCGAGGGGTACGTCGACGACCCGGCGGCGGCGGCGAGCCTCTGGCGTGCCCACTCGCTGTTCTACACGATGGTGACGAACCACATCGACGAGTACGAGCCGTTCTACGAACTGAACCGGCACGCCGCGACGTACGCGCTGGAGACGTTCGGCGCCGACGTCGACGAGGAGACCCGCGACGAGATCACGGCCATCTACCACGACCTCGAGACCTTCGACGACGTCCGGAGCGGGATGGAGCGGCTCGCCGAGTCATACGACGTCTACGTGGTCTCGAACGGGAACCCGGAGATGCTGGAGACGATGGTCGAGACGGCCGGGATCGGCGACGTGCTGGAGGACACGATCAGCGCCGACGAGGTCGAGACGTTCAAACCCCACCCGGAGATCTACCGCCACGCCGCCGCCCGGACGGGCACGCCCATCGACGAGATCGCCCACACCACCGCCGGGTGGTTCGACGTCCACGGGGCCGTCCACGCGGGGATGCAGGGGGTCTGGGTCAAGCGCGACGGCGGACCGTGGACGCCCTACGGGCCGGAGCCGGACCTCGAGATCGACTCGTTCCACGGCCTCGCGGACGTGCTCGGGGTCTGATACGGACGTTCGTCGTCGCGGTCGACCCGTCGGTTCGCACCCGCGGGCCGCCGTCGAGACGGACCGCGCCGTCGGGTCGCTGTCGGGACGGCACGGCCCGGTCCACGCGGAGCGGGCGGCTCAGGCGTCCTCGTGACTCGAAATCCTTTTACAGGTCTCCGGGCCACGTACACGTAACATGGACATCGAGATCGTCTCCGAGGAGGAGAACCCGATGCTGCACCGTCGGGACGTCCGGTTCGAGGTCGTCCACGACGAGGCGAGCCCCTCGCGGCTGTCGGTCCGGGACTCGCTCGCGGCGAAGCTCAACAAGGACGCCGAGGAGGTCGTCGTCCACTCCGTCGACACGAAGTTCGGGATGCGCAAGAGCATGGGCTACGCGAAGGTGTACGACTCCCCCGAGGACGCCGCCGACGTCGAGCAGGAGTACATGCTCGATCGGAACAAGATCGGCGACGAGGACGTCGAGGAGGAGGCCGAGGCCTGAATGGCCCGCCACGGGTACTACGACGAGGACGGCGACCCGACGAAGGAGCAGTGTCCCCGGTGTGGCGACACGTTCCTCGGGGACCACGGCGACCGGCTCCACTGCGGGAAGTGCTCCTACACCGAGTGGCAGACCGACGAGTGAGGTAGATGCGGGTCCTCGGTATCGAGGGCACCGCGTGGGCGGCCAGCGCCGCGGTGTACGACACCGACGCCGACGCCGACGCCGACCCGGGCGCCGGGGACGTCTTCATCGAGACCGATGCCTACCTGCCCGACAGCGGCGGCATCCACCCGCGCGAGGCCGCCGAGCACATGCGCGGGGCCGTCCCCGACGTCGTCGGTCGAGCGATGGACGAGGCTCGCGAGCGGCGCGGGGACGACGAGGGGCCGCCGGTCGACGCCGTGGCGTTCTCGCGGGGGCCGGGGCTCGGCCCCTGCCTGCGGATCGTCGCGACGGCCGCCCGCGCCCTGGCCGGGACCCTCGAGGTCCCGCTGGTGGGCGCCAACCACATGGTCGCCCACCTCGAGATCGGCCGGACCCGCTCGGGGTTCGAGTCACCGGTCTGTCTCAACGCCAGCGGCGCGAACGCCCACCTCCTCGGGTTCCGGAACGGCCGGTACCGGGTCCTGGGCGAGACGATGGACACCGGCGTCGGCAACGCCATCGACAAGTTCACCCGCCACCTCGGCTGGTCCCACCCCGGCGGTCCGAAGGTCGAGAAGCGGGCGAGGGAGGGCGAGTACGTCGAACTGCCGTACGTCGTGAAGGGGATGGACTTTTCCTTTTCGGGTATCACGAGCGCGGCCAAGGAGGCGTACGACGACGGGGTCCCCGTCGAGGACGTCTGCTTCTCGCTCCAGGAGACTATCTTCGCCATGCTGACGGAAGTGTCCGAACGGGCGCTCTCGCTCACCGACGCCGACGAACTCGTCCTCGGCGGCGGGGTCGGACAGAACGCACGGCTCCGGGAGATGCTCGACGAGATGTGCGAGGCCCGCGGCGCGTCCTTCTTCGCGCCGGAACCCCGGTTCCTCCGGGACAACGCCGGCATGATCGCCGTCCTGGGGGCGAAGATGTGCGGGGCGGGCGACACCATCGGGATCGACGAGTCGCGGGTGCGCCCGGACTTCCGGCCGGACGAGGTGCCCGTGACCTGGCGCGACGGCGCGGAGTCGGTGGGGCGACACCGCACCGAGGAGGGGGCGGTCAGGGGTGCCGAGGCCCTCGTGGAGGTCGGCCCCGAGCGGGCCGTGAAACGACGGCGCCCGAAGGCCTACCGCCACCCCGAGCTGGACGGGCGACTGCGCCGCGAGCGCACCCGGAGCGAGGCCCGGTTGACGAGCGAGGCCCGGCGGGAGGGCGTCCCGACGCCGGTCGTCCTCGACGTCGACGACGTCGACGACGCCGAGGCGGCGCTGACGGTCGAGACGGTCGGCGAGGCGGACCTCCGCGATTCGCTGACCGAGTCGCGGGTCCGCGAGGTGGGCCGGCACCTCGCGGCGCTCCACCGCGCGGGGTTCGTCCACGGCGACCCGACCCCGCGCAACGCCCGCGTGTCCGCCGGTCGGACCTACCTGATCGACTTCGGGCTGGGGTACTACACGGACGACCGCGAGGACTTCGCGATGGATCTCCACGTCTTCGAGCAGTCCGTGGCGGGGACCGCGGACGACGCCGAGGCGCTGGTCGGGGCGTTCGAGGGGGCGTACCGCGATGCCGGCGACCCGCGGGTGCTCGACCGGCTGCGCGAGATCGAGGGGCGGGGACGGTACCAGTAGTCCGGGGGCGCCGCCGATGCGGTCGGGACGGCTCGGCGATCCGCGGGCGGGGACCGCGGCTGCCCCCGAAGCTAAGGGGACCGACGCCGACTCGGTGGCATGGTCGGTCGGCGGCGACTCATCCGGTCCTACGCCGCGGCGTTCGCCGGGGCGATCGTGTTCTTCACGCTCGCGTACGACGTCGGGATGTCGTTCTTCGAGGAGCGGCCGCGGACGCTGCTGCACTCCTTCGAGGTGGTGATGCAGACGTTCACGACGACGGGCTACGGGCAGGACGCGGGGTGGGGTCCCGAGATGACCGTGCTCGTGGTCGGGATGCAGTTCACGAGCCTCGTGCTCATCTTCGCCGCCTTTCCCATCG
Source organism: Halobacteriales archaeon QS_5_70_15 (assembly GCA_003022005.1). The sequence goes on from PXRQ01000053.1 coordinate 4,185, forward strand.
TCATCGTCCCGCTGGTCGAGGACGCGCTGGCGACCTCGCCCCCGACGGCGCTCGAGGGGGCCGAGGGGCACGTCATCGTCTGCCGACACAGTCCCCGTACGGAGACGCTGCGCGACGAACTCGACGCGCGCGACGTCCCGGCCGTCCTCGTCGAACCGGACCGCGAGACGGCGACCGACCTGTTCGAGCGGGACCGGCGGGGGGGGGCCGGCGTCGAGGACGCGCTCGCCGTCGTCGCCGACGACGACGACGAGGTCGACCTGAGCATCGCCATGTCCGCGGGCGAGGCCGCCCCGGACGTCCCGGTCTACAGCATCGTCGACGACCCGGCGTTCGAGACCTACCACAGACACGCGGGCGTCGAGGAGGCGTTCTCGCCCCGGACGCTCCTCGGGCGGGGGCTGGCGAACAAGATCACGACGGCCGTCTCGACCGAACTCGAGGGGAGCGTCGAGGTCGGGCGGGACTTCTCGATCGGCGAGCTGCCGCTCCAGCCGGGGAGCGCGCTGTGCGGGCAGACCTTCGCCGAGAGCGGGCTGGAGGACCGGACGGGCGCGAGGGTCATCGGGGCGTGGTCGACCGGCGAGTTCCGCACACCCCCGTTCCCGGGTCTGGTGCTCGACGAGCACACGGTCCTGCTCGTGGTCGGTAGCGAGCGGGACCTGGATCGGCTCCGCGAGCTCACCCGCTCGACGGTGCGACGGCACCGGCGAGGCGAGGTGATCATCGCCGGCTACGGCGTCGTCGGGTCGACGGTGGGGAACGCGCTCGCAGAGGCCGGCGTCCCCCGGACGGTACTCGACGTCGAGGAGCGGTCGACGGTCGACATCGTCGGCGACGCGACCGACCCGGACGTGCTCCGGGAGGCCGGGGTCGAGGACGGCGGGACGGTGGTCCTCGCGCTCGATGACGACACGACGACGCTCCTCGCCACGTTCGTCATCCGGGACCTGAACCCCCACGCCGAGGTCATCGCGCGCGCCGACGAACCCGAGAGCGTCAGGAAGCTCTACCGGGCCGGCGCGGACTACGTCCTCTCGCTGTCGAGCGTCACCGGGCGCCTGCTCGCCTCGCGGATCGTCGGCGAGGACGTCGTTTCGTTCGGCCAGGGGATCAAGGTGGTCAGCGTCCCACCGCCCGAGTCGACCACGCTCGGCGACCTCGAGATACAGCGGCGAACCGGCTGTACGGTCGTCGCGGTCGAGCGCCGGGACGGCCGCGTCGACACCGACCTCGCGGAGTGGACGGAGGTCGGCGAGCACGACACCCTCGTCCTCGCCGGGACCGACGACGACGTCGCGCGGTACGACGAGGTGTTTCGGGGGTAGCGAGGCGCGAGGGAAGGACGGACCCGGAGGGGCGAGGGGTCCGAGCCCGTCGAAGTCCGGCGAGGGGGACGGTACGGACGACGGGAGACGAGTGTGGGGAAACGACTTAACGGGGCACGTACTATCCCCGGGTATGGCAGACAAACCCCAGTCCGGTGAACTGTTCGGTGTCCCGTACAACTTCGAGCGGCCGTCGCTCGGGCGGATGTTCTCCTCGTACTGGCAGCCCGGCGATGGGATGGTCGTCGAGAAGCCGTTCGGCGTCGGCTACACCCTCAACCTCGCCAACTGGCGGTCGTGGGTCGCGCTGCTCGTGGTCGGCGGGCTCCTGTACCAGGAGCGGAAGTCGGGCGACGACGCCGAGGCAGAGGAGCCGGCGGACGACCCCGTCGAGGTCGTCGTCGACGACTGATACGGTCGTGCGTAACGATTTACCGGTGATCGCCCGTTCGGATTCGTCGATCACCGGTAAGGGACTACCCACGACCGTATGAACGTCGAACAGGGACGCGGGTGGCGGCGCGACTCACGGGCGGCCCACAAGCGAACCGCTCTTGTCGGTCTCGGCCGTCCCTCCTCCATGCTCCGGTACGTGACGACCAACGAGGGGAAGGTCCGCGAGGCCCGGGAGTATCTCGAGGCCGTCGAGCCGCTCTCCTACGACTACACCGAGATCCAGGCCGACGACCTCGGGGCGGTCGCGGCCCACGGCGCCCGCGACGCGTTCCTCGCCGGCGGCGAGGACCCGGTGATCGTCGACGACGCCGGACTGTTCGTCGAGAGGTTCGACGGGTTCCCGGGGCCGTACTCGGCGTACGTCGAGGACACGCTCGGTGTCGAGCGCGTGGGCCACGTCGCCCGCGAGGCGGGCGCGACCGACGCCGCGTTCCGGTGTGTGATCGCCTACTGCGACGGCGAGCCGTTCGAGGCGACCCCCGAACCGGTCGACCACGGCGACCGCCGCGGTCACGACCTCGACGCCGAGGTCAGGGGCTCGGCGATCACCGACGACACCGTCGCGGGCGGCGACCTCCCGGTGAAGCTGTTCAAGATGAGCGCCGCGGAGAAGAACGCGGTCTCCCACCGCGGACGAGCGCTCGCGAAGTTCGCGGAGTGGTTCCAGTCGCGAACGGGATGAGCGACTGAAGCCCCGTCGGGCGCGACGCTCGAGGGTAGTCCACCGGGGGCTGCGAGGCCCACCGGCCGCGGGGCCGGGCGGTCGTTCGCGAAACGCCGTCGAGGGGGACGACGGCGGGACCTGCCTGACCGACAGGCACACGTCCGGTGCCCCCGAGCGGGCCGGTATGCAGGTCCGTCCGGCCGCCCCCGGGGATGCCCTCGAGGTCTTCGCGCTCCACGTCGCCTCGATCCGGACGCTCGGACCGGAGGGGTACGACCCCGATCAGGTCAGAGCGTGGGCGCGGAAGGACCACGGCCCCGAGGGGTATCCCATCGACGAGGAGGGACATCACTTCGTGGTCGCCGAGCGCGAGGGCGAGGTGGCGGGGTTCGGCGACCTGGTACCGGACTCGGAGGAGGTCGACGCCGAGGCCGACATCCGCGCGGTGTACGTCCACCCCGAACACGCCGGTCGGGGGGTCGGGTCGGCGATACTCGCCGAACTGGAGGGGTACGCACGCGGCACCGGCGTCGACTCCATCGGTATCACCGCGTCGCTGAACGCCGTCGGGTTCTACGAGCGGGCCGGCTACGAGCGGCTCCGGGAGGCCTCGTACGACACCGGCGGAACCGAACTCGACGTGGTGGTGTTCCGGAAGGAGCTTTAGGCCCGTGGATCGCGGTCGGGGCCGGGGTACTCGCCGTCCGCGACCTCGGGGTAGAGCCGCTCGGGATCGAACAGCCGGGCGAACGCACGGGGATGCTTGACGCTGACGTCGACGTACTTCCGGAGCGTGGCGCCGGTCTTCGCGCTCCGGAGCCGCTCGTCGAACGAGAGCAGGTGGGCGGCCCCGCCGGCGTGGACCGAGGCGAGCGCCGGGTGATCGCCCGGCGACTGTTCGACGCGGACGCGCCACCGCTCGACCGTCGCCCGCCAGTCCTCGGCCAGCGAGGCGTCGGTCAGGTCGGCGATCACGCCCTCGGCATCGGCGAGCAGTTCGTCGGTCGCGACCAGTTCGACCCAGGAGTGGCGGCGCCAGTGGTCGAGGGCGTCGCGGGCCGCCCCGCCACGGAGCAGGTCGGCGGCGAGCACGCCCGCGTCGGCGACGACGCGGGCGGGATCGGGCGACCCGGCCGGCCGCTCGCGGGCGTCACTCATCCGTGCGCTCCCGGCGGCGCGCGAGCGCCTCGCGGACAGCCGCTTCGTCGACCTCGTGGGGCGCCGCCCGCTCGAACAGGTCGGCCCAGGTGGTCGGGTCGCCTGCGTCCTCGCTCCCGTTCACACCTCGCCCCCCGTCCGCGTCGTCCATACCGCAGTGCCGCGTCGGGAGGGGTTAATACCGGCGCTCGAAGCCGGACCGGATCCCGCTCCCGGGCCGCCCCGCTCACCCGGGCAGCCGGTCGAGGAGCCACCACGCGCCCGCGCCGGCCACGAAGGCGACGCCCACGCTGGCGAGCAGCGAGAGGGCGCCCACCCCGAGGGCGAGCGCCCGGTCGGTCCCGGCGACCTCCCGGAGCGCGACCCGGCCGAGGCCGGCGGCGACGACCAGCAGGAGGACGCCGAGTGCGGCCGTCGGGAAGCCGGTCCAGAGCCCGGCGACGAGCGCCGCGCCGGCGTAGCCGACCCCGAGGAGGACGTTCGCGCCGCCGGTCCGGGCGCCGAAGGCGTGCTTGCCGGCGAGCCCCCCCGAGCCGTGGCACATCGGCGACCCGCCAAGCGGGACGGCGAGGAGGTTCGTGGCCCCCATCGAGCGGGCGAGATCGTCGGCGCTCACGTCCGCGCCGTAGAGGTCGTCGATGAGGAGCGAGGTGGCGACGGCGGCGTTGCCGACGGTCATCGCGAGCTGTGCGGCCAGCCCGGAGAGCGCCCCCCGGGTGAGAACCGGACCGCCGGCGGGCAGCACCGAGAGCGACGGGACGGAGACGGTCGGCGTCCCGGCACGGAGCGCGACGGCCGTCCCGGCGGCGAGGACGGCCAGCGCCGCGAGCCGGCGGTCGGCGAGCGCGTCGAGGAGCGCGGACGACCGGGTCGGCGGCCGCGAGGTCCAGCCCCGCGCGGGCGAGCAGGAGTGCGACCCCGAACTGGACCCCGCGGACGACCGGACTGCCGACGGCCGACCGGACACGGCCGACCAGTCCGGCGTACCCGGCGAGGAGGAGGACCCCGCCGGCGAGCAGTCCGGCCGCGACGAGCTCGCCGTAGGTGAGCGTGCCCGCGACGGCCAGCCCCACGAGGGCCTTCATCGGCTCGACCGAGACGGGGAGGCCGTACCGGAGGCCCCAGACGACCTGGAAGGCGCCGAACCCGAGGAGGACGTGCCCGAGCGAGGCGTCGGTGAGCGCCCCCAGGGCGATCACGAGCGGGAGGACCGTAACCGAATCCCCCACCGCGCCGGTCAGCTCGCCGACCGAGAACTCGACACCGCGCTCGCGGACGGTCGGGAACGAGACGCCCATCGTATCCCGATTTTGCCGGCGGGGGACTTGACCCTTTCCGGAAACCGGAACCGATTCCCTCCTCGTGCGACGTAACTGGTATCAGTTATCCCCGTCGAGGTCGACGAGCCGTCCCCCGGGGACGCGCACGCCGACCCGGTCGCCCCTCCCCGGGGGGTCGGCGGCGAACGCCGCGAGCGCGGCCCCGTCGTGGTCGAGTTCGACCGTGACCCGCGTGGCGGCGTCCTCGCGGACGGCTCGGACGACGGTTCCCGGGATCCCCGCTCCGAGGTCAACGAGGTCGACGTGTTCGGGACGGACGGCGACCGGACCGTCGCGGCCGTCGAGGGCCGCCCCGGGGAGACAGTTCGCGCCGACGAACGAGGCGACGAACGGCGTCCTGGGGCGGTCGAACACCGACGCTACCGGGCCGACCTGGACGACCCGGCCGTCGCGCATCACGGCCACGCGGTCGGCGAGCGCGCGGGCCGTCGTCCGGTCGTGTGTGACACCGACGGCCGTGACGTCCGCGAGGGCGTCCGCGAGGGCGTCCCGGAGCCGCTCGCGGGTGGGGACGTCCAGCGCGGCGAGCGGCTCGTCGAGCAGGAGCGCCCGCGGCCTGACGAGCAGCGCCCGGGCGAGCGCGACGCGCTGTCGCTCCCCGCCGGAGAGGGTCGCCGGGTAGCGGTCGGCGAGGTCGGCCACGCCGAGGGCCGCCAGCAGTTCCTCGGGGTCCCGGGCGTCGTCGTGGTAGCGCTCCCCGAACGCGACGTTCTCCCGGACGGTCATGTGGGGGAACAGCGCGTAGTCCTGGAAGACGAAGCCGAACTCCCGTTCCTCCGGGGGGACGTCGGTGAGGTCCTCGCCGTCGAACGAGACCGTCCCCTCGTGGCCGTGGAACCCGCCGAGGGTCTCGAGCAGGAGGGTCTTTCCCGACCCCGACGGCCCGAGGACGAATAGCGTCTCGCCATCGGGCACCTCGAGGGCGGCCTCGACGTCGAACGGCTCGGCGCCCGGGGCGGCGAACGTCGACCGGAGGTCGAACGCGAGGCTCACAGTATCCCCCCCTCGTCGTAGGCGACGTACCGGACGAGCAGGAAGATCAGCGCCGACAGGCCCAGGAGGACGGCCGAGACCGCGCCGGACTCCTCCAGCGAGCCCGAGATGTAGGTGTTGAAGATGAAGACGGGCGCGTGCTGGCTCCGGACGACGCCGGCCCCGGGCAGGAGGAACTCGACCGAGTAGGCGACGACGGCGACGGCGCCGAACTCCGAGACGGCGCGGGCCCACGCGAGCACGCCGCCGGTGAGGACGCCCCGCCCCGCGAGCGGCAGGCTGACACGGAGGAAGGTGCCGACCCGGGAGGCGCCGTGGGCCCGCGAGGCGTATTCGAGCCTGGTGTCGACGCCCTCGAACGCCTCCCGGACGCTGTTGACGGCGAACGGCGCGCTGACGAACGCCATCGCCAGCACCATTCCGGCGAGGGTTCCCAGCACGGGGAGGCCGGGGAACGCCCCGCCGCGCCCGAACCCGAACAGGACGACGATGCCGGCGACGGAGTGGGGCACCACGAGCGGCAGGTCGACGAGGCTCTCGACGAGCGCCTGCCCGGGGAAGCCCCGCGAGAGGAGGTAGGCGAGCGGCGTCCCGAACAGCAGGGCGAACCCCGCCGCCAGCAGGGGGGCGTACACCGAGAGGTAGAGCATCCGATGGACCGCGGGGTCGGCGAGCTTGTCCAGGACCAGCCCGCCGTTCTCGAGGACCTGCCGGGCGGCGAACAGGGCGAGCGGGAAGCCGACGGCGACGAGCAGAACGCTCGCGAACGTCGCGGCGACGAGCCCCTCGGGGCTGCCGTCCCGGAGGGCGGCCAGCGCGGCCGCCGAGAGGAGGGCGAAGCCGACGTACCACGTGGGGCGGTCGAGCGAGCCCGCTTCGATGCCTTCGGCCGTGTACGAAACCGTCTGCGTGTACGTTTGACCGTCCGTCTGTTCGAGGTCGAGCGAGACGGTCAGCGTGCGGACGAGCCCGTCGGCCGTGATTTCGAGTCGAGCGTCCACGGACTGGACCTCCTCGTCGGTCCCGGAGATGCCGCCGAAGCTGGCTCCGCGTTCGCTCTCCGGGCGGAGCGCGTCGGCCTGCAGGACGAGTCGTTCCTCGCCGCTGTCAGTCGTCAGCGACCCCGCGGTCTTCCAGTCGGGTGCCGAGATGTACGCGCTCGGGAGGACGTATGCGAGCCCGGAGATGAAACGTGCGCCTCTCCGCGTGTTCGTCGGGCCGTGGCCGTAGGCGACTTCGCCGGAGGTGCGGTTGCGGATGCCCGCCTCCTCGCTATCGTAATACGTCGTGAGGTCGGTCGACCCGGACGCTCCCCCGGCCTCGGTGAGCTGGACCAGCGACGCCTCGGTGTCGTTGGCGACGCGGAACCGTCCTGCGCCCTCCCGCGTGGAGTTCTCGATAGTCATGTCGAGATCGTGGCCGCCCGCGGTGAGCACGTTCTGGTTCGCGGCCGCGAGCGCGGTGACGTTCGTCACTGCGCCGTCCTCGACACCGGGTGGGAGCGAGGACATCGCCGAGACCGGTTCGAGGTCGCCGGCTTGCGTCGATTCGGTCGCCGCCGGCGTCTCGGTCCCTGTCGACCACGGCGTCGGGGTTTCGTCCGGTGTCGGCGTCTCGGTCGGTGTCTGTGTCGGTTCTCCGTCTGG
>PXRQ01000054.1 GCA_003022005.1 Halobacteriales archaeon QS_5_70_15
AGCCGCTTGTCGTACCACCGGCCCGTCAGCAGCGGGTACCAGTAGTAGCTCGCCGCGATCATCAGGAACGGGATGATCCCCACGACGATGAGGTGGAAGTGGCCGACGACGTAGTAGGTGCCGTGGTAGAGGATGTCGATCGGGACCACCGCGAGGAAGACGCCGGTGACCCCGCCGACGATGAACGTCCCGATGCCGCCGACACAGAGGACGAGCGGTGCCGTCAGCCGGATGTCGCCCTCCCACATGGTGGTGATCCAGTTGAAGATCTTGATGGCGCTCGGGACGGCGATGGCGATGGAGACGGCCATGAACGACGCCTTGACCCGGGGGTCGACGGCCGAGGTGAACATGTGGTGGGCCCAGACGCCGAAGCTCATCACCCCGAGTCCGAGCGTCGAGTAGACGACGAACCTGAACCCGAACAGCCGCCGACCGACGAACTTCGGCAGGATGGTGCTCAACAGGCCGGTGGCGGGGAGGAAGAGGATGTACACCTCCGGATGGCCCCAGAACCAGAACAGGTGCTGCCAGAGGATCGGGCCGCCCCCCTCGACGGCGAAGAAGGCCGTCCCGAAGTTCCGGTCGAGCAGCAGCATCACGATGGCCGACCCCAGCAGCGGGAACGCGAACAGCGCGAGCGTGCTCGTGACGAGCATGTTCCAGGTGAAGATGTCGAGGTTCGCCCAGCCCACGTCCTCGGCCCGCTCGTACACCACGGTGGCGATGAAGTTGATCGCGCCGACGGTGGTCGCGACCCCGCTCAGGTGGAGGCCCAGCAGGAGCAGATCGATCTGCGGGTTCGGCTGCTGGACCGACAGCGGCGCGTACAGCGTCCACCCGACGCTCACCTCCCGCAGCGTGAGGAAAAAGCGGATGGCGTCCTCGGGGAAGACCAGGCTCAGCACCTGGCCGCTGACCTGGACCAGCAGGCCCATCCGTGCGAGCAGGAGCGCCGGCGGCAGCAGCCAGAAGCCGATAGCGTTCACCCGCGGGAACGCCATGTCCTCGGCACCGATCAGCAGCGGCAGGACGTAGTTGCCGATCCCGAAGAACACCGGGAGGACGAAGAAGATCAGCATCGTCAGCCCGTGCTGGGTGAACAGCGCGTTGTACGTCTCCGGCGTCCAGACGTCGGCCGGCGGGGTGAGCAGCTCGGTCCGGAGCATCATCGCGTCGACGCCGCCCCACAGGCCCGCGACGGTCCCGAAGACGATGTAGAGGATGCCGATCTCCCGGTGGTTCGTGGTCGTCAGCCAGCGGAGTAGCTCCGACCTGAGCCGGCCGAGCTCGAGAACCAGCCCCTCGCGGATCGGGTAGCCGCCGTCGCTCTCCGCGCGAGCCCCGCGGCGCGAACGGAGCCACAGCAGCAGACAGCCGAGCGCGAGCGCGGCGAGAGCACTCCCCTCGACGACGGCCCGGTCCATCATCGCCCCGCACTCCTGACGGATGCGGTCACGACCGTCGAGTCGTCGGTACGCATTGGGACGTGCTGACATACGGAGTGTTGATAAAACCACGCGACGGCGGCCGCCGCCCTCCCCGCGGCCCGACGGGGCTCGTACCGGGGCGCTCGCGGGGTGTGCCTGGACAACTTATATCACACCCGGCGCGGAAACGCCGGTGATGCGTCCCGCCCGCTGGCTCGTCCGGCTGTGTCTGATCGCCCTCGGCGCCGGCCTGCTCGCGGCGCCGGTCGCCGCGCAGTCGGTCAACCGGGCGGTCATCGACGACCTCAACGAACAGCTGCTCTACGTCGCGCTCCCGCTCACGCTGTTCGTCGAGCTCACCCTCGTCTACGCGGTCTACCGCTTCCGGGACAACGACGACCCGAAGCCGACGGTCGACGACCCCGCCCTCGAGATAACCTGGACGGCGGCGACCGGCGTCATCCTCGTGTTCGTCGGCGTCTCGGCGTTCTTCGTGCTGTCGAACCCGTACCTCACCCCGGCAGCGGCAGGGGCGGCCGACCCCGGTGACGGGGGCGGTGCAGACGAGGTGGAGATCCGGGTGCTCGCCTACCAGTGGGGCTGGGAGTTCAGCTACCCCGAGGCGAACGTCACGACCACGTCCCGGCTGGTCCTCCCGGTCGACACCGACGTCCGGTTCGTCCTCTCCTCGGCGGACGTCATCCACTCGCTGTACGTCCCGAAACTCGGCATCAAGCAGGACGTCTTCCCCGGCCACGAGACGGTCGCCCGGACCCACGCGACCGACACCGGCGAGTACCGGCTCTACTGTGCCGAACTCTGCGGCTCCGGCCACACGCGGATGCACGCGACGGTCGACGTGCGGAACGGGTCGGCGTACCGGTCGTGGCTGGAGCGACAGGAGGACGGGTCGGCCGGCTGACCGGCCGGGACGGGTCGCCGGCTGACAGCCGGGCGGGTCCGGTCGACGGAGCGCGGAGGCGGCCTCGCGGTCCACGGAACGGATGACGCCGCCGAGACCGGTCCGATCAGTCGATCGAGACGTCGACGGCCGCCCGCAACGCATCCATGGTCGGCTCGATCTCGACGGCGGTTCCGACCGCGCTCTCGGTGTGGTCCGGCCACTTGACGCCGGCGCCGGTGCCGACACAGACGACCGAACCCCCCTCGTCGACGAGTCCGTCCTCCAGGGCGGGCTCGACCCCCGCCGCGGTGATGGCGCTGGACGGTTCCAGGAGCAGGCCGTCGCGGGCGGTCTCGCGGATCGACGCCTCGATGGCCGCCCGTTCGAGGCCGTAGGCGCTCCCGCCGGACTCCCGGATCGCGCGCAGCGCGTGATCGCCCGCGGTGGTGCCGCCCGCCGAGAGCGTGATCGGCTGTGGCCCCTCGCTTTCGCCGACCCGGTCGGTGCCGGACTCCAGGGCCTCCACGACCGGCGTCCGCTCCTCGGACTGGACGGCGACCATCTTCGGCGGATCGTCGATGGCGTCCAGGGCCGCGAGCTCCCGGAACCCCTTCCAGACACCGTAGAGGCCGTCGCCGGCGCCGATCCCCATGAGGACCACGTTCGGCACTTCGGCCTGCTCGACCAGCTCGAAGGCGATCGTCTTGTACGCCTCGTAGGAGTAGGGCAGCCCGATGTACGGCTCGGTCACGTTGACCGTCGGGTACCAGCCGCGGTCGACCAGCTCGGCCAGGAGCGCGCCGCGCGCGTCGTACTCGGTGACGAGGGTCCCGGCACCGTGGGCGCGTATCTGCCGCCGGAGCGCCGCCTCCGTCTCGTGGGGCACCAGGACGATCACGGGGCCTCGATCCGCGCGGGCGGCGTAGGCGGCCGTGCTGGCGCCGTGATTGCCCGTGCTGGAGGTCGCGATCCGGCGCTCGCCGTCGGCGGGGCGGTTCGACACGAGCAGCGCGTTGAGCCGGTCCTTGTAGGACCAGGTCGGGTTCGTCGTCTCGTTCTTCACGATCACGTCGACGCCGAGCCGGTCGGACTGTCGGGTCGCACGGACGGCGGGCGTACCCCCCTCTTCGAGCGTGACGGGGGTATCGGCGAGCAGCGGGAGCAGCTCGCGGTAGTCCCACATCGCCTCGGTCCGCCCGCCGCCGACCTCAGGGATCGCCGACGCGGGGATCGTCGCGGGATCGTACTCGACTTCGAGCCGGCCCGCCCGGCCGTCGGCCCGACAGTCCGGACAGCCGGTCGGGTAGCCCCCCGGTTCGTGGGCGGTGCCACAGGACTGACAGACGAGTTCGTGCTCCGTGCCCCGTCCTCGGCACGGTCCGTCATACCTCTTCTTCCCCGAGGATAACCGTCCCGTCCTACCCGGTCGTCGGCCGACGGGGTTCACGGCGCTCTCGTCACGGTTCCGTGGCGCTCGTCGGGAACCGTCCGCGCCAGCGTTCCGCCGTGTCGAAACCGAGTATCGGAACCGGTACCGGCCCGACTGTACGCGAACGACGGGGCACGGCAACGGTCCCGGAGCGGACAGCCCTTTGCCGGGATGGATCGGATCCGACGGACACGAGCGAGGACAGCACCGGGGAGCGGGCACCGTCCGAGCGGCCGCCGGACACGGATCCGGAAACCGATCCCGAGGACCCGCCGGACATGGGCGACCTGTTCGACGAACTCGAGGCGCTCGAGGCGGTCGCCGACACGCCGGAGGAGCGCGAGCGCGTCCAGGAGACCAAGCGGATGATGCTGCGCGTCCAGCGGGGGACGCTCGGCCGTGTCATCAGCGGGTTCGACCGGGCCGACGCCGCCGAGTCCCTGCTCGGGAGCCTCCTGTTCGGCATCCCGATGTTCGTCGGGGGCGGCACCGGCGAGGTCGGAGCGTTCGTCGCCACCCGCCCGCTCTACTTCGTCGGCACGCTCGCGTTCGCGCTGGGGGCGGTCGTCGGTATCCTCTACGTGGCCGAGTTCCAGGACGTCCGGGTGCGGGACCCGGTCCTCGGGATCATCCCCCGCAAACTGCTCGGCGTGGCCCTCGTCCCGGCGCTCACCGCAGTGGTCATGACGACCGCGTGGGGGCGGGTCGACTGGGCCGCACAGCCCTGGGTGTCGGTCTGTGACGCCACCGTGGCGTTCGTCCCGGTGGCCATCGGCTCGGCGCTCGGCGACATCCTCCCCGGATCGTAGTGGCCGTCCCGCCCGGTCCGACGGGTCCACGGGCCGGACGGGACCGAACCACCGTGGCCCCCCTGCCGTGTCAGGCGGTGTTTGAGAAGGGTTAAATGCCGCCCGGGACTCACCTGGGACATGAGCGAGAGCCAGCAGCACGGCACCCGCAAGTGCGTGTCGTGCGGGATCAACATCTCCGGCACGAACGCCGCCCGGTTCAAGTGTCCCGACTGCGGGCACCTCGTTTTCCGGTGTTCGACCTGCCGCAAGCAGAGCAACCTCTACGAGTGCCCCGAGTGCGGGTTCACCGGTCCCTAGAACGATGGGCAAGGTAGCCGCACGACTCAAGGTGATGCCGCAGAGCCCCGAGATCGACCTGGACGCGCTCCAGGAGCGACTCGAGAACTCCCTCCCCGAGGGCGCGAAGATCTCCCGCGTGGACCGCGACGACGTGGCGTTCGGCCTCGTCGCGCTGCTCCCGACGGTCATCGTCCCGGACGACGCCGGCGGGAGCGACGCCGTCGAGGAGGCGTTCGCGCAGGTCGAGGGCGTCGAGTCGGTCAAGGTCGACCAGGTCGGCCGTATCTGAACCGGCACGCGGCCGTCTCCGGTCCCCCGTTCTACGCTTTCGGCCACTCGCCAGCGACCGCCGTGACCGGAGGAGCCGCCCGCGGGCCGATGGCGTGACCCGCGACCGCCCCCGAGACCCGAATCGCCTTTCGCACTCTTTATAACCCGCTACCGACAACGGGGCGCAAGACAATGCCGAGCTCGAACGGGCCACTCGAGGGGACGCGGAACAAGCTACGGAACAAGCCCCGCGACCGGGGGAGGTCCCCGCCACAGCGGGCCATCCAGGAGTACGAGGAGGGCGAGAAGGTCCACCTCAGTATCGACCCGAGCGTTCCGAAGGGCCGGTTCCACCCACGGTTCAACGGCCACACCGGCGAGGTCGTCGGCAAGCAGGGCCGGTCGTTCAAGGTCCGCATCACCGACGGGGGCAAGCCGAAGACGCTGATCGCGGCCCCCGCACACCTCAGCCGGCAGGAATGACGATCTTCAAGGAGATCGTCGACCAGGAGTACCTCACCACCGCGGAGGCCAAGGAGATACTGGCGGGCATCGAGGCCGAGCGCACGCTCGACGAGGACCGCGAGATGCGCTACGAACTCGCGCGGGCCATCGAGCACGTCAACCGGTTCGCGGAGCTCTCGGCCGAGGACGCGCGGGCGCTCGTCGAGGAGCTTCGCGAGCACGAGAAGGTCGACGAGTCGACCGCGCACAAGATCGCCGACCTGCTCCCGCGGGACCGCGACGAGCTCCGCTCGGTGTACGCTCAGCAGCGGTACTCCCTCGACGGCGAGGAGCTGGACGAGATCCTCAACACCGTCGCGAAGTACGTCTGATGCGGTCGCGCGGAGCCCGTTGCCGAAGCTGGCCGGCCGAGTGCGGCGTTCGCCGGTAAACCGTAACCCGCGACCGTCTGGTCGGCGGGACCGCAGGGACGGTCGCATCTCTCGGGGGCCGTTCGGCCGCCCCTGACGCGCGGAGCCGACCGTCGGCGGGGGTCTCCTCCGGCGGGCCGGACGGTCCGGGCACTGGTCCCCGGCGGGTCGTTTTAATACGCTGTGGTCCTACCGTCGTGACATGACCGAACGCGGGTCCGAGAGCGCCGAGGCCGACGCCGCAGGCGACGGCGAGGCGCCGACGACCGCCGTCGTCCTGGACCTCCTGCCCAACGGTCGGCCGGACGACGACAGGCCGGCCTACCAGAAGTCCCCGGTCGCGTACGCCCTCGGCGAAGCGGAGTTCGGGCTCTACGAGCTCACCCTCGAGGACGACTCCGGGATCAGTATCGGGGACACCGTGGCGGTGGACACGCCCGGCGAGGCCGTCCGGCGGGTCCGGAGCGTGGACCTCGACGGCCTGACGAGCGCCGCTCGCTCCGAACTCGAGTACGCCGTCAACGACGTCATCGACCGGAACGAGCGCCGCTTCGTCGACTTCTACAACGACGCCCAGGCCATCACGACCCGGCTGCACGCGCTGAACCTCCTCCCGGGGATCGGGAAGAAGCTCCGGAACAACGTCCTCGACGAGCGCAAGCGCGGCCCGTTCGAGTCGTTCGAGGACCTCTCCGAACGAGTTTCCGGTCTCCACCGGCCACGCGAGGTGCTCGTCGAACGCATCATGGAGGAGCTCCGGAAGGAGGACCTGAAGTACCGGATCTTCGCCCGCCGGTCCGAGGGCGCCTGAGACGGACGGTTGTAACACCGCGGCAGGAACGGGGGGTTCTTATCCGCGGGTCCGGTAGTCCCGCAGAGCGAATGAGTGACGAGCGAACGGCCCGGCGCGACCCCGACGCACTGCTCCGGCGGGCTGGCGTCCGGGGGGACCCGGACCGCGACCAGCACTTTCTCGTCGACGACCGGGTACTCGACCGGCTCGTCGGCTACCTTCCGGACGGAACGGACCTCGATCACCTCCTCGAGATCGGCGGGGGCACGGGGGCGCTGACCGACCGCCTGCTGGCCGTCGCCGGCCGGGTGACCGTCGTGGAGCGCGACCCCGCGCTGGCGGGGTTCCTCCGCGAGGAGTTCGCCGAGGAGCGCTCGGCGGGTCGGCTCGAGGTGCTCGAGGGCGACGCCCTCGAGGTCGACCTCCCCGAGTTCACCGCGAGCGTCTCGAACCTCCCGTACGGCGCCTCCTCGGAGATCTGCTTCCGGCTGCTCCCCGAGCGGCGGCCGCTGGTGCTGATGCTCCAGCGGGAGTTCGCCGAACGGATGGCCGCCGAGCCCGGGATCCCGGAGTACGGCCGGCTGTCGGTGACGGCGGGCCACTACGCCGACGTGGAGGTCGTCGAGCCCGTGCCGCCGGAGGCGTTCGATCCCGCGCCGGCCGTCGAGAGCGCCGCGGTGCGGTGTGCGCCCCGTGACCCGGAGTACGACCTTCCGGACGAGACGCTGTTCATGGACCTCGTGAAGGCGTGTTTCACCCAGCGTCGCAAGACGATGCGCAACGCGGTCCGGAACACGGTCCACATCTCGGGGCTGGCCGACGCCGACGCCGGCGCCGACGCGGTCGTGGCCGCGGCCGGCGAGGAGCTGATGGGCAAGCGCGCGGGGGACGTGACGCCCGCGGAGTTCGCCCGGCTCGCCCGGCTGGCGGCGGACGTGGGGGGGGGCGACGCGTGAGCGTGTCGTGGGTCGTCGGGGCGCTCGCCGGACCCGACTGGGGGACCCGCGCCCTCGTCTCGGTCGGCGCCGGACTGCTGTTCGTGACGCTGCTCGCGGGGATGTACCTGCTCGGCGGGCCGCTGAAGCGCCGGCTCGGCGACGACGTCGCCGAGGCGGTCCAGTCGGTGACCGTCACCGTCGCTGGCATCGCCGTCGCCGGACTGCTCGCGACCGTCTGGGACCTCGGGGACGAGATCGGCGGGGCGCTGGGCGTCGTCGCGTTCGACGGCCGGAGCGCCGCGCTCGTGATGATCTCGCTGATCGTCTTCGGGATCGCGTACACGCTGACCCGCATCACCAAGCGGGTGATCAAGCGCCAGTCACGGCGGGACGCCATCACCGCCCACCAGCGCGAGGTGGGCCACCACGTCGTCCAGGTGCTCGTGTTCGTCCCCGCGGTGCTGTTCGTGATGGCGCTGTGGGGGGTGGAACCGGGCAACCTCCTCATCGGTGCCGGCGCCATCGGCGTGATCGTCGGGCTCGCCGCCCGACAGACCCTCGGCGCGATACTCGCCGGGTTCGTCCTCCTGTTCGCGCGGCCATTTGAAATCGGCGACTGGGTCGTCGTCGACGACGAGGAAGGGATCGTCACCGACGTCTCCGTGTTCAACACCGAGATACGCACGTTCGACAACGAGCACGTCCTCATCCCGAACGACGGGGTGACGTCGACCGAGATCATCAACCGCTCGCGGTACGACTGGCTCCGGGTGCAGGTCGACGTCGGCGTCGACTACGGGGCCGACCCCGGGGAGGCGGCCCGGATCGCCGAGGAGGCCATGGCCGACTGCGAGGAACTGCCCGACGACCCCGCGCCGGACGTCGTCCTCTCGGAGTTCTCGGACTCGGCGGTCGTGTTGACCTGCCGGTTCTGGATCCGCGACACCACCATCTCCCGGAAGTGGGAGGCACAGAACGCGGCCATCGAGGCGGTGAAGGCGGCGTTCGAACGCGGGGGCGTCGTGATACCGTTCCCCCAGCGGACCGTCTCGAACCGGGGCGGGACCCGGTCCCCGGCGCCGCCGACCCGGGAGACCGGTCCCGCCGGGATCGACGGACGCGCCGGCGAGGACGAGCGCGACCGGGCCGACGGGAGCGACACCGACGGTGAGGGGTCCCCGTGACGGACCTCGCCGAGCGACGCGACGTCGAGACGCGGGTGTACGAGGCGGCCGAGGACTCCCACCTCCTGGCCCGCGCCGCCGTCGAGCGGGTCGGGTCCGACGACCTCGTCCTCGACGTCGGCACCGGTTCGCGGGCGTGGAGGCCGTCCGCGCGGACCTCGTCGCCTCGTTCCGCGACGGGACGTTCGACTGGGTCCTGTTCAACCCCCCGTACCTCCCGACCGCCGAGGAGGACGAACGGGACGGCTGGATGGAGCGGGCACTATCGGGCGGCGAGTCCGGCCGCGAGGTGGTCGACCCGTTCCTGGATTCGGTCCGTCGGGTGCTCGCCCCCGACGGCCGGGTGCTGCTGCTCGTCTCCTCGCTCACCGGCGTCGACGCCGTTCGCGACCGCGCCCGGGCGAACGGGCTAACGACCCGGGAGGTGTCGGCGGAATCGTTCCCGTTCGAGCGGCTGGTGGTCCTCTCGCTCCGGCCGACGGGGTAGCGCCGTGGATCGCGCGTGACCCCCGAGCATGGCCCTCCCTGCCGACCATCAATTACCATAGCGCATAATAGGATGTAGAAATTATTAAAGGCCAGCATCACGTAGCGCCGTCGATGACCGACATCCTGTCCACGACGCCGGGGCTGTTCCCCCTGCCGGACCTGGCCAAGGACGAACTCTCCGAACTGAAGGGCCACCAGAAGTCCGACCTCGTCTCCGGCGACGAGGGCGAGGCGGTCGTCGACGCGTACGACCGGACCCGCGAGGAGTTCGTCGCCCGGCAGATCGAGGCCGGTCTGGACCGGGTCCTCGAGGGCCAGGCCCGCTGGGACGACATGATCGCCCACCCGTTGGCCGTCCACGACGCCGTCGAGACCCGCGGTATCGTCCGGTACTACGACAACAACAACTTCTACCGCGAGCCCGTCGTCACCAGCGACCTGGACTTCGACGGCGACGTCGCCGCCGACCTCGAGGCCGCGGCGGAGCTGACCGACGCGCCACTCCAGGCCACGCTCCCGGGGCCGTACTCGCTGTTCGACCTCGCGACCGACGAGCACTACGGCGACGACGAGTCGTTCCTCGCGGCGCTGGCGGAGTTCCTCGCCGGGGAGACCGAGGCCCTGCCGGACCACGGGACGCTGTTCCTGCTCGAGCCGTCGTTCGTCGAGTCACCGCCCGGCGAGGGCCTCGACGAACTGGCGAGCGAGGCCGTCGACGCCGTCGCCGGGGCCACGGACGCCGAGGTCGTCGTCCACACCTACTGGGGGGCGATCCCGGAGAAGCCGTACGCCCACCTGATAGACGCCGACGTCGACGCCATCGGCTTCGACTTCGTCGCCGATCACGAGCGGAACCTCTACAACATCGGGGAGTACGGGACGAAAGACTCCGTCGCGCTGGGCGTCGTGGACGGGCAGAACACGCTCGTCGAGGACCCCGTGACCGTCCGCGAGCGCATCGAGTGGGTCCAGGAGCAGGTGCCCGCACAGTCCTTCGACACCGTCTACGCGACCGCGAACACCGAGCTGTTCTACCTGCCGACGAACAAGGCCGAGGCGAAACTGGACGCGCTGGCCGAGGCCGCCGAACTCGAAGAGGCCGAAGCATGAGCACGCACACGAACACCCGCGAGCAGTTCCGGCCGGAGGACCACCCCAACGAGCACTTCCTGCTGACCACGGTCGTCGGCTCGTACCCGAAGCCGACGTGGCTCAACCGCGCCCGCGACCGCTACGAGGAAGGCGACGACTTCGACGAGGAGGACTGGCAGGAGGCCAAGGACGACGCCGCCCGGCTCATCACCGGGGAGCACGAGCGGGCCGACCTCGACGTCGTCGTCGACGGGGAGATGCGGCGCAACGAGATGGTGGAGTACTTCGCGGACCGCATCGCCGGCTACGAGTTCAACGGGCCCGTCAAAGTCTGGGGCCACAACTACTTCGACAAGCCATCCGTCGTCTCCGAGGTCGAGTACGAGGAGCCGTGGCTGATCGACGAGTTCGAGTTCACCTCCTCCGTGGCTACTCACCCCGTCAAGGTCCCGATCACCGGGCCGTACACGCTGGCGAACTGGTCGTTCAACGAGGCGTACGACTCCGAGGAGGAGCTCGCCTACGACCTCGCCGAACTCGTGAACCTCGAGGTGGAGACGCTGGTCGAGGCCGGCGCCCGCTACGTCCAGATCGACGAGCCGGCGCTCGCCACGACCCCCGATGACCACGCCACCGTCGGCGAGACCCTCGAACGGATCGCCGACGGGATCCCCGAGGACGTGCGGCTCGGTCTGCACGTCTGCTACGGCGACTACTCGCGCATCTACCCCGAGATGCTCGAGTTCCCCGTCGACGAGTACGATCTCGAACTCACGAACGGCGACTTCGACCAGCTCCCCGTGTTCACCGAGCACGAGTTCACGAAGGACCTCGCGCTCGGGGTCGTCGACGTCCACTCCGCCGAGGTCGAAACCGTCGAGGAGATAAAGCGCAACATCGAGAAGGGGTTCGAGGTGGTCCCGCCGGAGCGGCTCACCGTCTCGCCCGATTGCGGCGTGAAGCTCCTCCCCCGGGAGGCCGCCTACCGGAAGATGGAGAACATGGTGACCGCCGCCCGCGAGGTGGAGGCCGAACTCGACGCCGGCGAGATCGACGTCGGCTACGCGGGCGCCGAGGCACCAGCCGACGACTAACCACTTTTTCCGGCGTCGGGTGTCCTCGCGCGCCTTCGGCGCGCTGCGGGCACCACTCCTTGGAAAAACGTGGGGAAAAACTGCGCCCCGTTCGCTTCGCTCACTCGGCGGGTGAACCGCGTGGCGGTTCCGCCGCCACGGATTCGGTGGCGGGCCGAGGCCCGAGACGCCGTTCGGGTCCGGCGCGTGTTGCCGTCCGGTTCCGTCGGCCCTCGCGCGGGCATCCGCGCCCGGACCGAGAACGGGAACGGCAGGTCGTGTTCGAGCCCGGGGAGCCACCAGCGGCCCTCCTCGTCGGCCTTCATCCCGGTCAGCTGTCGGAACTCCGACCACGGGTGTTCGCGGACGAACTCGAGTTCGAGGTCCGTCCCCAGGAGCGCCGTCAGTATCTCGCCCATCGAGTGCGAGAACTCGTGGGTGCGGGTGTGTTCGAGGGTGGCGTCCGGGTCGGCGTAGCTCCCGTCGACGTCGAACTCGACGTGTTCGCCGCCGAAGTAGGGGTACGCGAACCGAAACCCCCGGGTCCGGACTCCTCGTTCAGACACAGGGTGAACGGGTGGTTCTCGGCGACGTAGAACGTCCCGTCCGGAGCGACGTACTGCTCGACCACTCCCGCCCATCCCTCGAGGTCCGGCAGCCACGGGAGCACGCCGTAGGAGGTGAACACGACGTCGAACTCCCCATCGAGGGCGTCGGGGAGGTCGTAGACGTCGGCCTCGACGAACTCGGCTCGGTCGTCGAGGGCCGTCTCGACGGCGGGGTGTCCATCCCGAAGTGACACTGGAGGTGGAGCAGCGTCGTGCCCTCCTCCACGAGCGGACCGAGTTCCTCGCCTTCGAGCGGCAGGAGGCTCGTCTCCCCCTCGAGGAACGATGCCACGTCGTAGAACTCGGTGTCCGGGTGGAGTTCGGCGAGTTCCTCCCAGTGCTCGCGGTTCTCCCGGAGGTACTCCCGGTGGTCGTCCACGTCCGCCGACCGGCCGGAGCCGGTGAAAACCCTGTGAGGCCACGACACCTGCTCGCACGCATGAGCGACAGCGGTGCCCGGCCGCCGTGGCGGTGGCGGTGGGTCACGGTCGACGGTCCGGACGACCCGGACGTCGTGCTGGCGGTGGCCGAGAGGCGGGACGCCGACCCCGCGGCGGTGGAGCGCGAACTCCGGGCCGTCGGGGAGCGGTTCGACGTCGACGGGGTGTGCCTCGCGCCGACCGGAACGTAGCGGGGCCGCGGACCCGTGCCTCGGGAGCGAGAGACGGCGAGTTCCGGGACGGACGAGGCCGTACCGCGCCGCGCCCCCGCGTCCAGCGGCGAACCGGGCGGGACACGCGGACCGAGTGATCAACCTCCGGACCGGGCGGCCACAGCTGGCTACCGGGCGCGGCCCCGCGGACGGGAGCCGCGGTCCGCGTCGCGGTTCGGCGCACGGTGCCGACGCTCGTGGTACGACAGCCGATCATCGTCGGTCAACCGGGGACGGCGATCCCCCGCTTCCGTCGGTTCCGTCACCCGTCGTCGGGGGACGGTGGTAGCGCCGATCGGTCGGGTTCGGCGAGGACGGCGGCGGCGGTGACCGGCTCCGTCGCGTGGGCGTGGACGGCCGTAGTCAGTCCTCGTAGACCCACTCGGCGCTGTCCCTCTCCCAGTCGACGAGTTCGTCGTCGTCGAAGAACAGCGCGATCTCGCGCTCGTTGGCGCCCTCGTCCTCGTGGTCCGAACCGTGAACGACGTTGTGACCGAGGTCGAGGCCGTAGTCGCCCCGGATGGTCCCCGGCGCGGAGTCGGCGGGGTCGGTCTCGCCCATCATCTTCCGGACCTGCCGGGTGGCGTCGGCGCCCTCCCAGGCCATCGCCAAGACGGGGCCGGAGGTGATGAACTCGACGAGCCCCTCGAAGAACGGCTTCCCCT
Organism: Halobacteriales archaeon QS_5_70_15; assembly: GCA_003022005.1. The sequence continues at coordinate 13,494 of PXRQ01000054.1, forward strand.
CGTGCTCGCCGTAGTGCTCCTCGGCGAGTCCTCGAACCGGGAGACGATGTCGCCGATCAGGCCGCGCTGGACGCCGTCGGGCTTGACCATCACGAACGTCCGCTCGTCCCGGCTCATTCCTCGTCGTCCTCCCCGGCCTCGGTTCCGGTCGCCTCGCTCTCGGCTTCCTCGCTCTCGGACTCGTCTTCGGCCTCCGCGGCCTCGAGGTCCGGCGTCCCGGCCGGCTCCCCGTCGGCCTCGACCTCCGGCTCGGGCTCGGGCTCGGACTCGGGCTCGGGCTCGGACTCGGGCTCGGGCTCGGACTCGGCCTCCGCCTCCACCGGGCGGCGGGTTTCCTTCGCCCGTCGGCCGGCCTCCGTCCACTCGAGGTCGCGCGCTTCGCGACCCATGAAGTAGTTCTTCTCGGCCTTGCGGTCCTTGAAGTGGAGGACGGTCCCGTCGTTCCGGACGTACATGATGCCCGTCCCGGGCTCGATGTCCTCCCCGCTGAAGTCGCAGGTTCGCGTGCTGACCATCTACTGCCCCCCGATGCCGTCGGCCTCGCGGGCCGTCTCGCGGAGCTGGAGCACGTCCCCCACGCGAACCGGGCCGAGCACGTTCCGCGCGATGATGCGTCCCTGGTTGCCGCCCTCCTGGATGCGGCACTTGACCTGCATGGCCTCGCCGTGCATCCCGGTCTTGCCGACGATCTCGATGACCTCGGCGGCGGTCGAACCGGACTCCTCTTCTGCACTCATGGTCCTATCGGAGTTCCTCGAGCTTCGAGGCGATGTCGTCGACGTCCTCGCGGGCGTCGCCGGCGTCGACGATGGCCGCGGCGGCCGACCCGACCTCCAGGCCGGCCGCGTGGCCGACGTCGTCCTGCGTGCCGACGAACACGTACGGGACGTCCTTCTCCGTACTGAGGTCCGGCAGGTGCATCACGACCTCCTCCGGCTGGACGTCCTCGGCGACGAACACGAGCACCGCGTTGCCCCGCTCGACGGCCTTGGTCGTCTCGTTCGTTCCCTTCCGTACCGACCCTGTGTCCCGGGCGACCTCGAGCGCTTCGAGGGCGTCCTCCTCGAGGTCCGCCGGGACGTCGAAATCGACGTAAACTGACATGATGTGTTCACCTCCCGCGCGCGGGCTCGCGCTCCCCCGCCGTCCGGGCTCTCGCCCGTGCGCCGCGTGGCGCGTCGTCCTTGAGAGGCTAGGAGCATCACAGCCCCGCGCGGGCTGTACCACTCAGTAGATATCGGGGACGTATAAGCGCTTTCGAACGCGTTCGACCCTGGCACCCGCCCGCACGGCCGCCCACCAACGGACCGCCCGGACCGACGGTCCCTTGTGCCTCCACACCCACTCCCCGCCAGTGACAAGGGAGGTCGCCGACGCCGTCAGGGCGCTGTCCGCGGAGGCCCGCGACACGGACGAGCGACGGCTCCTCGTCCTCGCCGGGGGGCGGGAGACGACCCGTGACCTCGCGGGGGTACTGCTCGACGTCGCCGGCATCGACGGCGGCGGGACGGTCGCACTCTCGGGACGCCGCGTGGAGGGTCTCGACGCGACGCACCTCCCGCTCGACCGGAGCGGCGAACTGCTCGGGACCACCCGCGACGCGGTCGTCCTGGACTGCCACGACGAGACGCGGCCGAACGCGCTCGGCCGGGCCGTCGGCGCCGTCGACGGTGGCGGTCTCCTCGTGCTGGTCGTGCCCCCGCTCGACCGGTGGCCGGACCGCCGCGACGGGTTCGACGACGGCCTCGCCGTCCCGCCGTTCGGCGTCGACGCCGTGACCGGACGGTTCCGCCGACGCCTCGTCCGGACCCTCCGGGAGCACCGTGGCATCGCCGTCGTCGACGCCGACCGCGGGACCGTCGAACGCGACGGTCTCACCGATCCGGCCCCCCGGCGGCGGAACTCCCCCTGCCTGGGACCCCCGGCCGACGCGGCCTTCCCGCCCGCGGCGTACGAGGCCTGCCTGACCGGCGACCAGCACGGGGCGCTGGCGGCGCTCGAGGCGCTCCGCGACCCCGGGGCGGCCGTCGTCGTCTCGGCGGACAGGGGCCGGGGGAAGTCGAGCGCGGCCGGGTTGGCGGCAGGGGCGCTCGCCGCCGAGGGGCAGGACGTGCTCGTGACGACCCCGGGCTACCGAAACGCCGCCGAGGTGTTCGACCGGGCGCGCGAACTCCTCGACGCCCTCGGGGTGCTCGCCGAGCACGACGAGGACCGGCACGTCCTCTCGGCCGCCGGGGGCGGTCGGGTCCGGTTCCGTCGTCCGACGGCGGCGACCGACCTGCCGGAGGAGCCGGACGCCGTGATCGTGGACGAGGCGGCGGCGCTCCCCGTCAGACTGCTGGAGGGCTTTCTCGACGCGGACGCCGCGCTCGCGTTCGCCACCACCGTCCACGGCTACGAGGGAGCCGGGAGGGGGTTCGACGTCCGCTTCCGGGACCGGCTGGCCGCGAGCGACCGCGACGTGGTGGACGCCACGATGACCGACCCCATCCGGTACGCCGCCGGGGATCCGGTCGAGACGTGGGCGTTCCGGGCGCTGCTGCTCGACGCCCGGCCGGCGGTCGACAAGCTCGTCGCGGGGGCGACGCCGGCCGACTGCGAGTACGCCGCACTCGAGGCCGAGACGCTGCTCGAGGACGAGCACCGGCTCCGCGAGGCGTTCGGCCTGCTCGTGCTCGCTCACTACCGCACGGAGCCGGACGACCTCGCGCGGCTGCTCGACGCGCCGAACGTCGCCGTCCGCGCGCTCACCTACGAGGACCGGATCGTCTGCGTCGCCCTCCTCGCCCGCGAGGGCGGACTCTCGGCCGAGCGCCGGCGCCGGATGTACGAGGGCGAGCGCGTCCGTGGGAACATGCTCCCGGACGTGCTCACCTCGCAGCTACGGGACGAGGCCGCGGGCGCCCCGGTCGGGCTCCGCGTGCTCCGGATCGCCACCCACCCGGCGGTCCGCTCTCGGGGCCTCGGCTCCCGGCTGCTCGGGGAGGTCGTGGCCGAGGCCCGAGCCGAGGGGTTCGACTGGCCGGGCGGGATCGGACCCGGCGTCGACTACCTCGGCGTGGGATACGGGGCGACGCCCCGGCTGCTCCGGTTCTGGGCCGACAACGGGTTCGGGACGCTCCACCTCTCGACCACCCGGAACGAGGCCTCGGGTGAGTACTCGGCGCTGATGGCCCGGCCGCTGACCGACGCGGGCCGCGACCTCCACGACCGGACCGCCGCCTGGTTCCGGCGGCGGGTCGGATCGGTGCTCGCGGACGCCCTCGACGACGCCGACCCGGACGTGGTCCGGGAGACGCTCGCGGCGACAGCGAGGTCGAAGACCTCGACAGTGAGATCCCAGAGCTCGACAGCGAGCCAGATGGCATCGACTGCGGGATCGGAGGGCCCGACGGCCCCGGAACCGGGAGGCGATCCGGACCTCACGGACCGCGAATGGCGAACGGTCGCGGCGGGGGCGTTCGGGCCCGGCCTCTACGACGCCGCGCCGCGCCCGTTCCGGGAACTCGCCCTGAGACACCTGATCGGGCGAGCGGTCGACGTAGACGGGGACGACGAACGGCTCCTCGTCCGGAAGGTGCTACAGGCGCGGTCGTGGGACCGGGTCGCCGAGGCGGGACCGTACGTTTCGCGGCGCGAGGCGATGCGCTCGCTCGGCGACGCCTACCGACCGCTGGTCGAGCACTACGGGACCGACGCGGCGCTGGAGGAGGCGGACCGCTACCGATGACGGCGGTTCTCGGGTTCGATCCGGTCGTCGCCCTCGCCCTTGCGCTGTGCCTGCTCGCGGTCGTCGGGAGCCTCCTCCCGCTCGTCCCGGGTGCGGCGTTCTCAGTCGGAGGCGTCCTGCTCTACTGGTGGCACACGGGGTACGCCGACCCCGGCGCGCTCGTCCTCGCGGGCCTGCTCGGACTCGCGCTGCTGGCGCTGGTTCTGGACTGGTTCGGCGGGGCGGTTTCGGCCTCCGCGGGCGGGGCTTCGACCCGGACGACGCTGGCGGCCGCCGCCGTCGCCCTCCCGCTCACGCTCCTCGCGGGACCCGTGGGCCTCCTCATCGGGGTCGCGGGCACCGTCTTCCTCCTCACCTACCGCGAGAACGACGACGTCGAGGCCAGCGCGAGAGTTGCCGCCTACGCGACCGTCGGAATGCTCGCCTCCGCCGTCGCACAGGCGATGCTGACCGGCCTCGTCCTCCTGGGAACGGTGCTGGTCGTGGCGTACTGACCGGGCGACCCCCAGGTGTGTATCCTCGACCGACAGAACCGCACGAAACCGCCCGAACCCGACGGGACGCCTCGCCCGGACGTCGCGAAAAATTCCACGGATCAACCGGACGACCGCGTATCGCTCGACACGACACGGATTTTCCTCAGTTTATTCGACTTCTTCGAATTAACCGGCGCTTGTTGATGGTTTTGTTATCTTTATGCCCGATCCCCGACCCGTCGTAGCCGGGTATGTCCGAACTGATGGCCACCGAAACGGCGATAGCGGCGGGGACGCTGCTGCCCCTGCAGACGGCACAGGGCGAGGTACTGGGCCGGATACGGAACGACACGCTGCTGAACGCATCGCTGTGGGCGAACATCGCGCTGGCGGGGCTGTCGGCCCTGCTCTTCGTGTACATGGCCCGGACGGTCCGGGAGTCGCGCGCGCGGCTGATCTTCGGAGCGACGATCATGATCCCGCTGGTGTCGATCTCCAGCTACCTGGCGCTGGCCTCGGGGCTCACGATGGGCCTGATCGAGATGCCGGCCGGACACGCGCTCGGCGGACAGGAGGTACTCAGCCAGTGGGGTCGGTATCTCACGTGGACGCTCTCGACACCGATGATACTGCTGGCGCTCGGGCTCCTCGCCGACGTCGACGTCGCCGACCTGTTCGTGGTCATCGCCGCCGACGTCGGGATGTGCGTGACCGGTCTGGCGGCGGCGCTGATCACCTCCTCTCACGCGCTCCGGTGGGCGTTCTACGCCGTCAGCTGCGCGTTCTTCGTGGTGGTCCTGTACGCCCTGCTCGCGGAGTGGCCGGATGACGCCCGCGCGGCCGGGACCGACGGGATCTTCTCCACCCTCCGGGGGCTGACGGTGGTGCTGTGGCTCGGCTACCCGATCGTCTGGGCGGTCGGCATCGAGGGGCTCGCGCTCGTCGACTCGGCCGCGCTCACCTCGTGGGGCTACTCGATCCTCGACATCGGCGCGAAGTACGCCCTCGCGTACCTGCTCCTGAGCTGGGTCGCGAGCAACGAGCGCACGGTCGCGCGGGCGACGGGTTCCGGCGCGACCGGCACCGGGACCCCGGCCGACGATTGATTCCGGTCCGGCCCCCCTTTCGTATCGAGGACGCAGGCCCGGGGCCGACAGTATATGCGACTCGAACACGTCCTCCCGGACATGACCGAGTGTGCCGAGGAGGACTGCGATCGACCGGTCGCGGTCAGGCTCCACGTCCCGTGGGCGGGCCAGCGGGAGGTGTGCGCGGCCCACGCGCGGGTCATCGCACAGCAGGACGGGGTGGTGGCCGAGCCGCTCGAGGACGCCGAGGGGGAGTTCCCCTGAAAACGGTCGGAACGGAGGGGAGAGTATCCGGACCGTTCAGGGATGATAGGCCATCATGACCTCGTCGACGTACTCCCCGTCGATCCGGTAGTGGTCCCCGCGGACGGCCTCGGTCTCCCAGCCCCGCTCGGAGAGGAACTCGATGGCGGCCTCGTTGGTCGCCGGGACGGTGTTGTAGAGCTTCTCGGTGCCCACCGCTTCGGCCCACCGCTGGCCCCGCTCCAGGAGCCGCTCGCCGATGCCGTGCCCGCGGTGCTCCCGGTGGACGCCGACCGTGAGCGTCGCGGTGTGGGCGAGCGCCTCCTGCTCGGGGCGGTCGAGGTGGACCCATCCTACGACCTGCCCCTCGATGGTGGCGACGAACGCCACGCGGGACTGGAGTTCGTTGTGTCGCAACAGCACCTCCTCGTGGTCGATCACGTCCGCGAGACTCTCCCCGACGATGTACCGGTCGTCGGTCAGCGAGTCTCGGATGACCGACACCAGCGCGTCGTCGTCCTCCTCGCGGGCCTGTCGGATGGCGAACCGGACGTCGGTCTCGTAGGTCTCGGCGCCCTCGTCCTCGAAGGCGACCCGGATCTCCTCGGTCTCCCGGTCGTGGTCCAGGATCCCCTCGCGGGCGAGGACGGTGACGTGGGCACCGAACTCCTCGGGGGTCATCCCGAGGGCACGCCGGGCCTGCTCGTAGCCGACCGCGCCGTGTCGCTCGACGTAGTCGTAGACCTCCTGCCGGCCCCGGTGTCCGAACTCGAGCTCGTCGGAGAATCGCATGACACCGAGTAGCAGGACTCGTCACATAAGGGTTGTTCCGGGCAGGGTCGACCCGTGGACGGTTCAGCCGTCGGCCGGCGCCGTCCCGGAGCCCGGTAGCTCGCCGGACTCGCGCTCCCGGGCGGCCGCCCGCTCGCCGTCGCGCTCGGGGACGTGGGTGAGCACCGCCGCGGTCTGGGCCACGTCGTGCGTGTCGACGAGCACCTCCGCGGCGGTCCGCACGGTGAACGCCGCGTCGAGGTCGACGCCGTGACACCGGGCGTACAGCGAGAGCCAGGTGTTCATCGCGCCCTCGAGCCGGTCGAACTCCCGGGTCCCGAAGCGGACCGGGGGACCGCCCGTCCGGGCGTCGAGGTAGACCGCGACGCACTCGCCGAACCCCTCGCGGAGGTAGCCCATCGCCTCGTCCTCGGCCGGCGGGTCCGCCGGGGGCGAGAACGCCCGCTCGTCGAGGCGGGCCCGCTCGTGGAGCTCCGCGATGTGCTCGGCGTAGCGGCTCATGCTACCCCTGCTCGTACTCGACGCCCTTCCCGCCGCTCGGGTGGGTCCACTCGGTGTCCGCGACGATCGCGCAGGTGCCACACTCGACGCAGGGCTGGGTGTCGAGGCTGACGACCCGCTCCTCGTGGCCGTTCGTCCGGACCGTCTCGGCCCGGTAGCAGCCGCCGCCGTAGTCCATCGAACTCACCGGGCAAGCGGTGACCGCGGCGCCGCTGGCCTCCCACGAGCGGTCCTTGACCTCGATGTGGGGCTCGCCCACGTCGTAGGTCAGGTCGCCGATGCGGTCGGCCAGGTCCGGCGGCTCGACGTGGTTCTCCTCGGTGACCCGTTCGCCCAGCTCCTCCGCCAGGACGGTCGGGACCGTCACGTACGCCGAACTCGTGTCCGGGAGCACGCTCATCATCAGCGGCGAGTTGAAGAGCCGCTCGACGGTGCCCTCCATGGCGCGCATCCCCATCCGACCGACCACGGACGTCGCCACCGTGTCGACCAGATCCGTGACCCCGTCGTTCTCGGCGACGGCGCTCGAGACGCGGTAGGCCGGCGGCCGCAGTTTGGACATGACGCCCTCCTCCTCGAGCTTGCGCTCGTAGAGCTCGCCGGCGGAGTGGGCCCGCCCCCGGCCCTTCGCGTCGACGAACGCCTCGGCGGCGAGCGCGCCCGCTGTCACCGCGTGGTTCATCCCCTTGATGATCGGCCCCTGGGCCTGCATCTGTCCAGCGGCGTCGCCCACGAGGACGAGCCGGTCGCGGTGGGGCGACCGGTGAGCCACCTTCTTCGAGTCGGGCACGAGCTTCGCCGAGTACTCCAGTTCGACGTAGTCCTCGTCGAGCCACTGGCCGAGCAGCGGGTGGGTCAGCAGCGCGTCGAGCAGGTCCGAGACCTCCGCGCGCTCCTCGACGATGCTGTCGAGGTGGAACACGTTCCCGATGGACAGCGAGTCCCGGTTGGTGTAGAGGAACCCGCCACCGCGGACCCCATCGTAGAGGTCGCCGGAGAACAGGTGGGCCTCGCCCTCGTCGGGGCCGATGCCGAACCGCTCCTCGATGACGCCGGCGGGCATGTCGACGACGGCCTTGACGCCCTGGAACCACTCCTCGGGCTCCTCCCAGTCCATCAGCCCGGCGTCGCGGGCCAGTTCGGAGTTGACCCCGTCGGCCGCGACGACGATATCGGCGCGGATCGGGTCGATCTCGTCGCAGGTCACCCCGACGATCTCCCCCTTCTCGCGAAGGAGGCCGTTGACCCGGACGTCCGTCAGGAGGCCGCCGCCGGTCTCGCGGGTTCGCTCGTGGACCCGCTCGGCCAGCCAGGAGTCCATCCTCCGTCGGAGCACCGCGTCGGCCCACTCGGTGTCGTGGTGGTGCAGCTCCGAGATGTCGATCGTCTTCACCCTGTCGCCGGCGATGTTGTGGATGTAGTTGGTCGTGACCGGCCGCTCGGTCGCGGCATCGCGGAACCCGGGGAACAGGTTGTCGATGGTGTACGGCGCGGACTCCTCGGCGTAGATCACGCCGCCGGAGACGTTCTTCGAGCCGGCGTCGACCCCGCGCTCGAGGACGAGCGTCTCGACGCCCGCGTCGGCCAGCCGCGCCGCGGCGGCCGCCCCGCCCGGCCCGGCACCGACGACGACCGCCTCGTAGTGCTCCTGCTCGGCCTCAGTCATCGGCCCGCCCCCCGTCTGCCACGGCCGCGACGTCCAGTTCACCGCTCCCGACGGCCTCGGTCAGCTCGGGGAGCACCTCGAACAGGTCCCCCTCGATGAAGTAGTCGGTGAACCCCCGGATGTCCGCCTCGGGGTCCTCGTTGATCGAGACGATGGTATCCGACTCGTCCATCCCGACCTTGTGCTGGACCGCCCCGGAGATGCCGGCGGCGATGTAGACGTCGGGCTCGACGACCTGACCCGACTCGCCGATCTGTCGCTCCTCGGTGACGTACTGCTCGACGTGGCCGTCGAACTGGTAGGAGGCCGTGATCACGCCACGCGAGAGCCCGAGGTCGGCCTCCTCGAACGCGTCGACCAGATCGAGCCCGAGCTCGATCCCCTCCGTCGGGTCCGACCCGATGCCGCGCCCGAGCGCGACGATCACGTCGTTGCCGGTGAGGTCGACCCCGCTGTCGAGCTGGTCGTGCTCGGTGACGTCGACGTCGAACCAGTCCCCGGAGAGCGGCATCTCGTGTTCGACCACCTCGCCCTCGCGCTCGGGGTCCGGGTCGGGGATATCGAAGCTCCCCGGGATGACCGAGGCGCCCTGCGGGTGGAACTCCCGGTCGGGCTTGTCCAGACAGAGGATAGTCGAGTACTCGAACCCGGAGAAGTCCGGACGCTTCATGTGCAGGACGCGCTCGAACTCCCTGTTCGTCCCCGGCTCGCCGGTCTTGGCCGGGTTCGAGATCATCGCGCTCGTGATGTAGAGATCCGAACAGTCCGACGCCAGTCCGGAGTCGAGTTCGGCCTGGACCAGCGCCGAGAGGTCCCGCCCGTTGTTCGTCGCCGGGAACACGGTGTACCGGGGCTCGTCGTAGTCGCGCCAGGGATCCTCCTGACGGTCTGCCCGCCCGTAGGGATGGTCGGCGCCGCGGGCCGCGTCGCAGAATATCTCCGTGAACGGCTTGTGCCGGAACCGGTCGAGCCGGTCGTCCTCGACGTAGACCGCGAGGTCCGCGCCGTACTCGATTGTCTGTTCGGCCAGCCGCTCGGCGTCGTCGTCCATCACGACCGCGACGACCCGCTCGTCGGTGTCGTGCTCCTCGTTGTACTCGTCCATCAGCTCGCGGGCCTTCCCGAGCATCTCCTTGGAGACGTCGAGGAGTTCGTCCTGCTGGATCTCACAGTAGACCCACATGTCCTCGTAGACGCCGTCCTCGAGCGCTCGGACGTGCTGCTTGTCCGCGGTCGGGTGGTCGAGGTCGGGGTGACGCTCCTCGGGGGTTCGGGGCTCCTCGTCGGCCTCCTCGCCCTCGTCCTCGTCCTCGTCGCTCCCCTGGACGGAGTCGATGCGCTGGTTGATCAGCCGCTTTACGCTGTCGCGGTCCTCGCCCGCTTCCTCCTGTTCGATCAGCGCCTCGAGCTCCTCGACCTCGTCGATTGAGCGGATCTCGTTGCCGATGTCCGCGACGCTCATCCCCGCGAGGTCGAGTTCGCCGTCCTCCTCGTCCTCGTCCTCGTCCTCGGAGAACTTCTCGATACGGCTCTCGATGAGGGCGATGGCCCCCTGGCGGTTCTCCCCGCGGTGCTCCTTCTGGAGGATCTCCTCGAGCTCCGAGACGTCCTCGATGTCGTTTAGTTCCGGTCCGAGTTCCTGTATCGTGTAGTCGTTCGGGTTTAGAGTCATGGTATCAGTCGGCGGCGTACGGCGCGAGTTCCTCGAGCACGTCGTTCATCCCGTCCGTGTCCTCGGGCGTGATCATCGTCGCCTCCCGTTCGGCGGGCGCTTTCGGGATCGGGTCGACCGACTCGACGATGGTCGGCGAGCCGTCCAGCCCCACGAAGTCCGGGTCGAGGTTGAGGTCCGTGTGGTCCCAGGTCGTGAGGTGGTCCTCGAACTCCTCGGCCCGCTCCCGGGTCTCCGCGCGGAGGTCCTTGTGGGCGAGCCGCTCGCCGGCGGTCCGGTAGGAGGGGTCGAACTCGGGGTCGGCGACGACGAACGCCCCGCCTCCTCGTCGATGTCCATGGCGATCACGTGGGTGACCATCGGCATATCCAGACACCAGCAGGTCTGTGGGCCGGTGTGGCCGGTCTCCCCGTCGGCGGTCTTGAACCCCGCGAACACGAGGTCGGGGTGCTCCTCGAACTGCGAGAGCCCCGAGGAGAGGGTGATCGCCGTCGCCCACGTGTCCGCGGCGGCGAACTCCCGGTCCGAGAGAATGTAGAGGTCGTCGGCGTACACCGACTCCATCGCCTCCTGGAGGACCTCCTTGTACCCGGGCGGGCCCATGCTCATCACGCTCATCCGTCCCCCGTGCCGGACCTTGGTCTGGAGGGCCGCCCGGAGGGCGTGCCTGTCGTTCGGGTTCATCACCGTCGGCGTCTCCCCGCGCTTGAGGTGGCCGTCCTCGTCGAAGGACACCTGCCCCTCGCGGAAGTCGGGGACGCCCTTGGTTAGTGTAACTGTGTGCATTGATGGCGTCTACCGGCCCTCCGGTCCCCGAGAGTAATAGGTCTTAGTATCTCCTTCCGCCCCTTCCGTGACTCTCATGGCCACGCCCGCCCCGGGTTCCGGCGGTCGCCCGGCCGAGCCGCGGCCCCTCGTATCCGGCGGAAAGTGACCCCTCGCCCCCGGCAGCAGGTGTTCCTTCGTTCCCGGCAGCATGGACTCTCGGGGACGCGCGGCTGGGCGAGGAATCGTTCCCGGAGGGCGGGTGTTCCAGCGAACCGGTCCGTGGGGTCCCGACGTGCGCTTCAGGTGCGGTCCGAGCGGCCGGTGTTCAGGTGCGGTCCGAGCGGCCGGGGTCGACGTCGATGGCGTCGACGGGACAGACGTCGACGCAGAGCATGCAGTCGATGCACTGGGGCTCGTGGGCGGGGTCGGCCTTGATCTCGCTCTCGGGATGGCCGGGGGAGTCGACCCACTCGAACACGTCGACCGGGCAGTCCTCGAGGCAGGCCCCGTCCGCGATACAGATGTCGAAGTCGACGGCGACGTGGGTTCCGTGGATGCCGAGCTGCTCCGGCTCGTCGACCGGCCCCCACACCTTGTGCCCGTTGTGCTCGTCCACCTGCTCCCGGTTCTGCTCGAACTGCGGGTCTATCGCCATGCCGGTCGTTCTCGAACTCCGCACTTATACTTGGCGTCGAACTCGTTCGCCCCTCACCCGGTTTCGTCGGTCGCGTCCGCCGGCCCGCTCGCGGTCGTCCCGGTGCCCCCGGGGTCGGCCGCCCACGCGACGCTTTCGGTCTCGCGGACCCTGACCCCCTTGCCGGCGAGGTGGCGCATCCGCTGGCGGGCGAAGTCCTCCTCCCTGCTCCCCCGGGTCGCCAGCACGTACATCCGGGCGCGCCCGACCGGGCGCATCGTCCGCCCGGCCCGCTGGGCGCCCTGTCGCCGCGAGCCGCCGAGCCCGGACGCGGCGATGGCGAGTTCGGCGTTCGGCAGGTCGAGCCCCTCGTCGCCCACCCGCGAGACGACCAGCACGTCCCGGGGCCCCTGCCGGAACTCCCGGAACAGTTCCCGCCGGCGGGCGTGGGGCGTCTCCCCGCTGACGAACGGCACGCCGAGCTCCCCGGCCAGCCGGTCACCCTGCTCGATGAACTCGACGAACACCAGCGCCTTCTCGCCCGGATGGCCCCGGAGTATCTCGCGTATCTCCTCGGCCTTCGCCGGGTTCATCGCCGCCAGCTGGCGCTTCTCGTGACCCTCCGCGCTGCCGTACTCGTTCCGGTGGGTTCCCGAGGCCCACGGTATCAGCCGGATCTCCACCTCCGGCTCGGCGACGTAGCCCGCCTCGAACAGCGCCTCCCAGTCCGTCCCGATGGGCGGGCCGATGAGGGTGAATATCTCCCTCCCGCTGTCGTCCTCCCGAATCGGCGTCGCCGAGAGCCCGAGACGGTGCTTGGACTGCAGGTCCGCGCTCCGGCGGAACAGCGGGCTCGGGATGTGGTGGACCTCGTCGTAGACGATCAGTCCCCACCGCCGCTCCTCGAACAGCATCCGGTGGCGGTCCATCCCGGCGGTCTGGTAGGTGGCGATCGTGACCGGACGGACGTTCTTCTCGCCCCCGTGGTAGAGCCCGACCTGCTCGGCGGTCAGGGAGGTGTGCGCGAGGACCTGGTCGCGCCACTGCTCGGCGAGCTCCCGCGAAGGGACGAGCACGAGCGTCTCCCCGCCGATGGCCGCCATGGCGCCGAGCGCCGCGACGGTCTTGCCCGATCCCGGCGGCCCGACGAGCACGCCCGACTTCGCGTCGACGAACCGGCTCATCCAGTCGCGCTGATAGGGTCGGAGTTCGAGCTCCAGTTCGACGGGGAGCGCGTCGCCCTCCTCGAGCTGTCGGTCGTCACGAACCGGGTAGCCCGCCTCGTAGAGCGTGCGCTTGAGTTCGGCCGTCTTCGACTCCGCGACCCACGCCTCCGTGTCGGAGATGCGCGCGCGGAGCACGCCGGTGTCGAGCTTCGGCTCGGCGACGTTTCCGAGGAGTTCGGCGCTCTCGGCCTCTAGGACCGCGTAGCCGTCCTCGTGGGTGTAGAGCCGGAACTTCCGGGCGCGCTCCCACTGGTCGCGGACCCACCCCTCGAGGGCGTCGTACCGGCCGCCGAGCGCCTGCCGCATCGTCCGCTCCAGAGCCTCGAACGTCTCGTGGGGTGCCCGCCACACGTCGGCTTCACGGACGCGGTAGAGGTAGCCCTCGTCGCGGTTCGTGTCGACCAGGTGGGCGAACTGCGAGAGCTGTGCCCGGGTGAACTGCGAGGGGCGGTCGACGATGGCCTCCCGGCGGTTCGGGAACACGACCACCCGCTCGCGGTCCTGCGTCTCCTTCCAGTCGGCGGGGTACCAGACGACGGGGTCGGTCTCGACGTCGAGCGACTCGACGCGACCCTCCTCGGCGAGTCGCGAGAGCGCGTCGTGGGCCTCCGCCTGCGTGCAGTCGAGCGCCGAGGCCACCTCCGTCGCCGTGGCCAGCGGGCGGGTCTGGTCCTCGAGCACGTCGTAGAACGTGTCTATCTCGAGGAGGCGCGCCGAGTCGGTCGCCGAGGTACCCCCCGTATCGTCGTCAGTCCCGCCGCGCGCGCCCGTCGTCTCGTCTGCGTCTGTCACTGCCTCCCGGTAGAGGGGCGACGGACAAAAGATGCGTGAGTCGCCGGTCGGTCGCCAGTGGCTCGTCGGTCACTCGCTGGTCACTCGCCGCGTTCGTCGACGGATCGGCCGCCGTTCCGACCCGACGGCCTCCGACGATCACGCTCCCCACTGCGGGCGAACGCCGCGACGAGCCGCGCCTCGGGGGTGCCGCTGGCCCTTCCGAGCAGCGCCGCGACGAGCGCGACGGCGACCGCGAGAACGGCGAGGGCGAACAGCACCTCGACCGCGCCCCAGACACCCGCATGCGTTCCCGTGTGGAGGGCCGGCCACACCGCCCTCATCATCCGCCGGTACTTCGGGGTGGGAAATAAGCGTCTCGAGAGCGGTCCAGCCACCACCCGCCCGGGTGATGACCCGGTCGACGGAGGCAGGGAGACGAACGCCGGTCAAGGTGCCCGATCTCGGTACGGGAGCGTCGGGATCGTTCGTCGTTGCCGTCCGATTCGACCTCCCCGGGAGCACCGATCGGCCCGGCGTGCAGGCCGAGCGGCTCGGCGTGTAACGCGAGATGCGCGCGACCCTCATGGCCGGCCTCGACCCGGGACCCTACTCCCCCCTGAGTTCGCGTATGTGGTCGATTCGTCGCTGGACGAGATCGGCCTTGCCGATGTCGTGCCGGACGCGGAGTCCCTCCTCGCCCACCTGGGCGATGGCGGCCTCGGCCAGTTCCTCGGCCTCGCGGATGCTGTCGGCGACGCCGACAACGGCGAACGACCGGGAGGTCGTGGTGTCGATCCCGTCCTCGCGGGCGTCGACGCTGGCGTAGAACAGGAGCGCGCCGGCCGATTCCGCGGACTCCTCGTCGATCCGCACGAGGGTCCCCCCCTCCGGATCGGTCGGGTAGCCGGCGGGGACGGCGTACTTGCAGACGGTGGCCTGCGCCTCGAACGTGAGTTCGGGCAGCGACTCGCCCTCGCGGGCCGCCCGCAGGACCGAGACGAACTCCGTTTCGAGTACCGGGAGCGTGTTCATCGCCTCGGGGTCACCGAAGCGAGCGTTGAACTCCACCACCTTCGGGCCGTCGGCGGTGAGCATGAACTGGCCGTAGAGGACGCCCTTGTAGCCGTCGAGGGCGTCGACGACGGCCTCGAGTATCTCCACCGCGTCGTCGTAGTCCTCCTCGCGCATGAACGGGAGTTCGAATCGGGCGTCGCTGTACGAGCCCATCCCGCCGGTGTTGGGTCCCTCGTCGCCCTCGTAGGCCCGCTTGTGGTCCTGGACGGCGGGCGAGACCCGGAGGTCCCCGTTCGCGACGAACGCCTGGACCGTGAACTCCTCGCCGACGAGCCGCTCCTCGATGACCCACTCGTCGTAGCCGGACTCGCGGACGTAGTCGACGGCCTCCTCCTCGGTCAGCTGGTCGCCGGTGACCCGGACGCCCTTGCCGCCGGTGAGCCCGCGGGGCTTGACCGCAACGTCACCCTCGACCGAGGACACGTACTCGGCCGCCGTCTCGGGGTCGGTGAACGTCTCGAACCTGGGCGTCCCCGGGATGTCGTGTTCGGCCATGAACTCCCGCTGGAACGCCTTGTCCGTCTCGATGCGGGCCTCGTCGGCCCGCGGGCCGAACGCGTAGATTCCCGCGTCGTCGAGCGCGTCGGCGACGCCGGCCTGCAGGGGCACTTCGGGGCCGACGACGGCGAGCGTCGCGCCGACCCGCACGGCGTAGTCGACCACCGCGTCGGGATCGGTCTCGTCGAGCGTCTCGACGCTCTCGGCCAGTGCGGCGATGCCCGGGTTCCGGTTCGACGCGCAGGCGACCAGCGCGGCGTCCGCGCTCGCGGCCACCGCGCGGGCGATGGCGTGCTCGCGGCCGCCCCCGCCGACGAGCAGTACGGTCTCCTCGGACTCGGCGTTCGTCATGCGCGAGTGGCGGCCTGCACGGTGCCTAAAGGTTGCCTTCCGTGCCGCCGTTCCCTCTCGAAGCGTTCGGATCGATCCCGGGGCGAAGACATCGGGTGGGACTGAAAGGGGCCGCTCGTTCCGGGAACCACGGCGACGTAAGCACGTGAGCGGAGCGAACGCGCGCAGCGAGCCGCGCGACTGGAACGAGCGGGGGCTTTCGAGCCGTTATCCGATACTGCTGTCGCTGGAAACAGGAACGGCTCGAAAGCCCCCGAACTTACGTCGTCGGGGTTCGCGTAGGATTCGGCCTCTTTCAGTCCCACCCGATGATTCTCTCCGGACCTCTCCGCACACCGAGCTCCAGCCTTGCCCGAGAGTTCAAGTACGATGACGGGAGCACCGCGCCCGTGACCTGAACACGGCCGCGAGGGAGCAGCGGGAGCGCGACACGACCCCTCGCGTCGCGGTCGCGGCGTGTCGCCTGCTCGATCACTCCGCCCCCGATCCCGACTCCGACGTCGTCTCTGGCCCGGGAGTGACGTCCGGCTCGTCGGGGGCGTCGATGGCGCCGTTGAGCACCTTCGCCGCCGTCAGTACGGGGTCCCACACCGGCGAGAACGGCGGTGCGTAGGCGAGGTCGTACCGTTCGAGGTTCGCGACCGTGGCGTTCTCGTGGAGCGCCGCCACCACGGTGTCGATCCGCTTTCCCGCGCGGTCGGTCCCGACGACGGAGGCTCCGAGGAGCCGCCCGGTCGACCGGCAGCCGACCAGCCGGACGGTGATGGGGGCCGCGCCGGGGTAGTAACCCGAGCGTGACCGGCTGGAGATCGTCCGCGAGACGGGATCGAAGCCGTACTTTCGTGCCTCGTCGAGGTCCGTGATGCCCGTCCGGGCGACCTCGAGGTCGACGACCGTCGTGATGGCGGTCCGCGCCACCGGACCGCCCTTTGTCGGCTTCCCGGCGACGGTCTGTCCGACAGCCCGGCCGTGCCGGTTGGCCGTCAGCGCCAGCGGGACGTAGTCGACTTCGCCGGTGACGACGTTGCGGACTTCGGCGCAGTCGCCGGCCGCGTACACGGCAGGGTCGCTCGTCCGGTGGTACTCGTCGGTGGCGATGGCGCCCGTCTCGCCGATCTCGATGCCTGCGTCGTCGGCCAGTTCCGCCCGAGGCCGCACGCCGGTTCCGAGGATCACCATGTCGACCTCGGTGCGTCCGTCGCCGGCGACCACCGCGCGAGCGTCGCCCGAGCCGTCGCCCTCGATGCGCTCGACGCCCGCGTCGAGGTGGAGTTCGACGCCCTCCTCGCGGAGGTGCTCCTCGACGACCTCCGCGATGCCCTCGTCGTACGCCGAGAGCACGTGCGAGGAGCGCTGGAACAGGTGGACCCGCGCGCCGCGGGACCGGAGCACGTCAGCCATCTCGAGTCCGATGTAGCCCCCGCCGACGATCGCGACCGTCGTCGGGTCGCGCTCGCGGAGGAAGCCGACGACCTCACCCTGGGAGGCGCCGACGACGTCCTCCGTCACGCCGCCGGCCTCGACGGCCTCGCGGATGGCGTCGGCGTCGTCGAGGGAACTCAGCGTGAACACGCAGTCGAGGTCGACCCCCTCGACCGGCGGCGGGGTCGGTGCCGCCCCCGTCGAGAGCAACAGGTGGTCGTACGGCTGCTCGAACGTGCCGTCCTCGTTGCGGACCGTGACGGCGTTCCGGTCGGTGTCGACCGCCGTGACCTCGTGCCACCGGCGGAGGTCGAGTCCGCGCTCCTCGATCGCTTCCTCGGCGGTCACGGAGACGAGGTCCTCCAGTCGATCGACCGTCCCCTCGACGTAGTACGGCATCCCGCAGGCGCCGTAGGAGACCCACTCGCCCTTCTCGAAGACGACGACGTCGAGCGACGGGTCGTCGCGCTTGGCCTTGCTCGCGGCGCTCATTCCGGCCGCATCACCGCCGACGACGACGAACGTCCCGGACATATCGCCGTCTGTGGCTGGGGAGGACTTCAACCGTTCCCGCGTGTGCGACCGGTTCCGACATCCGCGAGCCGGTCACCGACCGCGATCCCGTTCGTCCCGGGGAGAGTCATACGGTCGTGCGCAACGATCTACCGGCGATAACCCGGACAGGGTCGGGTATCGACGGTAAAGGACTACGCACGACCGTATCAGTCACGCCCTCCCGGGACGCGGGTCACTGGATGTAGGAGGGCTCCTCGGCGTCGCAGTTCTGCTCGTGCTGCTCGGCGTCCTCGCGCACGTCGAACATGAGGCCGCACTCCTCGCAGCGGTACCAGGTCGCGTCGTCACGCTCGGTTACGGCCACCATACGCGGGACTCTATCGTGGGATGGCAAAGGCGTTTCTCACCCACGGGGGCCGTCAACCCCACGCGGTCGTCGCATCGGCGTTCCCCGGAACACGTATGGGCGGACCGCTCCCTACGTGGGTACATGAGTACGGGGGACCGCTCGGTGACGCTCACTGTCCAGGGGGCCCAGAAGCGGGACGCGGGGCGTGGGGTCGCTCGCCTTCCGGAGGGCGCACGGCGCGAGCTCGGCGTTCTCAGCGGAGATACCGTCCTCATCGAGGGCGCCCGCCCCACGGTTGCGAAAGTGTGGCCCACACGGGACGGCGAGGGGATCGTTCGGGTCGACGCCGACACGCGGGCGAACGCGGGCGTCACCATCGGCGACACGGTGACGGTCAGCCCGATCAGTGTCGCTGACGCCGCCGAGGTGCGCGTCGACGTCCCCGTGTCCGTCCCCGACGAGAACCTCCGGCGAACGGTGGCCCGCGACCTGCTCGACCGACCGCTCCGTGCCGGCGAGACCGTCCGGCTCGAGCGGCTCGGGGTCCGCGCGACCGTCACCGCGACCGATCCCGGCGGTACCGTCCGGGTGACCGAACGGACCGACGTCTCCGTCGTCGGACACGAGGGGGAACCGGCCCGCGGCGACGGGCCGCAGGACACGGACGCCGGGACCGATACGAGGGGGGGAACGTCGAGGAGCGGCGTCGAACCCACGGTGCGGGACCGCGGCGACGCCGACGCCGGCCGGAGCCCGCCGGGGAGCGATCCCGACGCGGGGGGAGTCACGGGCGGTCCGCCCGCCGGGGAGGGCGACTACGGAGTCACGTACGAGGACATCGGGGGGCTCGACGAGGAGCTCGAACTCGTCCGGGAGATGATCGAGCTCCCGCTGACCGAGCCGGAGCTGTTCGCCCGCCTGGGCATCGACCCGCCGAAGGGCGTCCTGATGCACGGACCGCCCGGGACCGGGAAGACGCTCATCGCCCGTGCCGTCGCCAACGAGGTCGACGCGCACTTCGAGGTCATAAACGGCCCGGAGATCGTCTCGAAGTACAAGGGCGACTCCGAGCGGGAGCTCCGGGAACGGTTCGAGACGGCGACGAGCAACCAGCCGGCGGTCGTCTTCATCGACGAACTGGACTCCATCGCCGGGGCGCGCGACGAGGAGGTGGACATGGAGAACCGGCTGGTCGCACAGCTGCTGACGCTGCTCGACGGGCTCGAGGACCGCGGCCAGGTGGTCGTCATCGGGGCGACCAACCGCGTCGACAGCATCGACCCCGCGCTCCGCCGGGGCGGCCGGTTCGATCGCGAGATCGAGATCGGCGCCCCGGGCGAGGCCGGCCGCCGGGAGATACTCGAGGTCCACACGCGGGGGATGCCGCTGGCCGACGGCGTGGATCTCGAGGCGCTCGCCGGGCGGACCCACGGGTTCGTCGGCGCGGACCTCGCCTCCCTCGTGAAGGAGGCGGCGATGGCCGCGCTCAGGGATCGGGCGAACCGGGAGGACCTCGTGGTCACGGCGTCGGACTTCGAGTCGGCGATGGGGAGCGTCGAGCCCTCGGCCATGCGGGAGTACGTCGCCGAGGCCCCCCGCGCGACGTTCGCCGACGTGGGCGGACTCGACGAGGCGAAGCAGACCCTCACCGAGGCGGTGATGTGGCCGATCCAGTTCGAGCGGCTGTTCGAGGTAACGAACACCAACCCGCCGAGCGGGGTCCTCCTCTACGGACCGCCCGGAACCGGCAAGACGCTGCTCGCGCGGGCGCTCGCCGGCGAGAGCGAGGTGAACTTCATCCACGTCGACGGCCCCGAACTGCTCGACCGCTACGTCGGCGCGTCCGAGAAGGCGGTCCGGGAACTGTTCGACCGTGCGCGGCAGGCCTCGCCGAGCATCGTCTTCCTCGACGAGATCGACGCCGTCGCCGGCCGTCGCGGCGAGAGCCACGAGGTGACCGAGCGGGTCGTCTCCCAGCTGCTCACGGAACTCGACGGGCTGGAGTCGAGCCCGAACGTCGCCGCCCTGGCGGCGACCAGGCTGGAATCGCACATCGAGGTGCCGCTCCCGGACGAGGGGGCGCGACTGGCCATCCTGGAGGTCCACGCCCACGAGAAGCCGCTCGGCGAGGACGTCGACCTCGAGTCGCTGGCCGGCGAAACCGAGGGCTACTCGGGGGCGGAGCTGGCCGCGCTGGTCCGCGAGGCGTCGATGCGGGCGATCCGCGGGTTCGCCCGCGAGGTGGGTCCCGCCGAGGCCAACGAGCGCGCCGAGGAGGTCCGCGTGACGGCCGCGCACTTCGACGCCGCGATGCGGAGCGTCGAACGCAACAGGACGGGGTAGCCGTCGGGGGGCCGAGGAGATCGGGGCTCGATCCAGGGATCGGGCGCGGGGGGCGAGTCCCGGGGGCGGTTCGCGGCGACGCGTCGGCCGACCCGGAGCGGTCCGTCACCTTCGGGAGCGGAGAGCCTTTACGGAATCCCGGTCGACGTACCCCGGCGCCTCCGCCCGGGCGTATCGTGGGCCTCGGCGACGCGCCCCGGGACGCGATGGACCCGCGGGGCGGCACGGACCCACCGCCGAACCCCCCGCCGGCCACCGGTGGAGACGGGCGTTCCGACACCGACTGAGGTGCCGAGGACGGGGCGAGCTTATGTGGCTGCTCGACCTCGAGGGGACATGGACGGGGACGCCGACCCGAGCGAGGACGGGACCGATCCGGGGACCGACGAGGCGCCGGACGGACCCGTCGTCGACCCGGAGAGCATCGACGAGCGGATCCGCCGTCTCGAAGCCATCGTCCGGGCGCTGGAAGCCGGCGAGGTCGACCCGGCGGACCGCGCGGAACGCATCTCGGAGGGGAAGACGCTCGTCTCGGGGCTCGAGAACGACCTCGAGGCGGTCGACGAGGACGGCGACGGGGGGACCCAGTAGCTACCGGACGGTCGCCGTTTCGGAGCTCGCCCGGCCGCGGTCGTCCCGGGTATCTCATGGCGGTCAACCCCGGGAATCCCGCGATGGTCACCCCCCGGCCATACCGATCTCATCGCGTGCTCGATCCCGTCCCCCCGGTTCGGGCACCGACGGGACGACGCACCTCCCCGGCACCTCGAGGCGTCGTCCCGCCCCTCGTTCCCGCCGGACGGGATTCCGGGACACAGGGTTTAGTGCGGCGCAGAGAAACCCCCGGATATGGCCGAACGCGTCCTCGTTCCGATGGACGGGTCCGACCGGGCGACGGACGCGCTGGAGCACGCCCTCTCCGAGCACGCCGACGCCCGGATCACCGTCCTGCACGTCGTCGATCCCGCACGGGCGACCTGCGGGGCACAGGCCGGCATCCCCCCCTCCTCCGAGGAGTGGTTCGAGGCCGAGGAGGCGCGTGCCGAGGAACTGTTCGACGAGGCCCGCGAGCCCGCGGCCGAGGCCGCCGTCGAGGTGGAGACGGCGACCGAGGTCGGCCAGCGCTCCCGGACGATCGTCGCGTACGCCCAGGAGCACGACCTCGATCACGTCGTCATCGGGAGCCACGGGCGCAAGGGGCTCTCGCGGGTGCTCCTGGGCTCGGTGGCCGAACTGGTCGTCAGGCGGTCGCCGGTTCCGGTGACGGTCGTCAGGTAACCCGCCGACCCCGCGGGCCGGACCACGGCGGGCCTACTGCAGGAGGAGGTAGCCGGCGGCGAGGACGGCGGCGACGACCGCCAGCAGGGCCATCGTGACGTCGGTTCCCCCGGGGGCGAGCACCGCGCCCGCCGCGAGGATGACCGCCACGGCGCCGAAGACCACCGCCGGGAGGATCGTCACCACCGCCCCCACGTTGATGTCGACGCCGGCATCGCCGTCGCCCGCGCCGCCGGCCGAACCCGTCTCGCCCCGCGTGGCGGCGCCCCCCGTCACGCCGCCGGATCCACCCTCGGCGCCCCGCGGCTTCGAGAGTTCGGGATCGACCGCCACCGATCCCTTCCGCCCCGGTTCGACGGTGACGTCGACGTACCGCGTCTCGGCCCCGTAAGCGGTCACGACCTTGAGCTTCCCCCGGACGGGCTCCTCCGCGGCCGAGACGTTGACGCGCACCTCGCGGTTACTGCCGCCGGCGACGTAGTGGTTGCCGGCGTCGAGGCTGGCCACCTCCGAGAGGGCGTCGTCGAGGTGGAGGTGGACGTGCGTCGCCTCCCCCCCGTTCCGGAGATCGACGACGAACGATCCCTCGGTCTCGAAGCCGTCGGGCACCTCCAGTGAGTGGATGGCCGTCCGGTTGATGTGGGCCACGAGCCTGTCCGTCACGGCCTGTCGGTGAACCCGGTATTAAAAAATGGTTCGGGTGTCGGCCCGGCGCCCGGCCGAGTGGCCGAACGGCGCGCCGGCCCCGGCGAGACCCCGCCGTACGCCGCCGATCGTCGCTCCTACGCGGAGGCCTCCTCGCGCATGTCCGGCGGGAGGAGGTTCGGGATGCCGTCCTCGATGGGATACTCCTCGCCGCACTCGGTACAGACCAGCCGGCCCTCTATGATCTCGTCGCCATCGGTGTGGATGGCCTCCAGTTCGAGCTCGGACTTGTCGAGCGGACAGCAGACGATCTCCAGCAGCGACTCCTCCATACCGGGAACGAGGCCCGGCCGGGGCAAAAGCGTGCCGGGTCGATCCACCCGACGTGGGCGTTCGGACCGCAACGAGCCGGGGGACGGCTCCGACCGGGGATCGCTCGGGACGGTTCGCCGTGATCGCCGTAGCTCGTGGTCGGATCCGATCCGGCGTCGAGGATCCGGCCGCACGGTCCGGGATGGACCTCCCCGAGTCGGGAGGTCCGGAACGGGTTCCCGTAAGTCAGGTGTCCAGGAGCCGGTCTCCGCGTACCCCGACGATGACCGCTATCGGTTCCAGGGTGACTCGACGACGACGGTCCCCTCGCGCGAGGGGCCGACGCCGACCGCGTACACGGACGCGTCGAGCTCCCCCTCGAGGTACTCGAGATACGTCCGTGCGTTCTCGGGGACGGCGTCGTAGCCCTCGGCGGCGACCTCGGCCCAATCGGCGTCGGGCCACCCCTCGAACTCGCGGAGGACGGCGTCGCACTCCCCCCAGCGCTCGGTCGTGGCGGGCATCGTCAGCAGCTCCTCGCCGCCGAGGTCGTATGCGTGGCCGACCTTCACGGCGTCCAGCCCGGCGAGGGTGTCGAGGTGGTTGACGGCGAGGCCGGCGAGCCCGTTGACCGTCGCGGCGTGTCGCAGCATCGGCACGTCGAGCCACCCGACCCGTCGCGGTCGACCGGTGACGGTGCCGTACTCCCCGCCCGCGTCGCGGATGTACGTGGCGAGGTCCTCGGCCTCCGGGCTCCTGTCCCCGCCCCCCTCGGGGGTCTGTCCCTCGACGAAGCCGAGTTCGGTCGGGAGTGGCCCGGTGCCGACGCGCGAGACGTACGCCTTCACGATACCCACGACCTCGCCCTTCCCGACGACTGTCGGCCCGAGGCCGGTGCCGACGGCGGCGCCGCCCGCCGTCGGGTTCGAGGAGGTGACGTACGGGTAGGACCCGTGGTCGATGTCGAGCGAGGTACCCTGTGCGCCCTCGAGCATCAGGCGGTCGCCCGCCGCCCGTCGACGGGCGAGGAACCTCCCGCAGTCGACGGGCATCCCCTCCTCGGCGAGCCGCTCGCCGTACGCGCGGTACTCCTCGTAGAGCGCCTCCGCGTCGAACGCCCCGTCGAACCGGTCGGCGTCCGGGTCGACGCCGAACGACTCGAGCAGGCGGCGCTTCCGCGGGACGGCGTACTCGAGCCGGGTCCGGAGGACCTCGGGGTCGAGCAGGTCCCCGATGCGGACGCCGCGTCGGCCGGCCTTGTCCTCGTACGTGGGGCCGATCCCCCGGCCCGTGGTGCCGGCCGCGAGGCCGTCGCCCTTGGCCTCCTCCTCGATCCCGTCGAGCACGCGGTGGTACGGCAGGATGGCGTGGGCGCGCTCGGCGACGCGGACGTCCGGGTCCATGCCGCGCTCGCGGAGGGTATCGATCTCGTCGAACAGCGTCGGGGGGTTGACCACGCAGCCGTTTCCGAGGACCCCGACCTTGCCCCGGACGACCCCCGAGGGCACCAGCGAGAGCTTGTACTCCTCGCCCTCGTGGACGACGGTGTGGCCGGCGTTGTCCCCGCCCTGGTACCGGACGACGACGTCGGCGGCCTCGCCGAAGACGTCGACGATGCCGCCCTTGCCCTCGTCGCCCAGCTGGGTCCCGACGATGGTTACGGTCATACGGACGGGGTTCCAACGGTCGCCACAAACCCGTTTCGGATCGGCGGATCGACACGACGCCACAAGGACTATGATGTGTCACCGTGGAGATCGGAACGAATGCGGTGACGCCGTCCGATTCGGAGGGCAACTTTTAAACACTGTACCCACGAGTTAACAAATGCCATGATAGATCGACTCGAGAAGGAGGTCGACATGCTGGAGCGTCATCTACAGGTCTTGCGGATGGTCATCGGCAACGAGCCCATCGGGATCGTCAAGATGTCCAACGAGACCGGCTACCCCCATCACAAGGTGCGGTACTCCCTCCGGGTGCTGGAGGAGGAGAACCTGATCGAGCCCTCGAGCCAGGGCGCCATCACGACCGAGGAGACCGCCGACTTCGTCAACGACCTCGACTCGAAGATCGACGACATCGTCGACAAGCTCGAGACGATGAAGATCGACGACGTCCCGGAGATCGAGGGCTGACGGCGGGACCGAGCCGGAACTCCGCTCGGCCCCGTCCCTCCCACGGTGGCCGCGGACCGCTACAGCTCCGGGACCGACAGGTAGAACGACTTCTCCCGGTCCTCGACGAGACAGAGGTGGTACCCGCCCTTCCGGGAGGTCTGGACGAACGACCGCCGCTTGTTCCGCGAGAGCAGGCTCCCCCCGGTGGCCTCCTCCGCGGTCTCGAGTGCCTCCGGCTCGAAGTAGCTCGACGTGACGGCGAACGCCGCGACCAGCGACTCGTGGCTCTCGGCCGCGGCCGTCGCGTTTCGGAGGAACTCGCCCATCGTCGTGTCGGTGGTCGGCACGCGGTCGTCCTCGAGGAGCGCGACGAACAGGGGCTCGCCCCGGCGGTCCCGCCCGACGAGGTCGAACCGGACGGTCTCGCGGTCGCCCCCCTCGAGGGCCACCGCCGGGTCGAACTCGACCCGGTCCAGCGACGGGAGCGCGTCGTACAGCGCGCGCATGGACCCCACGTTCCCGGTATCCCGGAGTTCGAACGTGAGCTCCCCCGCGAGCCACCGGAGGAAGCCGACCCCCTGGGTCCCCTCGAGGAACGCCTCGAAGGTCCGCCCCGCCACGGACACCCCCTCCGCGTCGAACGTGGTATGAGGTTCGAGGAGCAGGTTGTCGTCGAGGTCTTCGCGGTCGGCCTCCCCGTCGTGTGCCTCCGCGAGCGTCGGTGCGGCCTTCGAGCGGTAGCGGACCAGGATGTCCGTCCCCGAGAGCACCTCGGCGGGTGCCATCCCCTCGCTGTCGAGCGGGGCCGCGCCGCTCTCGGCCAGTCGCTCCTCCAGGCGCGACACCCGACGGGCGAGCTCCTCCCGTTCGGACGCCAGCTCGTCGCGCTCGGCGGCTACCGTCTCCAGGCGCTCGCGGAGCTCCTCGATCCGCGACTCCCGGGCCGACAGGTCGGACCTGAGGCCGGCGACCGTCTCCCCGTCGCCGGCCGGTCGCTCCTCGGACTCGTCCCCTCGCGCCGACGCCGCACGGGCCGTCCTCTCGGGGTCGACCGAGGGGACGACACGGACGTCGCCGTCCTCCCCGGTGGCCCCCCGGGACGCCGAGTCGGCGGCCCCTCCCTCGGGGTCGTCCGTTCCCGCGATCCCGTCGAGGTCGACCGTCCCGGCGGCGCCGGACCCGATTGCGTCGGTCGACTCCTCGTCCTCCTCGAGCGGGTTCCGGTCGGCGGTCGACCCGCCCGGGGGAGAGGGACCGCCGGCGTCGGTCGGATCGGTCACCGCCCCGTCGCTCCCGTCCTCGGGGGCCCCCTCGCCGCCCTCCTGCCGCCCTCCCTCCGCGTCCCGCGGGTTCATCGCGGCGTCGAGGTCGATCTCCGGCCGGTCGTCGCCGGGGGTCCCGCCGGCACCGGTCGGGTCGGTCGAGCCCGTCGAGGCCGAACCCGTCGAGCCGTCCGGGTCGGTCCCCGGGCTCTCGGGGGCGGGCGTGTCGGCAGCGTCTCCGCCCGACGCGTCCAGCGCGCCGCCGAGCCCGTGGTCCTGTCCTGGGTCGTCGTCCGTGGTCGTCGGATCGGCTCCCCCGTCCCCCCCGGGCGGGTCGGAGCCCGCGGCCCCGACGGCGGTGATGTCGTCGCCGCCGCCGGATGCCCCGGGGATCTCAACCGTCGAGAGCTCGACGGCGGTGACCTCGTAGATGCCGACCTCCTCCGACGCGAGATCGAACGCCTCGTCGTCGCCCTTGATCCGGCGCGACTGGCCGACGAACGCGACCGAGCGCCGTCGACCGCCGTGGTAGACGAGGTAGTAATCCCCCGAGAGGACGTTCTCGGAGAGCTCGAGGTAGCCGGTGAACCCGCCGTCCCGGAGCGTGCTGTCCACCTCCTCGAGCGGCGTGTTCTTCGAGTAGTAGCGCCCGCGCGTCTCCCCGCCGGTCGCGACCATCGCGTACAGCAGCGCGAGGGCGGGTTCGGGCGCCTCGTACGCGGTCCCCCCGGTGCCCTCGAACCGCTCGACGTCGGCCGGTTCGACCGACGGCTCCCCCGTCGGCGGCTCCGTGTAGTCGAAGACGCCGACGACCCGTCCCCGGACCATGAACAGGTAGGTGTTCCCCGAGACGACGCACCCGGTGAACTCCCGGTCGGCGAGGCTGCGGAGGCCGTCGTACCCGCCGTCGAACGGGCGCGAATCCCACCCCTCGACGTGGGCGACCGTGTGGGCGTCCATGCCTCGAACCAGCCCCACGCGGACCTAATAGCTTCCGGACCGTTCGGTGCGCGAACGGCACGCCTATGGGGTACGGACGGGTATCCGGGGACGTGACACGGGGGCTCGCCGCCGACCGCGTCGACCGGCTCCACGACCTCGCCAGAGCGGCCGCCGCCGACGGCGAGGACGACCTCGCCCGGCGCTACGTCCGTCGTGCCCGACGGGTCGCCGAACGCCACCGGCTCACCCTCCCGAAGCGGTTCCGCCGGTTCACCTGCGATCGGTGCGACGCCTACCTCCGACCCGGCCGGAACGCCCGGGTCCGGACCCGGGACGGCCACGTGGTCGTCACCTGCGACTGCGGCGGACAGGCCCGCTACCCGTACGAAACCCGGATACAGGGTGTCTCGGATGCTAAAAGTTGAAAGGGGAGGCACGAGAACGGCCGTGCGATGACCGACCAGGAACTCCGGAGCCGGGCCCACGACCTGGACGTGACCGTCTGGGTAGGGAAGGCGGGCATCGGGGCAGTGGTGGACGAACTCGACGACCAGCTACGGGAGCGGGACCTCGTGAAGGTGAAGTTCCTCCGGGCGGCCCGCGGGGGCACCGACACCGAGGAACTGGCAGCCGACCTCGCCGACCGGGTCGGGGCGGAGGTCGTCGACACGCGCGGCCACACCGGGGTGCTCCACCGGTGACGCCCGCCCCGTTCCTGCCCGTCCCGCTCCAGGCCGCACCCGGTCCGGCCCCGAACCCCGCCTCGAACCTGCTCCGGTCGGTCCTCCCGACGGGGCTCGCCGACCCGCTCGGCATCGCCGCGATGTTCGTCATCGCGTTCGTCGCCGTCTACATCATCGGTCGGGCGGTGATCCTGCCGGTCGCGGACCGCGTATTCAAGTCCCGCGGGATGGAGGAGCACGCCCGCAGACCCCTCTCGAAGGTGGTGTTCTTCGTCGTCCTGTTCGTGGCGATCGCCATCGCGTTCGGCGCGGCCGGCCTGGGCAACTTCCTGACCGCGCTCGCGACCATCGGCGCGGCCGCCACGCTCGCCATCGGCTTCGCCATGCAGGACGTCCTCAAGAACTTCGCCGGCGGCGTGTTCATCTACACGGACCAGCCGTTCCGCATCGGCGACTGGATCGAGTGGGACGGCAACTCCGGGGTCGTCGAGGACATCTCCCTGCGGGTCTCCCGGGTCCGGACGTTCGACAACGAACTGCTGACGGTACCGAACAGCCAGCTCACCGACGGGGTCATCAAGAATCCTGTCGCGAAGGACAAGCTCCGCCTGAAGTTCGTCTTCGGCATCGGCTACGAGGACGACATCGACCAGGCGACCGACATCATCCTGGAGGAGGCCCGGAACCACCCCGAGATCCTGGACGACCCGGAACCGACCGTCAGGCTGACCGAACTCGCCGACTCATACGTCGGGCTCCAGTCCCGCATCTGGATCGCCCAGCCCTCGCGGGCCGACTGGGTCCGCACCCGCGCCGAGTACGTCAAGACCGTCAAGGAGCGGTTCGACGAGGCCGGCATCAACATCCCGTACCCCCAGCGGGACCTCTCCGGCGGCGTCGAACTCGCCGGGCCGGTCACCAGCGCGGACGTCGAGGCCGCCGGCGACGACTGAGGCGAACCCCGTACGGCGCGTGCTCTTTCGCCCGGTCGACCGACCGGACGATGTGGTTCTCGCACGCGACACCGACCGGTTCGCGCCGTCCGCCGGCACGCTCGACTACTGCGGTCCGAAAGGGGAGGCCGGAGGGACCACGACGCGGGTGGGGACGACTGGGAGAGGGCCAGGGGCCCTCCGGGACGAGCCCCCGATGGATGGGTGGTACTGATGCTGTCGGACACGGTCACACCATCGCCACCACGTACAGGATACTGTCGTGGTTCATGTCCGGCAGTACGGGCGGGGCTGCAACAGCGATGGTGGCACCGGGATGAATGGGTGGACGCCGGGGTGGCCCGCGCGTTCCGGCACGGGGAGTCCCACTCGCTTCCTCCACCCCGCGACCCCACGGGCGGCAGGTGTCCACGGTACCGCTGCTCGCTTCCGCGCCTGGCGGGGTTGCCGTGGTCAACCGTGTCGTACCGCCCCTGCAGGCGGCAGAGCACGGACCGCTGCCCTCGTGGGACGAGGCTTCTCAGTCCGCTCGCGGGGCCCGAGCCGGTCGGCCCGGACGCCCCCGGATTTCGGCCCCCGCTGAAGACCGTTTCGCGGGTTTCCAAGCAGGGCCTAACTGCCCGGCCTAGTCCACGCCGACCTACCCCGCTATGGCTTAAGGGCCTTTCGACGCCGACTTGTCGTGTGCCGTGTTACCGCCCCAGCCGGTTCGTACGTGTCCCGTCCGCCCCGTCCGGGCGGTCCCCGTACATCGTTCCGGCCGTCCGTATCAGATCAGCCGGAGCGTTCGCGCGTACCAGAGCCCGGCCAGCGGGACGGCCAGCGAGACGGCCGCGAGCACCCACCGCTGGGCGGAGAGCAGCGCCGACCCTCCCCCGAGCACGTCCACGCGGGCGGTGAACGCCCACACGACCGAGATGAGGCCGATGAACAGGCCGAACACGAGCCCGGCGCCGGCGGCCACGCTCGGGTCCGAGCGTCCCTCGCGGCCGGCCGCGAAGACGATGACGGCCACCAGCGCCAGGAGCCCCGCCGCGTAGGCGGGCACCGTTCCCGTCGCGTAGTAGCGACCGACCGACGGCGCCGTCTCGAGGGCGAACGGCCAGGCCAGCACCAGCAGGACGGCCAGGCAGGCGGCGATACCGACCGTCGGCGGGAGCTCGACCCGGTCCATGTCCGGACTCCGCTCGCCCCCGTCTTCAAGCCGACGAAGACCGACGAAGGCGGGGCCCCCGGGGCGGACGCCAAGTCACGCTCGTCGGGGTATCCGCGGGCTTCCGACCCCGGATCCGGACCGATCGGGGCACCGACAGCACACGTCGTGGAGTGTCCGGTATCGACACGGACACGGGCTGGGACCGAACGGTTCGAGCCGCAACTATCACGTCCCGTGGGCGGCTACGGGCGCACATGGGATTCGGTAGCGCTACGAAGAAGATATCGAAGGTCGCGGACATGGCCGAGGAGGTCTACAAGCGACTGAACGAGCTCAGGGAGCAGGTCCAGGAGATGCGGGAGACCCTCCAGACCACCCACGACCGGGTCGAAGAGCTCGAGCGGGCCGTCGAGCGACAGACCGCCGTCATCGAGGCCCTCGCCGAGCGGGAGGGGATCGACGTCGAGCGGGTCCACGCCGAGGCCGCCATCGAGGAGGCCGAGGCCGGGCGCGAAGGGGACGCCGCGAGCGAGGAGCCCGACCCGCCCGTTTCGAACGCCGGGGAGCCGGCCGACTCGAGCGACGGCGAACCGACGCCGGGGGCCGACCGAGGGCGAGCCACGGTCGACTCCGACGACGACCAGGACTCCGTATGAGTGATACGGTCGTGGGTCGTCCGTTACCGATGATCGCCGATCCCGGCCGGGCGATCGCCGGTACATCGGTACGCACGACCGTATGAGTTCAGAGCGCTCGCGACCGACGGCGTCGTCGTCCTCGGGAACGAGGTCGTCCTCCTGGAACGGGACCACTCCCCGGATGGGGGTCGATGGGTCCTCCCCGGCGGGATGGTAGAGCCCCGCGAGACGGCCCGGACCGCCTGCGCCCGCGAGGTCCGCGAGGAGGTCGGCCTCGACGTGCGACCCGTCCCGTTCGTCGGCCTCTACGACGCGCCCGGGCGGGACCCCCGTGGCAACGTCAGCGCCGCGTATCTCTGCCTTCCGGAGGACGACGCGGCGCCCCAGCCGTCGGCTGAGGCCCAGCAGGTGGGAACGTTCGGGTTCGGGGCGCTCCCGGCGCTCGGTTTCGACCACGACGAGATCGCCGCGGACGCGCTCGGGGCGGGCTCCGGGTTCGACTGAGCGGTCGGCCCCCCGGGCTCGGGCAACTGTGCGATCGGCCTCCCGGCTCGTGCGGACGGTCGCTACGATCTACCGGCAGGTTACCGGCCCAGTACGGGCGACCGGCGACAGGAGGCTACGACCGTCCGTGTCAGGCGGCCAGTTTCCCGTGCTCGACCTTGATGCACTTGTCCTGGACGAACAGTTTGCCGGCAGCCTCGGCGCGCTCGCCGGCCTCGTCGTTGCGGATGCCGAGCTGGAGCCAGATCGCTTCGACGTCGTCGCGCTCGATGGCCGCGTCGACGATGGGGCCGGTCTCCTCGCTCGGCCGGAAAACGTCCACGACGTCGACGCCCTCCGGTACGTCCTCCAGCGAGTCGTACGCCTCGATGCCGAAGATCTCGTCGGCGTAGGGGTTGACCGGTACGACCTCGTAGCCGTGGTCGAGGAGGTACTTCGGGATGTCGTGTGCGGCCTTTCCGGAGGTGGTCGAACAGCCGACGACGGCGACCGTCTCGTAGTCCAGTATCTCGCGGATCTGCTCGGTGGTCCCGGGCATGCGCCAGGCCGTTGCGCGTCCCCGGACAAAAGCCCACGCCAGTCGTGCGGGCCCGCGCACGACTGACCGGCGGGAGGGTTCGCGGCACGACCGGGAGTCCCGTGGGACCGATGCCCGTTCAGAGGACGACGCTCGCCCGTCCGACGACGAACGCCAGCGCCGCGACGTACGTTCCGAGCTTCAGCTGTGCCTGGCCCGCCGAGGGGTCTTCGAAGGACTCGTAGGCAGCGTAGAGCATCCCCGCGTCGGCCGGGAGGACGACGAGGAGGTACGGCAGGCCGAACGTCCCGAGCAGGTACGGCGCGGGACTCGCGAGGACGGCCACCCCGAGGACGCCGGTCGCGAGGAGGAGCGACGGTCGCTCCCCGTAGGCGATGGGGAGCGTTCGCAGTCCCTCCTCGCGGTCGCCGGCGACGTCCTCGACGTCCTTGACGACCTCGCGGGCGAACGTCGTCAGCGAGGCGAGCGCGAACAGGACGAGCACGGACTCGAGGCGGCCGCCGGCCGCCGCGCCGCCGAACAGGAACGTGCTCCCGGTGAGGTACGCCACGAGCGCGTTTCCCAGGCCCGGAATCCCCTTGAAGAACTCCGTATAGGCGACGAGCGCGACGAGGTTCACGACGGCGATACCGATCGCGAGGGCCGGGAGCGTGACGGCGAGGAGGACGGCCGCGCCGAACAGGACGCCGCTGAACCAGAGCGCCTCCCGGGGGGAGACGGCACCCCTCGGGATGGGGCGGTCGGGCCGGTTCACCCGGTCGATGTCGCGGTCGAAGTAGTCGTTGATGGCCATGCCGGCACCGACGGCGAGGACCGTCGCGAGGGCCGCGGCTCCCCGGTCGAGGACGCCGCCGAGCCCCGCTCCGAGGACCCCCCCCGCGACGAACGCCCCGACGAACGTCAGCAGCCCGGCCGCGACCGCGTTGCCGGGACGGGCGAGTTCGAACAGGCCACGGGCGCTCGGCATGGACCGCCCTGGCGCCGGCCGGGGCTTAAACGACGCGGCTCCCGCACGCGATGGACAGATTTAATCCGGACAGTCCGGTACGGCTCGGTAGGGCCCTTAGCTCAGCCTGGACAGAGTGCGTGGCTTCGGACCACGTTGCCGGGGGTTCAAATCCCTCAGGGCTCGTACATATCCGGGCCGGTCCGGATATACCCGATCCTCACCGTCTCAGTGCCGGTACCGACGGGTATCGCCGGCTCCGCCGCTTGCGAAATCGCCTCTGGAACATGAGTTCGTTCCACGATCGGATGCGGGTAGACGCCGTACGGCGGTTCCGCGAGCTAATCTCGTTGGTCTCGGGACACCAACTGTCCCCGCTGCTCAGTGCCGACCTCGGTCGCTGACCTGGCTCAATCGGTGGGTGCCCCCGCCTGCGGAGCTCGCGCCTCGACGAGCCCGCATCACCTGCCGAGCATCACGAGCTGAAAACCCCACAATATGACCGAACACGCGGACAGACGAACCGATCACGGCCGACACGAGTCGGACGCCGGCCCCTCGAGTGAGGACGATCTTTCGGAGGTGGAGTCACTCGAAGAGCTCACCGGCGTCGTTGAGAATGTTCTAACGGCGTTTCAGGTCGAACGCCAGCAGCGTCGCGAACTCGGGCAGCGGGTGGATGAGCAGGCGGCCGCGCTCGAGCAGAAAGACGAACGGATCGACGAACTCGAGCGGCGCGTCGAACACCAGGAGGAGCGCGTTGAGCAGAAAGACGAGCAAATCGAGGAACTCGAGCAGCGCGTTGCGAATCAGGAAGACCGCGCCGAGCACCTCGAGGACGTCGCCCGGACCGCAGTCGGCGCGGCACAGACCGCCAAGTCCAAACTCCAGGAGGTTCGCGAACACGCCCAGGCGGCGATGGCGTTCGGCAACGACCTCGCCGACCGCTTGAGTAATCTCGAAGAAGAGGCCCACGTCGACGCCGCCAAGCAAACCGTCGCCACACCCGCCGGGGTCGACCCGGCGTCGAGTCCGCTCGATTTCTTCGCGAACGTTCGCTCGAGCAATCTCGACGAGAACCTCTCGAAAAACCAGGTCCGAGCGATCAGGATCGCCAAGCGGTGGGACGAGTTCGCGAAGATCTCCCATCATGATGGCTCGGTCGCCTGGGACCGCCAGGCCATCACCGACGCCCTCACCGCAGAGCTGGGCGAACGCCCGTTCCGAGAAACCGTCTCGCGAGTGTGGGAGAAACTCGAGAGCCTCGGAAGCGAGGACGTCCAGGAGACCCGGCGGAACAACGGGCAGACGACGGGGACTGGCACGAAGGTCCTCCGGATGGATCGGGACGTCGCGGAGGGATTCCAGGAGGCCCGCTACGTCCAATTCGACCTGCTCGAGGAGGCCATGCCGAACGGAGGTGGTGGCGTAATGCCCGTTGTGACGGGCTGACCGACTCCAGCGTGTTACACGCCGGGCCGAGAGGCCGAATCTACACGAGAGACAACACGAACGGGCGGTCGGACGCGCCGGGTTGACACAGCCTGGGGCTGACTCCGCTGCTGGCTAGCTCCTGCTGAAGCAGAGGAGAGCGCTCGTTACTAGAGTGGAGTGTCGAAGACACGGAACGAGAGCGCTCTCGGACTCAGACGTCTCCACAACGGGTGTTACGCTCGAGGACGTTGACCGGCGGGTCTCCCAAGAACGACATCTGTCCCCAACGCTTCCTCGAGTTCGTCTAGCTGGAGGGACAACTTCGGGTCGTTCACCCCAGGTTCGAGGCGAAAAGATGGGGTTGCAATCCAGGCGAATCACGAAGATAGATCTAATTACTTTCTGCTGAGCTTGTCTGTTCTATTCGCTGAGATGGGTCCCAGTTGAGAGAATCGAGGTTCGGAATCAGATATCGGTATGCTTGTATGGCGTTTCGGCCGGATTCCGTGAGTGTGACCAGGCTCTTTCGCCCCTCTTTGATGACTTCTATATACCCCTCACTCTCAAGCGGGTCTATTACATGGCTATCTAGAAGCCGGTACTTCCCTTTTCCTGCGACGTTTTGATCTACGTATCTGAGTTCGTTTGCTTCGGCGAATTGAATCAACTCTCCCTTGCTTGGATCGTGCTCAACTGCGGCCATGCGCTTAATATATTCCATCGTCGCGATCTGGTCGAGTTCAGGGTGATCTATCGGGTATCGTGGTAGTTCATCATAAGATTCGATCTCGGAAGGTGGCCCGTCATAATTAGTAGCCCGAACGTAGTACGGGGTTGATCCAGTCACCATCGATGCGATCATTCCCGCAATTGCGGTAATCTTACTTCCTGTTGAGGTGTTCACATAGACGTTATCCTCACCATGTTCGTAGATGGCGGCCGCGATCTCTCCAAGAGAAGCATGCAGATCGAATAGGTTGCAATCGCGAACCTCGTAATCAACGCCCTTATTCTCGAACTCCTGGGCGATATTTGATAGACATTCGTTGGCCAAGTTGTCATTTTCCGAGTGTGTGATCAGGATCACCTTGTCTGGTTTAAATTTCTTCGCCGCCTCTGTTACTCGTTTCACCTCATACCCAACAGGCATGATTTGAATCCTATCCGGGACTGAAAGCTCCATATCGTCCTATGACGACCCGGTACATTAGACTATTTCGATAGTCGCGATTGTACGCATAGTACGTACAGTACCGTACTTTTTGAAAGCCTTATTACGAGTCGGTCAATTATAGCAATTAAGAACGTCGGCCGTCCCGACCTAACACCACGCCAACGAAAAACCGGAACTCGATTCGCGCTCAGGACTTCCAAACTTGGACGCGAATCGAGCTGGCCAGCCCCGTGGTCGAGGCTGACCACGAGACTGTCTGCTCTTGCAGGTTGGAGCGGCTCAGTCTTGAAGATTGTTGCTTCGGCAGCGAGCGGGTCAGGATCTGTTTTGAGCGCTGAAAAGGCCGCTCGCGGCATCGAATGTCCATCAGTAACACACTACCGCAAATATGAGTTCGCAAACTCAATCGATCGAAAGCAACGACCTCCCGCACTGGGACGACCTAACGCGAGCCCGCCGACGGCTCCTTCGCATCATCGGCTACTTCCGCGGCCCGGCGGTGCTTGAGCGACCGACGCTACGGGCAGCTGTCGAGGACACGCCTGTTGACGATGTAGAAGAGGTGATCGACGACAAAGAACGCATCCTGAAGACGCTCAACAGCTGTGGGCTACTGAACAAGCTCACGGAAGAGGACGGCTATCTGGAGAAGCGTCGACAGGGGGGTGGCAACCCCATCGTCGTCGACTACGAGTACGACGAGGAACGTGACACCTGCGAGACGACGGTCTACAGCGAGACCGGTAAAATCGATACGATGGCTACCGACATCCTCAGCCGCGAAGGAAAGAGCGTGGGTCGATTGGATGGCGTAGACATGAGCGATCCAAAGGCGATCATCGGTGCAGTGAACGGGATCGTCGGGCGTCAGGTCCTTCGCATTCACGCGGAAGCGAGCCGCTACTGCCTCGTTCCGGAAGCAGTTCCGACCGTGGAAGCGAATCTCAACACCAGTCTCGGCGAAGGGATGAGCAATGACGATTCGTAAAAACCAGTAGCTCATCTACTGGTCGGAGAACCCCCCGTCGTCAAGAGATCGCCTCTCGTTCGGCACGGAATTTACTCCCTGACTGCTTGGAGGCGGCGAAAGTATCGATAAAATAGTAACTCCTAACGCACTTGGTCTGAGTGGGCAGTACCTTATGTTACCTTACCCTGCCTCATCGGCGGCCCCCGGGAGGTCGGCTCAGTGTAGGGATTGAACCCAACACTTATGATGTAGGGGTGTATCCCTACAAACGAGGATGGCAGACGACGTCACCACGCTCCGAGAGGAGACGAACGCCTACGACGACGGTGAGGTCGTCACGATTCGGTTCCTCGCCGTCCCGACCTCGGCGCGCTTCCCGGAGGGGCTGAAATACGCCTTCCACTACGGGGTGGCGGGGGCCGAGCACCCCATCATTCGGTTCGACAACCACCACGGCGTTCACGAACTCCATCTCGGGGCCGCGACGTTCGACATCGAGTTCCCCGGGCTGGCCTGCCTCGAAGACTGCTTCGTGGCGGCTCTCCCGCCGGAGAAACGCGCCGACTGGTAGCGTCGGCGGCCATCCTCATGCACGCCTCACCATGACCGACCCAACGCACATCCCAGATCCCGACGGACGGACGCTCCACATCCGGCTCATCGGGGCGGGCGACGATCTCTCGGCCGACACCGAGTCGATCGCCGCCCAGATCGACGCCGGCAACATCGACGAGCTCGAGGTCCGCGATCCGGTGCTGCGCGTCGAGAGCGTCGCGACACTCGGGCGCATCCTGCGCCCGACGAACCTCGAGCTCCTCGAGGCGATCGCCGCCCACGAACCCGAGAGTATTCGCGCGACGGCCCGGCTCGTCGATCGCGGCCCGAAGGAGGTCCTCCAGAACCTCGACGAACTCGAGGACTACGGGCTCATCGCCTACGAGGCCCACGGCCGGGCCAAGCGGCCGGTCCTCCCCTACGAGCGGATCGACATCCAGCTGCCGTTCCCGCTGTCGCTCGACGCCGATAGCCCGGTCGCCTCCTCGGGTGCGTGAGACGAAAGACTAGCGGAACCCCACCCGTTTACGGGTGGGTCTAAGCGATAGGCCCGGTCGAACAACCGCCGACTATTGCCCGGCCGGGGTCTCCAAATCATCGGCGGCGTGGATGAGCATTCCACGCCACGTGAGGCCGTGCTCGTCTTTCACGCGCTTGAGTCGGTCGTACTGTTCGTCCGGCACTTTCGCGTGGATTGTCGTTGCCACACACACCTACAGAACCCCTACACTTATGTACATATCGGCCGTACCGAAAAGTGGCGATGAAGCGTACCAACACCTTCGCAGTCCGCCCCTGTACCGAGCAGGACGGGCGGTTACTCCGCGAGGTGTTGGACGCTTCTGCCAGTCTCTGGAACGAACTCACCTACGAACGCCGACAACGGTTCTTCGGCGAACGCGACGGGAGTGTTTGGGACGCGCCGCGTGTCCACGACACCTACAAGGGAGTACTCGGCTCGGCCGCCGCGAAGGAGATGAAGCGCAAGAACGACGAAGCATGGCGGTCATTCTTCGCGGCCAAGGAAAAGGGCGAACCCGCCGGGCCGCCGGGCTACTGGGGCAATGAAGAAGAGGGACGCGACCTTCGCTGGTACGGCCGGTGCGACCAGTACACGCTGGAGCTCGGCAAACGGTCCCGACTCGAAATTCCGGTCGGCAAAGACCTCAAGCACGAGTACGGACTCGGCCACACCGAGCGGCTTCGTCTCGAAGTGCGCGGCCGCCCAAACTGGGACGGCAAGCCCGGCCGGCTGGAACTGTACTACGACGAGTTGGACGACCGGTTCAGAGCCATTCAGCCTGTTACGGTAGACAATTCTCGACAGGATTCACCACTGGCGGACGAAACCGCCGCTCTGGATATTGGGGCGAACAACATCGTCGCCTGTACGACCACAACCGGCCAGCAGTATCTCTACGAGGGGCGCGACCTGTTCGAGCGGTTCCGCGAGACGACGCGTCGAATCGCCGAACAGCAGTCGAAGGTCAAGCGCGAAGAGGGGCGGTACACCTCAAAGCGGATTCGCCGACTGTACCGCCGACGGACGCGCCGGCGCGATCACGCGATGGACGCACTCGCCCGCGACCTCATCGAACGGTTGCACGGCGAGGGCGTCGCAACCGTCTACGTCGGCGACCTCACTGACGTGTTGGAAACGCACTGGTCGGTGCGAGCCAACCAGAAAACGCACAACTTCTGGGCGTTCCGGGCGTTCATCGACCGACTCGCGTGTACCGCCGAGGAGTACGGCATCACCGTCGAAGTCCGTCCCGAAGCGTGGACTTCCCAAGAGTGTCCCAACTGCGGGTCGACCGACCGGACGACGCGGCATCAGGACACGCTCACGTGTGCCTGTGGCTTCGAGGGCCACGCGGACCTCACGGCGTCCGAGACGTTCCTGAGACGGCAGACAGACGTACCACGGCCGATGGCACGGCCCGTGTGCCTCAAGTGGGACGACCACCGATGGTCGGCGTCACCACGCGCTCACCGTCCCAACGAGGAGCATACAGACCAGAGTACGCTACTCTCGTAGCGGAAAGTTGCCTCCGTCGGGGGTGGCGCTAATGCCAGACCCCGAACGTGAGGAATCCCACGGCTTCAGCCGTGTGGAGGATGTCAAGCCGACTCACGGGTGCTCGGCACACCGGATCGCGAGCTCGTCACGAAGGCGCTCGACTTTCACGTAGATCGTCCGCTCGCACTCCGCACACGTGACGGGCGCGACGACGATC
>PXRQ01000055.1:0-11006 GCA_003022005.1 Halobacteriales archaeon QS_5_70_15
CAGTTGTTCCCTCCGCTCGTGTGGGGTGATTCAGCGTATTTCAGCTGGAAGAAGGTAAACAGCAGCGGGATGATAACGGCCAGTCCCGCGCCGAAGCCGACGTAGTGGGGCTGAATCGGGACGCCCGCGTTGTGGGGGTCGACCTCGACCGGTGGCTCGGGCTGGAGCTCCGGCGGACCGGCGGGGCGCTCGCGCTCGCGGTCGGGCTCGCCGTCCTCGCGCTCGTCTGGTCGCTCCCGTTCTGGCTCGGCATCGCCAGCGGCCGGTCGGTGGGGCTGCTCGACGGCGCCAACCGGAGCTCGTTCCGCGGGCTGCTGCTCGTCCACGGCGGGTTCCTCCTCGCGTTCGTTCCGTACGTCGCCCGCAGGGGACTACGCGGGCTCGAGCGGCCCTCGCTGGCCGTCGCGGCGCTCGGCCTCCTCGCGGTTTTCGCCCGGGCGTGGGACCTCGCGGCCGTCGCGCTGTTCGGTCCGCTGCTCCTCGCCGGCTGGCTGCTCGTCCGCCTCCGCCGGGACGCCGGCTACGAGACGGTGCTGATGGTCGGCGGGCTCGGGATCGCGCTCCTCGTCGAGTTCCTCTTCGTCGTCGAGGAGGCCGGGCCGGGTCGGCTGAACACGGTCTTCAAGACCTACGCCCAGGTGTGGGTCCTCTGGGGCGTCGCCGCCGGGGTCATGCTCGCGCGGCTGCCGTTCCCCGGCCGGTCGTCGCTCCCGTCGCCCAACCCCGACCGGTGGCGGCTCGCGGGGACGCTCCTCGTCGCGTCTCTCGTGCTCTCGTCGGGGCTGTACGCGGCGCTCGCGCTCCCCGCCCAGTTCGAGCGCGGGTCGGCCACCGCGAACGCCGACGGCCCGACGCTCGACGCCACCCGGTTCGTCGAGCTGACCCACCCCCGGGAGGCCGACGCCATCGCGTGGGTCGACTCGCTCTCGGGCACCCCGAACATCGTCACCGCCGCGCCGGCTGGCTACCGCTGGCGGCCGGACGAGGGCCGGGGCGCCGCGGCTCCCTCGAGTCTCACGGGCGTCCCGACAGTCGCCGGCTGGTACCACGAGCGCGGCTACCGGGGGGGCGAGGCGTACACCGAACGGGTCGCCGACGTCGAGACCATCTACACCGGCTCGCCGGACGCGAAGGCCCGGCTGCTTGCGGCGTACGACGTCGAGTACGTCTACGTCGGGCCGGCAGAGCGGGCGAAGTACGGCGACGTCTCCTTCGAGGGAGTTCCGGGCGTGAGCGTCGCCCGGACGTTCTCACACGGGGGCGAGCGGACGGTCACGATCTACCGCGTCGACCGGTCGGCGGTGTCCGATCCCTGAGCCCGACGCGGGTTCGGGCAATCAGTAACCTTCTAATGCGCTCGTGACACACCGCCGGGTATGGAGCCGTTCGTCTCGCTGTTCGGGCCGATCGACACGATACTCGCGCCGGTCATCGAGTACCTGCTGCTGGGCCTGCTCGTCGTCAACATGGTCGGGCGCGGCATCGAGTACTCACAGCACGTCTCCCAGGCCGCGGAGGGCGACGCCGAGGCGATCGAACGGAACGCGCTCAGGGTCGGGACGAACTTCCTGCTGATCGTCGGCTCGTTCTACTACCTCACCGTCCACCACCACGGCGGGCTGGTGTTCTCGATCCTGGTGCTCGGGCTGTTCATCACCGACCTGTTCGAGTTCGAATCCCGGAAGGTCGAGGGCCGCCGCGGCATCGAGGTCGAGCGTCCGAAGGGCGCCATCGCCGCCTCGTTCCTCGCGCTGCTCTACATCGGCTATCAGAGCCTGTTCTTCCTCGTCGCGCCGTTCTGGAACGCGGTAGTCTGATCCCGTTCCTCCGGGTCCGGGTTCCCAACGCGCCGGAAACACGAACCGGCTCCCGGGTCCGGTTCCGTTCCCGGCTCGTCCGAGGCTCCCGCCGCCCGCTCTCGGCTGCGACTGTCCCCGTTCGATACCGGCTCGTGGCCGCGGCTCCCCGTCGGTCCGCCGGCTCGTACGGTCGTGTGCAGCCCTCTGTGACCGGCGAACCCGGTTCGGGCACTACCCGGGAACCCGTCGCGTACGACCTCTCATACGGTCGTGCGTGACGATGTACCGGCGATCAACCCGGACGGGGTCGGCGATCATCGGTAACGGACGACGCACGACCGTATCAGTCGGCCCCGTGGTTCGGGACGAACCGACAGTTCTCGCAGGTCCAGGATCGGTCGTTCCAGGTGAGCACTCCGTCACAGAAGGGACAGAACCCCACCGAGGTCGAGGCTCTCGTTCCGGTGGTCATCACATCGCCCTCGGACGTGCGTCGGTGTAAGTCTTGTATTTCATCTGTGCAGGTGTTCTTGTAGGGGGGTCCCCCGTTCGCCGAGTCCCTCGCGAGCCGTCGGTCCGGTCCGGTCCGGTGGCCCTCCGGCCGGTTCCGTACCCCCCAGTCTTTTGCCGACCGGGGGCCGACCGACTCCCAATGAGCGACCGACGGCCGGAGCCGGCCCGCGTCGGGGTGGTCGGTGCCGGGGCCGACGGGGCGGTCGTCGACGCGGTGTCGGCCGGCGGGGTTCCGGCGTCGGCGATCGAGTCCGCCGTCGGATCGGTACTCGCGGGCGAGTTCGAGGCGGTGGCCTATCCGCTCCTGACCGTCGAGGGGCACGCGGTCGAGGACCCCCCGCACGCGCTGTTCGACCTCGCTCTCGTCGCCGGCGAACCAGCGCGGATCTCCGAGTACACGGTGCGTAGCGCGGGCGACCGGATCGCGACGCTCCGCGCCGACGGCGTCGTCGTCGCGACGCCGGCCGGATCGACCGGGTACGCCCGGGCCGCCTCCGGACCGATCGTCGCC
Source organism: Halobacteriales archaeon QS_5_70_15 (assembly GCA_003022005.1). The sequence continues at coordinate 2,824 of PXRQ01000055.1, forward strand.
CCGGGTACCGGCGTGGTCGCGGTGGTCCCCGTCTCGCCGTTCGCCACCGAGGCCGACCACTGGGTGCTGCCCGACGACGGGGTCGGACTGCGCGTCGAGCGCGACGAGACGCCCGTCCGTCTCGTCGCCGACGGCCGCGAGGTCGGGTCGGCCGACCCGGGACGAGACCTGGCGATCTCGACGCGGAGACACCTGACCATCGCCGTCGTCGACGAGAGCGCCGGCTTCTTCGGTTGATCCCGCCGCGGCCCCGCCGGCGGTGCTCGCTCTCGCTCCTGGCGCGGACCGCCGGCGCAGGAGCCCCGCTCGGGGTCGGGAATCGGGGCCACCCGAGCGCCCGGGTCCGAGGCTCCCCGGCCGGACACAACGACCGATATCAGACCTCCCGGTCGACGACGAACCGGGTGAACTCGGTCAGCGGCTCCGCGCTCTCGGGGTCGATGTCCGCCCGTTCGAGGTGGTCTCTCGCCTCGGCCGCGAGTTCGTGGGCCGTCCCCCGGGCGCTCTCGACGGCCCCCGTCGAGCGGAGTATCTCGACCGCCTCGAGGACCTCCTCGTCGGTGTTCTCGTCGGCGGCCAGTATCTCATCAAGGCGGGCGGCCGTCTCGGGGTCCCCGTTCCGGACCGCCCGGATGACCATCAGCGTCTTCTTCCCCTCGCGGACGTCGTTGCCCGCGCCCTTGCCGAACGCGCCGCCGCGCTCGGTCGCGTACTCGACGTCGAGGACGTCGTCGGCGATCTGGAAGGCGACGCTCATCGACTCGGCGTACCGGGCGACGTGCTCCTCGTCCGCCTCGCTCCCGGTGACGATGGCGGCGAGGCGCGCGACGATCCGCCCGAGACAGCCCGTCTTGCAGGCGCACATCTCCAGGTACTCCTCCTCCGTCGCGTCGACGGCCCGCCGGTTGTGCCAGACGATGTCCATCCCCTGGCCGAGGTGAGTCCGGTTGAGTTCGGCCATCAGCATCTCGTAAACCCGCAACCGGGTCGCCGCGTCGAGATCACCCGGGTTCCGGCCGACGAGCTTCAGCGGGACGAAGTACATCGCGTTGCCGGCGTTCAGCGCCACGTCGGTCCCGTAGATCCGGTGGAGCGCCGGCTCCCCCCGGCGGAGGTCCGCGTCGTCCTCGACGTCGTCGACGATGATGGTCCCGTTGTGGAGTATCTCCGGGACGCAGGCGTACTCGAGGTACGCCTCGGGGGCCTCCCCGAACGCCTCGACGAGCAGCAGGAACAGCACCGCCCGCCACCGCTTGCCCCCGCGGTCGAGCAGGTCCCAGATGGGGTCGACCAGCGCCCGCTGGATCGCCTCGGCGTCGTACCGGTAGGTGGGCTCCCCGAAGAACCCGGCGAGGTGCTCCTCGTCGAGTTCCCGGGGGAGTATCCGCTCGATGGTCTCGTCGACGGCCGGCCGCCACTCGGCGAGCAAGTCGTGCATGGTCGACCCTCCCGGTCGATGGGTAAAAAGACTGCGCGGCGGTGTTCGGGACCGGTACCGGCTGTGCCTGCCAGCCGGTGCCCGACATCATTATCCACCGCGCGCGACGACGACCGGGTGACGGTCACGTTCACGGCCGATCAGGACGCTGCCTTCCTGCCGATCCGCGCCGAGGGCGACGGCAAACCCGTTCGGGGCGCGGACACGACCGGAACGCGTCGGTCGCCGACCGGGTGGTCCTCTCGGAGCCCGAGGACGACGCCGAGACCACCGTCGAGCGGACGGTGATTGCCCGCGGCGACGGCCGTGAGACGGCCATCTACCGGGTATCCTACATGTTTGACCGTCTCGACGGCACCGCGGGTTCACGCGAGGGGTGTGACCGGGACGAGCAGGGTGACGCCGCCGATTCCGACGGGCACCAGCGCGATACCGAAGTACTCGACGGTCGCCCGGTTGGCGGGGTGGACGACGCCTCTCACCAGCGGGGCATCGGGGAGGGCGGCAGCGAGCCGCGCGTTCGCCAGGATGGCGGCGGCGCCGGCGATCAGTGCACCGACGGTGAGCAGCGCGACCGCCGCCGGACGAACCCCGAGTCGACGGCTGCGGCGAGAGCGAACGCCACGCCGACGGCGGCGACTCCCCGCTCACGTCCTCGGCGTCGTCGACGAGCAGCGGGTTGTCCGCCACTACGAACGCCGCCGGGTAGCGCATGCTCGCGTAGCCGAGCAAGGGGAACACTGGCGTCAGGAGGGCGAACCGGGCGATTTCGCCCCGGATCGGTGACCTGCCGCGGGGACCGTGGGCAGCTCCACCCCGGCCGGCCGTAGCACCGGTGCGGTCGTAAGCGTACCGGGCATCGACGCCGGCGTCGACGTTCACGCGTCGTGAAGCGGCGTCTCGGGCGTTGCGTACCCGTCCCAGGAGGTCGAGCGCCGCCAGTGCGTCGGACGTTCACCGGTAAAGGACCACGCACGGCCCTATGAGCGCGGAACGCACCACTGGACGCAAGGCATACGGGTGTCTCGGCCCACCTCCGGGTATGGGCTGCGCCTCGCCCGACGTCCGGACCGCGCTGGTCCTGGCGGCGACGCTCGTCCTCGCGGGCTGTAGCGGCGTCGCGAACCCCGGTGGGACGCCGACGCGGTCGGCGACGCCCGCCCCGGTTCCGACGGACGCCACGCCGCCGGCGCGGGCGGCGGTTCCGGGGGTCTCGCCGCTGGGCGTCGAGAACGCCTCGCTGCTCGCCGCCGCTCACCGCCGGCGGCTCGCCGGCACCCCGTTTACCGAGCGGACCGTCACCACCGCCCGGGACCGGAACGGCACGGTCCTCGGCCGGCGGACGCTGGTCGTCGAGCGTGGGCCGGACGCCAACCGGCTCTCGTACGCCATCGAGGGCGGACCGCGCCGGGACGCCCGGTCGTTCTGGACCGTCGAGGCGACGGTCTGGTCGGACGGCCGGACGACGGTCCACTCGATCACCGACGGCGACGGGTCGGTCCGGCGCGAGCGGGTCTCGAGCGACATCTACGCCGAGTTCGTCGACCCGGAGGCGAGCCTCTACGCGCGGACACTGGAGCGGGCGTCGATCCGCCGGGTCGACCGGCGCATCGTCGACGGGACGACGCGGTACGTCTTCGTCGCCCAGGGGATCGATCCGCGCCCCGCGTTCGGCCTCCCGGGCGCGAACCCGACCGGGAACGCCTCGCTGCGGGCGGTCGTCGCGGCCGACGGCACCGTCCACCGGGTCGAGGTCACGTTCCCGGCGCTGTACCGCGGGCGTGCGGCCACCGTCGAGCACGTCTTCGAGTACGACCGGATCGGCACGACGACGGTGACCCGGCCGCCCTGGTACGACGAGGCCATCCAGAACGGCACGCCGACGCCCGGCGTCCGGGCCGAGGGGTGAGCGTGGCTCCCGCGCACCGGGCCGGCCCGCTCGCGCTCTCGCTCGGCCGTCAGGTCGAACTCTCTCCCCCCGGGGCGCGACGTCGATCAGGGGCGGCGGTCCGGTCCGCGCGTGGACGTCCATCTCGGCACCACTCTCGGAGTACCGGTTCCCGACGACCTCGACATCGCCCGCCGGCCGAGGAGCTCCTCCGGTTCGCCCCCGTCGACCGGGGCGGGCTCGCGGTACGCGAACGCGTAGTTCGAGTCGTTCGCGAACGTCGACGGCGCGGGGAGCCACCGACGGTACGCGGGGTCGTCCGGCGGTGGAGCCTCGAGGCGTCCGTACGACTGCTCGCGGCCGAGCGGCGGGAGCACAGCCGCTCGTGCCCGCGGCGACGCCCGTCGCGAGCACCCCGGCCGCAGTCCGGAGGAGCCCGCGGCGGGTCCGGCGTTTCCTGGGGGCGTTCCCTGGGGGGACCATGGGTTCGTCCGATACGAGGGGACCGACCCCCGTCATACCCCGTGACCGGCCGCAGGGCACCGCGGACCGTCGAACCGGCCGCGCGCGTTCGAGACCCGGCTCCACGAGGACGCGGCGAGCAGCCGGTACGAGTCGAGGGTGCCCGCCATCGTCTCGCTGTCCGCCGGTTCGGTCCCGTAGTCCTGCCAGCCGAGTCCCTCGCGGCCGTAGGTGTACGAGAACATCCGGTACGCCCGCTCGGTCTCCAGCACGAGATCGATCACCGCGTCGTCGGGGTCGTCCGCGTCCAGCAGCGCGTCGCGGGCGCCCTCGCCGCCCCCGTCGAAGACGTGGACCGCGCGGACCGGGTCATCGGTGTGGTCGGTTCCGCCGAGCAGGTCGCGGGCCTCGCTCTCGGTGAGGGGACCGTCGGGCCACCCCTCCGCGGGCGTCGGTTCGTCCATACCGGCACGTGGGGCGTCGAGGACTTCGGTGTTACTCGTCGGTCCCCGATCCCGCGGTGTTCGACGGTTCCGTTCCCGACCACCGGACCACCCCTCTCGGGTATTTTCCGGCGACGTTATCCCGGTTCCGCCGTTCGATCCGGACATGGAAGCGACCGCAGTCTCGCTCCTCGACCGGGGACGCATCGAGGCCGACCTGAACTTCGTGCTCGACGGGAACGTCGTCGCCACGGCGAGCGACCCGAACCCCGACCTGGACCACGGGGCGTTCCTCGTCTGGAACCTCGTGGTCGATCACCCCGAGGCGACCGTCCTCTGGGACACCGGTTCGCACCCGGAGGCGGCCGACGGCTACTGGCCCGCGCCGCTGTACGAGGCGTTCGCCCACGTCGACGCCGACGAGCGGGACCTCGAGACGGCGCTCTCGGGGGCGGGGTACGCGGTCTCGGACATCGACGCGGTCGTGATGAGCCACCTCCACCTCGACCACGCCGGCGGCCTGTACCACTTCGAGGGGACCGACGTCCCGGTGTACGTCCACCGCCGGGAACTGGAGTTCGCCTACCTCTCGGCGAAGACGGACGTCGGCTCGGTCGCCTACTGGGCCCCGGACTTCGATCGGGACCTGAACTGGCGTGTCGTGGAGGGCGACCGGCGGCTCTACGAGGGGTTCGACCTGCTTCACCTGCCCGGACACACGCCGGGACTGCTCGGCGCCACGATCGAGGCGGGCGACGAGACGGTCCTCGTGGCGGGCGACGAGGCGTACGTGGAGGCCAACTACGAGGCGGGACAGTCGATGGCCGCGTCGCTCCTCTGGGACAACCGCACGTGGGCGGAGAGCCGCTCGAGGCTCAGGGACATCGAGCGCCGGACGGGGGCGGACGTCCTCCTCGGCCACGACCCCGTTATGATGGAACGGTTCGGCGACGGCTGGAACCGGTAGTTCGCGCCGGACGGTCACGGCTCCGTCGGGTGAACCGGACGCCGCCGGCATGCGGGGGGCCGGCGACCACCGGCCGGCGACGGGTATTCGATTTACTCCGTCCGGACTGACGTCCACCCGTCGGGCGCTCCCGGGACGCCGCTGAGCCGTACCTCGGTCGTCCCCGCGCCGTCGGTGTCGCCGCCGGGGTCGGTTCCGGCGTCCCCGATCCCCCTGAGCTCGACGCGACTGTCGAACAGCTGTGCGAACGTCCGGTAGGTCTGCTCGGAGTGGATCCCCTCGTCGAACGTGTAGAGGCCGACGCCGCCGGCCGCGGCGAGCCTCGAGGTCAGCACGGAGAGGAACCGGAACGCCGACTCCTCGTCGGCGTACTGGAGGATCGAGGAGATCGAGTCGAGCAGCACCACGGGATCCTCGGCGCCATCGAGGAACCGGGAGACCGGCATGCTGATCCCCGTGAGATCGCCGGGCGACCCGACGTTGACGACGGGGGCGTCCTCCCCGACGCTGTTCGGCGTACAGTCGACGACGCCGAACCGCCCCGCCTCCGCGGGATCGAACGGGAGCGAGGCGACGCTCCGGGAGGTCGTGACGAACAGGGCGTCGCGGCCGCTCCCGACGCCGGCGGCGAGCACGGAGCGGCCGAACGACCGCTTGCCCGACATCGGGGGGGCGACGACGAGCAGGTTCGTCCCCTGGAGGGCCGCCAGCCGGTCGACGGGGCCGCCCGGGCCGACTCTGTCGGGGGCGCTGTTTGCTTCACCCATTCTGCGTGGTCCGGACCGAACGTCCGTTGAAACACGGTTGGACAGCGCCGGTCATAGGTGTTGTGGGCGAATCGACACTAGCTGGCGTCACGGCCCGGCGTCGTCGGTCGCCGGTGTCGGTGTCTCCGGGGACTACGCCGGGGTCTCGCCGTCGGTCGACCCGGCCGCCTCCGGACCGGGCGCGGATCCCGGATCGCCGGTCCCGGCGGTGCCGCCGCCCCCGCGGTCGAAGAGCCGGGCCCACACCGCCAGCGCCGACGGCAGGACGAACAGCGAGGCGAGGAAGGCGTAGAACACCGAGAGTCCGGCCAGGAGCCCGAACTGTCCGATGGCCGGGAACACGGCCAGGACGAGCACGCCGAGACCGAACACGGTCGTCAGCATCGACCCCGCCAGCGCGCCGCCGGTCCCCCGGACCGTGCGCTCGAGTGCGGCGAACAGGTCGCCCCGGGTGCGCTCGTACTCGTCGGCGAACCGCTGGGTGACGTGGACCGAGTAGTCGATGCCCAGCCCGATGGTGATCGCGAGGATGGTCGCGGTGAAGGCGTTGAACGCGATGCCCCCGGCCCGCATCGAGCCGGCAACCATCGCGACCGTGATCACGATCGGGACGGTGTTGGCGATCCCCAGCGAGGGCCGTCCCTCGAGCACCCAGTAGATGAACAGCAGGAAGAGGACGGTCCCGCCGAGCGCGACGGCGAGGCTCACGACGGCCGACTCGAGGATGAGATCGGCGATGGCCTGGAAGACGACGGTCGCGCCCGTCGCGGTCGCGGCGAACCGGAAGTCCTCGGCGACCGTCCTCGCGTCGGCGGCGATTTCCGACTGGGAGGCGTCCGCCTCGACTTCGTAGACGACCTGTGTCGCACGGTAGTCCTCGGTGATGTACTGGAGGGCCTCCCCCCGGGAGTCCGAGGCCAGCAGGTAGTCGTAGATCCGCTCGAGGTTCCGGTCGGGGATCCCGTTGTCGTTCCGGTCGTTCCGCTCGACCAGCCGGCGGAACTCGGGGTCGCGGGCCGCGCGGTCCCGGACCACGGTGACGATGCTGGTCGACTCCGCCCGGCCGTCCGTCCGGACGAACGAGTCGGGCGGGTCCTCGCCCGCGCGGTGGATCGACTCGAGGGCGCCGTCCCGGCGCAACGGCCCCTGGACGTACAATGTTACCGAGGAGGACTGGCTCACCGCGAACGTCTCCTCCAGGAAGTTTATGTCCCGGGTGACGGTGTACTCGGCGGGTTTGAACGGCTCGGGGAGGTTCGACAGGTACGCGGGCGTCTCCTCCGGCGGCAGGAAGTCCTCGTTCGAGAACGAAGTGTCGATCCCCGTCGCGTACAGCCCGGCCCCCCCGGCGACGACCAGGATCAGGACGACGAAGGCCGCGGGGGCGAAGCGGGCGATGCCGACGCCGCCGGAGAGGACCCGGCCCAACGCCGACCCCTCCTCGCCCAGCGGCGTCGCGGAAAACGTCGGTATCGGGTACCGCTCCCGGGAGCGATCGAGCAGCACCTTCGCGGCCGGGAGGAAGACCCCGAAGACGTGGAAGGTGAAGACGATGCCCACGGCGGCGACGATGCCGAAGTCCCGTATCGGCGGGAGCGCCGAGGTGAGGTTCGCGGCGAAGCCGATGACGGTCGTCCCCATGACGATGAAGAACGCGACGAGCAGCTGGTCGGTCGCCGTCCGCATCGATCTCTCGATGCCGTCCCCCTCGACCCGCTCCTCGCGGTAGCGGTTGACCGCGTGGATGCCGAAGTCGATGCCGACCGCCAGCAGCAGCGGCGGCACCGCGATGAGGATCTGGTTGAACGGGATGCCCGCCAGGCCCATGAACCCGAACGTCCAGACGATAGCCATCAGCAGCGCGACCAGCCCGAGGAGCAGGTCCGCGAGGTCCCGGTAGGCGACGAGGAGGAACAGCACGATGAATGCGACTGCGGCGGGGACGACGACGATCAGCGAGTCGAAGATGACGTTACTGAACTCCGAGGCGATGATGCCATCGCCGAACACCCGGATGTCCCCGTCGACGGAGTCCACGACGAACTGTGCGCGCAGCTGGATGGACGTCAGCGGCGAGGAGCCGCCCTGTCCCGTCGAACTCGAGAGCCCCGACGGGACCTCGTGCGTGACGACGCCGATGGTCGCCGAGGCCGACGCCGTGGTTGGGTTGAAGTCCTCCGAGAGCAGCCCGGAGATGCCGTCGCCGCGGGCGTCGGCC
>PXRQ01000055.1:11015-16690 GCA_003022005.1 Halobacteriales archaeon QS_5_70_15
TGTTCCCCGAGCGTGTCGGCCGAGGGGTCGATCGAACGGGCCACGACGCTCGCGGCGCTGGAGGTCGACTGTACGCGCAGCCCCTCGGTCTCCTGCAGGCGCTGCTGGACGGTCAGCATCCGCAGCATCGACGGCTTCGAAAGGACGTTCCGTTCGGTCTGGATGAGCTGCGTGCTACCGGTGTCCGCGACGAACGACGGTCCGAAATCGTCCTGGACGCGCTCGAACGCCACCTGGGCGGGGACGTCCTGGGTGAACCCCTGGGTGCCGGCATCGGTCGAGACGTCCGCCAGCCCGCCCGCGAACAGCACCGTCAACAGCAGGAAGGCGACGACGGTCCGCCTGGGATGGTTGACGATCTGGTCGTCCGCGGCGTCGATGAACCGCTGGTAGTCGACGGGACCGTCCATCTACGGCGATCGGGAGCGGCGGACGACCGCGACTCCGGCGAGGCCGCCGACGGTGAGCACCAGCGCGAGGCCGACGCCCGCGACCCCGGCCCCGGCGAACGGGCCCAGACCCAGGATCCCGCCGCCGCCCTGCCGCTCGGTTACCTCGACCGGCACCCGGTAGGTGTCCGAGAGCTTCGTGTCGCCGTCGGGTTCGTCGTACTGGAAGTCGAGCGAGACGGGGTAGGTCTTCGGCGTCGCCGAGCCGGCCGCACCGATGGTGAACGTCAGCGTCTCGGTCTCGCCGGGGTCGATCGTGCTCACGAAGGCCTCGTCGTCGCTCACGGAGATCGGCGAGTCGGCGAACAGCTTCGCCGAGACGTCGGTCACGGGCTCGTCGCCGTTGTTCGTCACCCGCACGTCGAGGCCGGTCGAGCCGCCGGCGCTGACGCTCGCGTCGGTCTCCACCTGGAACACCTGGCGCGAGGGGGCGACCTCGTGGCGGGCGTGCAGCGGGTCCGACTGGCGGGTGTCCCCGTCGGCCTCGTCGTAGCGAAGCCGGTAGGTGAACTGCCGCGGGCCGGACCGGGCCGAGCTCGAGACCTCGACCTCGTACTCGAAGCTCCCGGACGCGCCCGCCTCGAGGTCGCCGAGCGCGAACTCCCGCTCCGTCGCGACGACGTTCGACCCGGGGTCCTCGAGGACGAGGACGGCGTTCTCGACCGCTGCCGGCCCGTCGTTCGTGACCGTCCCGGAGAGGGTGCCCTCGCTGTCGACGCGGAGGCTCGCGTCCGTCGACCCGAGCGCGAAGGACTGCTCGGCGGCCGGCCGGGCCCCGAACGTGACCGTCCGGGTCCTCGCCGTCCGTCCGTCGGTGGCGTCGTAGGTCACCGAGGCGTCGACGGCGTACGCCTGCTCCTCGGCGCCCTCGGCGAACGCCGACTCGACGGTCACCTCGCGGGTTTCGCCCGAGCCCCACTCGCCGACGAACGCCGTCACCGTCGGGCTCCCGCCGAACGTCAGCGCCGCGTTCGGCGACCGCAGCTCCAGCCGCGCGTTCCGGAGCGGCCGGTCGGCCGTGTTCTCGAGCTCGAGGGTCAGCCGCCCGGTGTCGCCGGGAGCCGCCGTCGTCTCGACGCCCGTCACCCGGACTGTCCCCTCGCGGGCCGGGGTTACGCCGGCCGAGAGCGACGCCGTCCTCGCCACGCCGTCGACGTCCTCGTAGTCGACGGTGGTGCGGAGCAGCAGCGAGCGCGGCTCGGCGTCGCCCGGCTCCCGCCGAACGTCAGCGAGGGGTTCCCCGACTGGACGGTGAGGGCGGCGTCCTCGGCGGCCGCGCTCCCCGTGTTCTCGACGGTCAGGTTCACCGTGCCGCTCCCGCTGACGACCGCGTCGGTGCTCGTCCCGACGACCTCGAACCGGGCCTCCGGGACCACCCGCACCCGGACGAAGAACGTCTCCTCGACGGTGTCGGTGTCGCGGAACGAGTCGTCCGCGGCGATGAGTTCGGTGAACTCGTACTCGACCTCCACGGGGACCCGGTAGCTCCCCGGCTCGGCGTCCTCGTCGACGGCGACCTCGAATGCCGCCGGGACGGTCGCGCCGTCGGCCACGACCCCGAGCGTGCGACCGGTCGTGCGGACGTCGAACGGGGCGTCCGCGGACCGGAGCCTGACGCTGACCCCCCGGGCCGACGTCACCCGCCGGACGTCGCTCGGGCTCCGGTCGCTCGACTCGACGGTCGCCGTGTTCGTCACCTGCAGCTGCAGCGTCGTCACCTCGCCCGCCGAAACGCGGTTGTCGGGCAGTTCCACGGACAGGTCGGGCTCGCCACGCGTGTCCGCTCCGGCCACCGCCGCCGGGAGTGCCACCACCGCAACCACCAGGAGCAGGACCAGCGCACGACCTGCTCTCACGCGCCAACCCTCCGACGCGCCGCAGGTACTGAACGATCCATGCCCCTCCAGAGCGGTGCCGGCGTGATAAGAGGCGGTAAACTACTGACAACGATGTCAGAGTTTATTGTACCGGTTGCCGCCCGGTCGGCGAGCGGAGACACGCCGGTAGTGCCGGTACGTCGGGGAGGAGGGATGGGAGCGGTAGCCCGACGGGACTCGTCGGCCCGAGGGCTCAGCGCGACTCGATCAGGCCGTAGGACCGCTCGAGGTAGTCGATGATCCAGTCGACGGTGTCCGGGTCGTACGTCCAGAACCCGTAGAAGCTCCGGGGATCGCGCTCCTCGGCCAGCAGCGCACACTTGTCGACGTCCACCCCGCCGCCGTCGTAGGCGACGAACCACGACTCCTCGATCTCGGCCGTCCGCTCAACGTGGATGGTGAGGTCGGTGTCGTGGTCGGGCACCGTGTCCCCGTCGGGGTAGGCGTAGGCGTGGACGTCGAGGCGGTCCTTCGAGGCGAGGCGCTCGTAGACGTCCATCTGGTCCTCGAAGATGGAGAGGTACTGGAAGCCAGCGTGGAGCGATCCCTTCCCGAGCCGCCAGGCGCGGTCCTCGATCTCCCGGGAGGCGGCGACCATCTGTCGGGTGTCGTAGGACGTGAACATCGTCTCTTCGAGGTGGTCGAGGATCGGCCGGTAGGAGGCGTCGCCGAACCCCGGCTCCGTGGGGTCGCCCCCGCCGAGGACGTCCTCGAGGTCCGCCGCCGTGACGAACGACTCCTCGCCGGACTCGTCGGTCGTCGACAGCACCACGAACTCCTGCGGGCGCCCCGACTCCGTCCGCTCGGCCCTCACCGTCAGGTTCCGGTCGTGGAACCGGTCCCGGACGGCCTCGACGGCCGTCGGCTCGGCGTTGAAGACCGCGAGGGTCTTCTCGTGGCTCTCCACGCCGGTTATCAGTTCGGTGAGGCTCATCCGTCCCGCTTGGATCCAGGATTGGCTCGGTTATAGGTCCTGCGGCGGTGCTCACCGGAGGAAATCCGGCGAATGCCCCCCGGCCCTCGACCGACCGTGCTCGAGTTCGGCGCGACGGCGAGTGCGACCAATAAACCGTTTGGGTCCCGCCCGCGTGTAGCACGTCCGCCACGGGGAACCATAGCGGGACTGTCATTATTAATGTGTGGCATAGAGTAGCAAACGCTTTATCCGGTCGCACCCGAACTATCGAAGTATGCGGCAACCCCCTGGTGATACACCATGACCGAAGAACTCGTCTGGCGGATCGCCGGCGGGTCCGGCGACGGCATCGATTCGACGAGCCAGAACTTCGCCAAGGCGCTGATGCGGTCGGGGCTGCACGTGTTCACGCACCGCCACTACCCCTCGCGGATCCGTGGCGGCCACACGTACGTCGAGGTGCGGGCGGCGCCCCATCCGGTACGTTCCCGGGGCGACGGCTACAACGTCCTCCTCGCGCTGGGTGACTCGTTCGCCCGGAACGAGCAGGAGGGTGCCGTCTACGGCAACGAGCAGGTGAAACCGCTCTCGGAGAACCTCGACGAGCTCCGCGAGGGTGGCGTCATCGTCTACGACGAGGGGTTGCTCGACACCGCCGACGTCCCGGAGTTCGAGGCGCGCGTCGAGGCCAACGACTGGAACGTCTACCCGGTCGACCTGCGCGGGATGGCCCGCGAGAAGGGCCGCGAGGTGATGCGCAACACCGCCGGGGTAGGCGTCACCTGCGCGCTGCTCGAGTACGACCTCGAGAACGTGGAGCAGCTGATGCGCGAGCGGATGAGCGGGGACGTCCTCGAGACGAACCTCGGGATCCTCGAGGAGGCCCACGACGCCGCCGCCGAGTACGACTTCACCCACGACGTCCGGATGCCCGAGGGCGAGCACGACGAGGACCAGGTGCTCGTCAGCGGCTCGAACGGCATCGCGTTCGGCGCCATCGACGAGGGCTGCCGGTTCATCGCCGGCTACCCGATGACCCCCTGGACGGAGGTGTTCACGCTGATGAGCCAGTACCTCCCCGACCTCGGGGGCATCTCCGAGCAGGTCGAGGACGAGATCGCCGCGGCCTCGCTCGCGCTCGGGGCCTCCCACGCCGGCGTGAAGGCGATGTCGGGCTCCTCGGGCGGCGGGTTCGCGCTGATGAGCGAACCCCTCGGCCTCGCGGAGATGACAGAGACGCCCGTGGTGCTCCTGGAGGCGATGCGGGCCGGGCCCTCGACCGGGATGCCCACGAAACCCGAGCAGGCCGACCTGGAGCACGTCCTCTACACCAGCCAGGGCGACTCCAACCGGGTAGTCTTCGCGCCGAGCAACGCCGTCGAAGCGTACGAGCAGACCCGCGACGCGTTCCGGCTCGCCTACGAGTACCACCTGCCGGCCATCGTCGTCTACGACCAGAAGCTCTCGGGCGAACTGGTGAACGTCCCCGAGTCGACGTTCGACCGCGAGCCGAACCCCGACCCGGGCAACACGCTCACCGAGGACGAGGTCGCCGAGGCGGCCCACCACCACTCCGGGAAGTTCGAGCGCTACCTGCACGACACCGAGAAGGGCTCCTCGCCACGGTCGATCCCCGGGCAGACCGGCGGGCGCTACCTCGCCTCGGGCAACGAGCACTGGCCCACCGGGCACATCTCCGAGGACCCGGACAACCGGGTCGCACAGATGCACCGTCGGATGTCGAAGCTCGCGAACATCCGGGAGGAGCTCGACGAGCGGAGCAAGGACGAATCGAACCAGTCCTACCGCGGCCCCGAGGACGCCGAGTACGGCATCGTGACCTGGGGGAGCCAGCGGGGCACCGTCGAGGAGGCCGTCGACCGGCTGAACGACGCCGGCCACTCGGTCAAGTCGCTCTCGGTGTCGGACCTGCTGCCGTTCCCCGAGGCCGAGGTGATAGAGTTCCTCGAGTCGGTCGACTCCTGCCTGGTGGTGGAGATGAACGCGTCGGCGCAGTTCAAGCGCCACGTCCAGGGCAGCCTCGGCCGGTTCGGTCCGAAGATGTCCAGCCTGCTCAAGTACAACGGCAACCCCTTCGAACCGCGCGAGATCGTCGAGGGGTTCGAGACGAACATCAACGGGGAGTCCGACGTGTCCAACGACACGACCACGTACGTCCCCGCTGCAGGTGATTAGATCATGAGCGCATTCAGTGCCATCGGCGAACGGGAGGGACAGGACGTAGACCAGAACGAGTTCACGCCCGGAATCGAGCCCCAGGCGACGTGGTGCCCGGGCTGTGGGGACTTCGGCGTCCTCAAGGCCCTGAAGGGGGCGATGGCCGAACTCGGCCGGAGCCCCGACGAGGTGCTCCTCGTCACCGGCATCGGCTGCTCGGGCAAGCTCTCGAGCTACTTCGAGAGCTACGGGTTC
>PXRQ01000056.1 GCA_003022005.1 Halobacteriales archaeon QS_5_70_15
CCCGAGGCGCTTGCCCCCCCCCTCCTCGACGAGCTCCTCGACGTCCGCGAGGGCGGCCTGGGTGCGGTTCTCGTAGCCCCCGGCCGCGAAGTCGACGTGGAAGTAGTAATCACCCAGCCGCTCGCCGCTGGGCCGGGACTCCACGCGGGTGAGGTTGACGTCCCGGTCGGCGAACGGCTCCAGCAGCGCCAGCAGCAGGCCGGGGTAGTTCGAGGCCGGGTAGACGACGATGCTGGACTTGGCGCCGGCGTCCGAGCGGTCCGTCGCCGGTCCCAGCGTGAAAAAGCGCGTGGCGTTGGAGTCGCGGTCCTGGACGCCGTCGGCGAGCACCTCCACGCCGTCGCCGGTGGTGTCGGGGTGGGCGATGGCGGCGACCGAGGCGTCCTCGCGGGCGCGCTCGGCGCCGGCGGCGGTGGAGGCGACGGCCTCCCGGTCGGCGTCGGGGTGGTGTTCGGCGAGGTAGTCCCGGCACTGTGCCAGCGCCTGGGGGTGGCTGGCGACGACGTCGAACTCCGCGCGCTGGCCCAGTAGGGCGTGTCGCACCGGCGTCACCACCTCCCGGACGACGGCGACGTCGTACGCCGCCAGCGCGTCCAGGGTCTCGCCGACGCTGCCCTCGATGCTGTTCTCGACCGGGACGACCCCCCGGTCGTGGCTCCCCGTCGCAACCCTCTCGATGACGGCGGTCACCGAGTCCGCGAACGCGACGTCGTCGGCGACCGCCCGCGCGGCCCGGTGGGAGTACGTCCCCGCGGGCCCCAGCGTGAGCGCGCTCATGGCCCCTCGTTCCCCGGGCGCCCGGAAAAGCGGTTCGCCCGCCCCGGTCGACGCACGAACGGCTCCGTGACTGCGGGGTCCTCGTTCACCGGGTCGCCCCTTACCGGGAGCACAGGAGTCCTTGCGTGGCGGTGACCGGTGCCGGCCGACGGCCGCCCCCCCCCGGGCGGACCGACTGGGCGGGCAGACCGGCCGGTCGACCGCGGCCGCTACCGGTTCAGCGTGTGGACCGCCTTCCCGCGGGCGTTGGCCGCCGCCTCCATCACCGCCTCCGACAGCGTCGGGTGGGTGTGGACGGTCGCGGCGACGTCCTCCAGGGTCGCGCCCATCTCGATGGCCAGCCCCAGCTCCGCTATCAGTTCCGAAGCCTCGGGACCGACTATCTGGCCGCCCAGCACGAACCCGCTGTCGTCGTCGGCGACGACCCGGACGAACCCCTCGTCGTGGTCGGCGGTCAGCGCCCGGCCGCTCGCCCGGAACGGGAACTCCCCGACGACCGGGTCGAAGCCGGCGTCGGCGGCCTCCTGCTCGGTCAGCCCGACGGTGCCGACCTCCGGGTCGGTGAACACCGCCGCCGGAATCGCCTGGTGGTCCAGCGCCGCGGGCTCGCCGGCGACCACCTCCGCGGCCACCTCGCCCTCCTTGCTGGCCTTATGGGCGAGCATCGGTTCGCCGGCGACGTCGCCCACCGCGAACACGTGCTCGACGTTCGTCCGGGCGCGGTCATCGGTCACGACGAACCCGTCGTCGTCGGTCTCGACGCCGGCGGCGTCCAGCCCCACCGTGTCGGTCACCGGCTCCCGGCCGACCGCGACCAGCACCTTCTCGGCTGACACCTCGGCGGGCTCGCCGCCGTCGGCCTCCGCGGTGGCGGGCTCGCCGGTCGGCTCCGTGCGGACGACGACCCCGTCGCCGTCCTCGTCCCAGCCGCCCGCGCTCTCGCCGAACCGGAACTCCACGCCCAGCTCCTCGGCGCGGTCCCGGACCGGCCGGACGAGGTCCCGCTCGTAGCCCGGCATCACGCCGTCCAGCGCCTCCACGACGGTGACGTCGGCGCCGGCCTTGGCGTACACCGTCGACAGCTCCATGCCGATGTAGCCGGCGCCGACGACGACCAACTCCTCGGGTACGGACTCCATCGCCAGCGCCTGCCGGGAGTCGAGCACCGGCTCGTCGTCGAACGCGAACCCGGGAATCTCGATGGGCCGCGAGCCCGTCGCGACGATGGCGTGCTCAAACTCGATGGTCTCGGAGCCCTGACCGTCGCCGCTGTGGACCAGCCGCGCCGAGGTCTCGTCGACGAACTCCGCGCGGCCCTCCAGCAGGTTCACCCCGTTGGCCTTGCAGAGCTTCTCGACGCCGCCGGTGAGCTGGTCGACCACCTCGTCCTTCCAGGCCACCGTCTGGCTCATGTCCAGCGCCGGGTCGGCGTGGACGCCCATGTGCTCGGCGTTGGCGGCGTCGTCGGCTAGCCCCGTCGCACTCACCAGTGCCTTCGAGGGGATGCAGCCGTAGTTCAGGCACGTGCCGCCCCCACGTCGAGGTCGAGCTGTCCGGCGCGGATGGCGGCCACGTACCCCCCCGGCCCGGCCCCGACGACGAGCAGGTCCGTCCCGGTCGAGATGTCTCCGACGACCATACCACGGAGGAGGGCGTCGGCCCACAAAAAGGGAAAGGAAGTCCTCACGCGGCCCCGTCGCCGCTCCGGACGGCACGTCGCGCTCGCCGCGCCGGCAGGGCCGCTAGCTCAGCAGCGCCCCGCCGTCGACGGGCACGACGCTGCCGGTCATGTACGCGGCGCCCGCCCCACAGCAGAACTCGACGACGCGGGCCACCTCGTCGGGGTCGCCCAGCCGGCCCAGCGGGAGGTCCTCGCGGAACGCCTCGATGCCGTCCTCGGTCCACAGCCCCGACTCGGTCGTCAGCGGCGTGTCGACGAGCCCGGGGACGACGCAGTTCACCCGGACGTCGGGCGCGAGCTGTTTGGCCAGCCCCTTGGTCAGCCCGAGCACGCCCGCCTTCGCCGCCGAGTAGTGGACCCCGCCGCTGGCCGCGCCGGTCACCAGTGCCGCGTCGGTGTCGCCCATGGTCGGGCGTCGCCCGCGGCCCGCAAAAAGGGTCGCCCGGTCCGTGCCCGTTACTCCAGCAACAGCAGCTCGGGGTGCTCCAGGTACTCGATGAGGGTGTTGGCGAACCGCGCGGCGTCGGCGCCGTCGACCACGCGGTGATCGATGGAGAGCGAGAGCGGCAGCGTGTGCCGAGCGACCACCTCGCCGTCTTCGACCACGGGCCGCTGCTCGAGCGCCCCGAGCCCGAGGATCGCGGTCTCGGGGTAGTTGATGATCGGCGTGGCGTACTCCCCGCCGATGGCCCCGAAGTTGGTGATCGTGAATGTCCCGCCCTGCATCTCCTCGCGCTCGATAGAGCGGTCGCGGGCCTTCCCCGCCAGTTCGTTCACCTCCGCGCCGATGGCGAGCATGTCCTTCTCCCCCGCGTTCGCCACGACGGGAACCATCAGCCCGGCGTCGGTGGCGACGGCGACGCCGATGTTGTAGTAGCGCTTGACGAGGATCTCCTCGTTCTCCTCGTCGAGCTGGGAGTTGAGGATCGGGTGCTGGCGGAGCGCCGCCACGGCCGCCTTGATCACGAACGGCAAGTACGTCAGCCGCGCCCCGCGCTCCTCCGCCCGGGGCTTCAGCCGCTCGCGGATCGCGACGAGGTCGTCGACCACCGCCCGGTCGTGGTGACTGACGTGCGGGGCGGTGTACTTCGAGCGCTCCATCGCCTGCCCGATGGTCCGCCGGATGCCGCGGTAGGGCCGGCGCTCGACCTCGCCCTCGGCGGTCGTCCCCGTTTCGGGGGCCGCCGCGCCGTCGCCCCCCGCTTCGGCGGTTCCGGCTCCGGCCTCGGCCGAGACCGCCTCGACGTCCGCTTCCTGTGCCGCCCGCTGTGCCTCGGCGTACTCGGTCACCTGCTCGGGCGCCACGAACGGCTCCCCGTCGTGGGTCTCGTCGGTGGGAACGTCGTCGAGGTCGACCCCCTCCTCCTCGGCGAGCCGCCGGGTCGCGGGCGCCGCGAGGGTCCGGTCGCGGCCGGCCGGCTCCGGCCCGGCCGTGACGCCGTCGCCGGACGTCGCCGTCCGTCGGGCCGCCGCGGGCTCGCCCTCCGTCTCGTCGACGCGCCTGACCGCCGACCGGGTTCCGGACTCCGGTTCCGCCGGTTCGGGTCCCGCTCCCGGTTCCTCCCCGGCCTCGGCGGCCGCGCGCACGTCGGACTCCGTGACCCGTCCGCCCGGGCCCGACCCCTCGACCGCCGAGATGTCGACGCCGAGCTCGCGGGCCAGCCGCCGGGCGGAGGGCGCCGCGAACGTCCGGCCGCCGCGCGAGGCCGGTTCGGGCTCCGCCTCCGTCCCCCCCTCGTCGGCGGGGGTGACGGCGGGCTCCGACTCCCCCTCGGACGCCCCCTCCATGTCGGCCTCCCTGGCGGCCGGTTCCTCGACCGGCTCCGCGGGTTCGGTCGGTTCGGCCGGTTCGCCCTCCACGTCGAACGTGATGATGACCTCGCCGACCGGGACCATCTCGCCCTCCTCGGCGCGGATCTCCCGCACCGTGCCGTTCACCGGCGAGGGGACCTCCACGACGGCCTTGTCCGTCTCGACCTCGGCGACGGGCTGGTCCTCGGTGACCGTGTCGCCGACCTCGACGAGCCAGCTGACGATCTCCGCCTCGGTCAGCCCCTCGCCCACGTCGGGGAGCTTGAACTCGCGGACCATGGCTCAAAACTCGTGGGCCCGCCGGATGCCGTCCTCGATGCGGGCCGGTTCGGGCAGGTAGTAGTCCTCCAGGGCGTACAGCGGGAACGGGGTGTCGAACCCCGTCACGCGTTCGATCGGCGCCTCCTGGTAGAGCAGCGCCTCCTCCTGGATCGTCGCGGTGATCTCGCCGGCCAGTCCGCCGGTCTTGGGCGCCTCGTGGACCACGCAGGCCCGGCCCGTCCGCTTGAACGACTCGACGATGGCCTCCTCGTCCAGCGGCGAGAGCGTCCGGAGGTCGACGACGTCACACTCGATACCCTCCTCGGCGAGGTTCTCCGCCGCCTCCACCGTGGGCCGGGTCATCGCCCCCCAGGTGAACACCGAGACGTCCCCACCCTCGCGGCGGCGGGCGGCCTCCCCGAGCGGCACCCTGTACGTCTCGTCGGGGACCTCCTCGCGGAACGCCCGGTAGATGAGCTTCGGTTCCAGGAATATCACGGGGTCCGGGTCCCGGATCGCGGAGGCGAGCAGCCCCTTCGTGTCGTGTGGCGTGCTCGGGATGACCACCTTCAGCCCCGGCTCGTGGACGAAGAACGCCTCCTTGGACTCGCTGTGGTGTTCGGGCGCGCGGATGCCGCCGCCGTAGGGCGCCCGGACGACCAGCGGGCAGGTGAACCGCCCGCGCGAGCGGGTCCGCAGGCGGGCGGCGTGGGAGACGATCTGGTCGAACGCGGGGTAGATGAACCCCATGAACTGGATCTCCGGGACCGGGCGGAGCCCGTAGGCCGCCATCCCGATGCTCGTCCCGACGATGCCCGACTCCGCGAGCGGCGTGTCGATCACCCGGTCCTCGCCGAACTCCTCGTAGAGCCCCTGCGTGGCCCGGAAGACGCCGCCGTTCCTCCCGACGTCCTCGCCGAGGACGATCACGTCCTCGTCGCGCTCCATCTCGCCGTGCAGGCCGTCGCGGACCGCCTGCACGAGGGTGAGGTTCTCGGTCTGCTGTTCCTGCGTGCTCATTCCAGTAGTTCCCCGTCGCCGTGGCGTTCGCGTAGCTGTTCCAGTTCCCGCGCCTGCTCGCGGAGCCGCTCCGGCATGACCACGTGGACGTGCTCGAAGATGGCCGGGGGCTCGGGCCGCTCGTACCCTTCGGCGGTCTCGATCGCGCCCGCGACCTCCTCCTGGATCCCGGTCCCGATCGCGTCGATGCGCTCGTCGTCGAGGATCCCCTGCTCGTAGAGGTACGACTCGAGCCGCGGGATGGGGTCCTTTCGCTTCCACTCCTCGACCTCCTCGTCCTCGCGGTAGACCGAGGGGTCGTCCGCGGTGGTGTGGGCACCGAAGCGGTACTGGACCGCCTCGATCAGCGTCGGCCGCAGGTCGTCCTCGTCGGGTTCTTTGGCCTTCTCGACGGCCTCGCGGGTCACCTTGTAGACCGCCAGCGGGTCCATCCCGTCGACCTGTATGCCCTCGAACCCGTACGCGACGGCCTTCTGGGCGAGGGTTGCCGCCGCCGTCTGTCGCTCCCGGGGGACGGAGATGGCCCACTGGTTGTTGTTGCAGAAGAACACCGCGGGCACGTCGAACACGCCCGCGAAGTTCAGCCCCTCGTGGAAGTCCCCCTCGGAGGTGGCGCCGTCGCCGAAGTAACAGAGGAACGCCTCGTCGTTCCCCTTCAGCTTCGAGGCCCACGCCAGCCCCGTCGCGTGGAGCACCTGCGTCGCGATGGGCACCGCCACGGGGAAGATGTCGAGCCCGCGGGTCTCGTTGCCCCGCTCGTCGCCCATCCAGTAGCGCAGGGTCTGCTCGAGCCGGATCCCGCGGACGTAGCTCGCGCCGTGCTCGCGGTAGGAGGGGACGAGCCAGTCCTCGTCGTCGAGGGCCATCGCGGAGCCGATCTGGGCGCCCTCCTGTCCCGACAGCGGGGGGTAGGTCCCCATCCGCCCCTGGCGCTGGAGGCTCACCGCCCGCTGGTCGAAGTGGCGGGCGAGCCGCATGTCACGGTACATCCCGACCCGACCAGCTCCTCGTCGTCCAGGTCCGGGACGGTCGCGTCGTCGAGGACCCGACCGTCCTCGTCGAGGACCCGCACCTGGTCGTCGGGGTCCCGCTGGAGCGTGCTCATACCTCCCTCCGTAGCATGGTCGGAAATGTCCGCCCTGGCGGCATTAGTGTTTCCGTAAAAATTGCCCCGTTCGCCGAACCGGGCCCCGGTCCCGGCCGTGGAACACCTTCGTCCCTGCCGGATACCCGAGTCCCCGCGGCTATCGGGTCGCTGCTCGGCTGTTCCGGGAGCCGACTCGCTTCCCTCGCTGCGCCTCGCTGCCCGCGCACCGCGCTCGTGCGGCCCGCCTCGCTAGTCGGAGGCCTCGCTCGCTACGCTCGCTGCGGCCTCCCGTGCCTCCTCGACGGATTTTCCCTCCCGAAGCAGCGCCTCGACGAAGAACTCGCCGGCCTTGAACGAGGACCTGACCATCGGCCCCGACGCACAGTAGAGGAAGCCGAACTCCGCCTCGGCGACCCGCTCCCAGGTGTCGAACTTGTCGGGGTGGACGTACTCGAACACCTCGAGGTGCGACCGGGAGGGCTGCAGGTACTGGCCGAACGTGACGATGTCGGTCCCGACCTGCCGCAGGTCCGAGAGCGTCCGGTAGACCTCGTGGTCGTACTCGCCGACGCCGAGCATCAGGGAGGTCTTCACCTTCGCGTCGCTCCCCTCGGCGTACTGCTCCAGCACCGAGAGCGACTGCTCGTAGCCCGCTCGCCTGTCCCGGACCGGCCACTGGAGCCGCTCGACCGTCTCGACGTTGTGCGCGAGGACGTCCGCGCCCGCATCGCAGAGCTTCCCGACGAGGTCGGGCTCGCCCTGGAAGTCCGGCGTGAGCGCCTCGACGAGGATCGACGGGTCGCGGCGCTTTATCTCCCGGATGGTTTCGGCGAAGTGGCCCGCGCCCTGGTCGGGCAGGTCGTCCCGGTCGACGCTCGTCAGGACGACGTAGTCGAGGCCGATCTCGGCGACGGCGTCCGCGACGGTCGCGGGCTCCTCGGGGTCCGGCGGCTCCATGCCGCCCGTCTCGACGTCACAGAAGTTACACCCCCGCGAGCAGCGGTCCCCGAGCAGCATGAACGTCGCCGTTCCGGGGCCGTTGCGCCCGGACCAGCAGTCCCCGAGGTTCGGACACGAGGCCTCCTCGCAGACCGTGTGGAGGTCGTGGTCGCGGAGCGTCCGCTTGATCTCGGTGAACCGCTCGCCCGAAGGGGGGCGCATCTTCAGCCAGTCCGGCTTTCGGACCCCACTCATCGGGCGCCAGTTCGGCGCGGAGGTTGAAAGCCCTGTGGTTCGGCCCCCCGGCGAGGGCGTGGACACTCGATCCGGTCGGGCGTTCCGATAGGTTTGAGAGGGGAGACACCGACGGACACGGTAGTACCGTGCTCGAACTGGACGGCGACGAGATAACCGAGGGGAGACTGCTCAGGGTGCTGCTCGTCCTGGCGCTCCCGCTCCTCGTCCAGAACTTCGTGCAGGTCGCCAACCAGGTGGTCGACCTGTTCTTCCTCGGCCGGCTCTCGGAGGCGGCGGTGGCCGGGGGGGCCCTCGCGTCCCCCGCGGTCGTGCTGCTGTTCGCGCTGTCGGTGTACACCCCGTTCGTGGGGACGCAGGTGCTCGTCTCGCAGCGCGTCGGCGCCGACGACGGCTCGGGCGCCGTCTCGGCGCTGGGTGCCGGCCTGCTCGTGGCCGCCGTCGGCGGGGTGCTCCTGGGCGCGCTCGCGTTCCTCGCGGCACCGCGGCTGACCGACCTCCTCGTCGCGGTCCAGCCCACGACCGGGGAAACCACATCCGTCCGGGAGTTCGCCGTCGACTACCTCCGGGTGGTCGCCGCGGGCCTCGTCGCGGTGACCCTCGCCGACACCGTCGAGGCGGCGTTCATCGGGTGGGGCGACTCACGGGCGGCGCTCTACATCAACCTCGTCACCGTCGGCGTGAACGTCGCGCTCGATCCGCCGCTCATCTTCGGCATGGGCCCGTTCCCACGGCTCGAGGTCGCCGGCGCCGGCGTCGCGCTCGTCGCCGGCTCCGTCGCCGGGATGGCGACCGGCGCCGTGCTCGCCTCGACCGGCCGTGTCGAGGGCTACCGCCTCGGCGAGGCCGTCCGCTCGGCCGTCTCGGTCGACCGCGAGGAGGTCGACCAGGTCCTCGACATCGGGACCCCGACCGCCGCCCAGCAGGCCACCAGACAGGTCGTCAACGTGCTGATGGTGGTGGTCGTCTTCGCGGCGGGCGGGGCCGCCGGCCTGGCCGCGTACCTCGTCGGCGCCCGGGTCGCGGCCGTCTCGTTCGTCCCCGCGACGGGGCTCCAGCAGGCGGCCCAGTCCGTCGTCGGACAGAACCTCGGCGCCGGGGGCGCCGAGCGCGCCCGCCGGGCGACCTGGCTCGGCACCGCCGTCGCCGTCCTCGGACTCGCCGTCATCGGCGCGATCCAGTGGGTCCTCGCCCCGGACGTCGTCGGCCTCCTCGTCCCCGAACTCGACGGTCGCGGGGGGGAGTTCTCCGTCGCCTACCTCCGCATCCTCGCGTACGGCTACCCCGCCATCGGGGCCGCGTACCTCCTCGAGGGCGGGTTCAACGGTGCCCGTCGCACCCGGACGAGCCTCGCCGCCACCCTGCTCCAGTTCTGGGGCGTCCGGCTCCCGGTGGCCGGCGCCGGGGCGTTCCTGCTCGGGTGGGGCGTCGAGGCGGTGTTCTGGGCGGTCACGGTCTCGAACGTCCTCGTGGCCGTCGGTCTCGCCGCCTACTACCGCCACGCCGTCGCGGACGGGATGCTCGCACGGGCGGCGAGCGAGGCCCCCGACTGACCCCGAGCCGCTCGACCGGATCTCGAGCGGTTCGCCGTACGCCTCGAGGGCTGCTGCGCGCATCGCGCCCCGTTCCGTGCCGCGGCGTCGTAGAGCCCGTGCGGTTCGAGTTCCGGTGCCCGCCCCGTCGGCACGGTCGGACGTTCCCGTCCCGGCCCCCGCACCCACCCGTCCGCCGGATGGGAAACGGTTTTGCCCGTCGCCTCCCCCGACCCGGTGTGGCCGCAGAGGGGAAGACCGTCGCCGACGTGGTCCCGTCGTTCGCCGAGGCCTTCCCGTTCGAGTCGTTCAACCGGATGCAGGAGGCCGCGCTCCCGGCGGTACTGGAGCACGAGGACAACGTCGTCGTGAGCGCGCCGACCGCCTCCGGGAAGACCGCGCTCGCGGAACTCGCCATCTGTCGCACCCTCGACGCGGGCGGGACTGCACTCTTCATCGCGCCGCTCCGCGCGCTCACCAACGAGAAGGAGGCCGAGTGGGCCCGCTTCGAGGAGCTCGGCTACTCGGTGTACGTCGTCACCGGCGAGCGGGACCTAAACCCCCGGCGCGCGGCGCGGGCGGACATCCTCGTGATGACCCCCGAGAAGGCCGATTCGGCCACCCGCAAGCACGATACCCCCCGCTACGAGTTCGTGACCGACGTCGACCTCTGTGTCATCGACGAGGTCCACCTCCTCGACTCCGACCGGCGGGGAGCGGTCCTGGAGGTGACGATCTCGCGGCTCCGCCGGCTCTGTGACCCCCGCGTGGTGGCGCTGTCGGCGACCATGCCCAACGTCGAGGACGTCGCCCGGTGGCTCGACGCCCCCGAGGAGTGCACGTTCCGGTTCGGCGACGCCTACCGGCCGGTGCCGCTACACGCCAGCGTCGAGACGTACGCCCACGGCGAGAACGCCTTCGCCGACAAGTACCGCCGGCTCTACCGCGCGCTCGACCTGGCAGGCCCCCACGTCGAGGACGGCGGCCAGGCGCTCGTGTTCGTCTCCTCGCGGGGGGACACCGTCAGGGCGGCCGAGAAGGCCCGTGACGTCGTCGCCGAGCGCGACATCGAGACGGGTGCCCGCGGCGACTACGACTGGCACGCCGAGGCCCGCGAACTCGACGACGACACGCTCGCGAACGCCGTCGTCGACGGGATCGGCTTCCACCACGCCGGGCTCTCCCGCGAGGACAAGAACCGCGTCGAGGAGTGGTTCAAGCGGGGGAAGATCTCGATCCTGTTCTCGACCTCGACGCTCGCCTGGGGCGTGAACCTCCCGGCCCGGTGTGTCGTCATCCGGGACACGAAGCTCCACGACCCGCTCGAGGGCGAGGTGGACATGAGCCCCCTCGACGTCCTCCAGATGCTCGGGCGGGCCGGCCGGCCGGGCTACGACGACGCGGGCTACGCCTACGTGATCACCGACGGCGCGGAGGCCGGGAAGTACCGGGAGCTCCTCCGCGACGGCAAGGAGATCGAGTCCCGGCTGGCGGAGGAGCTGGACGCCCACCTCAACGCCGAGGTCGCCCTCGGGACGATACGGGACCTCGACGACGTGATGGACTGGCTCGAGACGACGTTCTACTATTTCCGCGCGCAGTCCGCGCCGGAGGCGTACCGGTCCGAGGACCGCCTCCGCGAGCGGGTCCGCGAGACCCTCGGGGGACTGGTCGACGACGGCTTCGTCGAGACCGACGAGGAACTCGGCCTCGAACCCACCGCACTGGGCCGACTCGCCTCGAAGTTCTACATGCGGCTCGACACCGCCCGGTCGTTCGCCGCGCTCGCCCGGAGCGACGGCATCGACGAGGCGAGCGTCCTGGGGACGGTCGCCGAGGCGGGGGAGTTCGACTCCGTCTCCGCCCGCCGGGACGAGCGCGAGGCGGTCCGGGCGGTGCTCGGCGGCGGGCGGGAGGGTGCCGACGGTACCGCCTCCGGTGCGGACCTCGACCCGGGCAACCGGAAGGTGCTCGCCATCCTCCGGGCGTCGATGGACGGCACGACCCCCTCGGAGCTACGGAGCGACGCGTGGGTCATCCGGCAGAACGCGCTCCGACTACTGGGGGCACTCCGGGCGTTCTGCTCGGAGTTCGCGGACCCGTCGGCGGCGAACCTCGTCCGCCGGGTGTCCGCGCGCGTCGAACACGGCGTCTCGGCGGCGGCCGTCGGCCTGACGGCCGTCGACGGCGTCGGCGCCGGGCGCGCTCAGAAGCTCGCGAGCGAGGGGATCACCACCCCGGAGGACGTCAGGCGGGCCGGCGTCGAGGGGCTGGTCGCGGCCGGCCTCTCGGAGGGCGTCGCCGAGCGCGTCCTCGAGAACGCCCGGTCGCTCCCCGCCCTCGTCGTCGAGTGGGGCCCGTTCCCCGAGACCGTCGCCCGCGGCGAGAACGAGATGTGCGAGGTGACGGTGCGCAACGCCGGGGACGGCGGCGCTCACGCGGGCGTCCGCGCGACGGTCAACGACGTGGAGATGACCGCGACGACCGCCTACCTCGGCGAGACGGCCGTCCCCATGGGCGTGTTCGGCGCCGACCACGACGAGCTCACGTACGCCGTCGAGGTGACGTTCCCCGACCTCCCGCTCCCGCCGGTCCGCGAGGAGCGGACCGTCCGGGTGATCGGCTGACCGCGACCGGCGCACCGGAGAGGACACCGCGAGTCCCGTCCGTACACCGGACCCCTACCCTACCGGCAGACGGGGGTATCTCCTCGGAACGCCTAGTACGTCCCATGCGGGACGAGAAGCCCGGAGCGGACGGGACGGCGGACCGGAACGCAACGGCGGACCGGAACGCAACGGCGGACCGGGGACGGAGACGGGCTTCGTCGAGACGAACGGCGTCGAGACGTACTACGAGCGCCGGGGCGAGGGCCCCTCGGTGGTGTTCGTCCACGGGACGCTGATGAGCACGACGGCGTGGGACCCGCAGGTCGAGGCGCTGTCCGAGGACTACACCACCGTGGCCTACGACGTCCGGAAACCGGTGCTGGTCGGGCTCTCCGGGGCGGCTGCTCTTCGCCAACCTCCGGGTCTTCGGCCGGCTGGACCGCCTCGTCCGGTACGCGACGCTGAACCGGCTCCAGCTGCGGGTCGCCAACCGCCTCGCGCCGGGGGCGGGCGGCGACGAGGGCACGACTCAGCGGCTCATCGAGGAGGCGCCCACCATCCCCCACCGGAAGTTCGTGAAGATCACCGGCGCGATGGCGGCGTTCCCGTCGAGCGGTTTCGACGGCGCGGCGACAACCGCCCCGGCGCCGGTGCTGTACGGCGAGCACACGCCCGCCACCCTCCGGGCGATGCACGCCCGGGTGCCCGAGGGGCTCCCGAACGCCGACGTCGAGGTGCAGGTCGTCCCGGACGCGGGCCACGCCTCCAACGTCGACAACCCCGAGTTCGTCACGGAGGCGGTCCGGGGGTTCCTCGACCGGGTCCACGAGGGACGAAGCGACCCGATCGTGGGTGACGCTCTACAGCTACCGGCGAGTGCACGAACGTGCCGGTCGTCGCCGGTGAAAGGACCGCGCACGACCGTAGGAGTCGTCCACCGACCCCGACGCCCTTTTGAGAGCCCGCGGGGTATCCGCGCCCATGCGAGCACTCACGCTGGGACCCGAGGGCACCTACTCCCACCGGGCCGCCCGGGCGGTGGCCGACGAGATCGACTTCACCGAGTCGGTCACGAGCATCGTCGAGGGGGTCGCCTCCGGCGAGTACGACCGCGGCGTCGTCCCCATCGAGAACAGCATCGAGGGGAGCGTCACGGAGTCGCTGGACGCGCTGGCCGAGCGGAACGTCGCCGTCGTCCGGGAGATCGTCACCCCCATCCGGCACGCGCTCCTCGCGCAGGCTGGCGAGTTCGAGGTCGTCGCGAGCCACCCGCAGGCGCTGGCCCAGTGCCGGGCGTACCTCGAACGGGAGTCCCCCTCCGTGGAGACCGAGGCGGTGGCCTCCACCGCCCGCGGGGTCGAGCGCGCCCGCGAGGACCCGAGCGTGGCCGCCATCGGCCACCCGGACAACGCCGGCGGTGACCTCCGCGTGCTCGCCGAGGACATCCAGGACCGCACCTCGAACGCCACACGGTTCGTCGTCCTCGCCCCCGAGTCCGAGAAGAGCGAGGCCGGCGGGAAGACCTCGCTCGTCGTCTACCCGAACACGAACTACCCCGGACTGCTGCTGGAGATGCTCGAGCCGTTCGCCGAGCGCGACATCAACCTCACCCGAGTCGAGTCCCGTCCGTCCGGCGAGCGCCTCGGGGACTACGTCTTCCACTTCGACTTCGCGGCCGGCCTCTACGAGGACCGCTCGCAGGCCGCCATCGACGAGATCCGCGACATCGCGACGGAGGGGTGGGTCCGGGAACTCGGCTCCTACGACACGAAGCACGTTCTCTACTGATCGGGACGTTCCGTGGCTCGCGCACCGCGTGGCGGGGGTCTGATCCTCGACGGTGGGGGAAGACACTCACTGACCCGGGAGCAACGACCCCGCGTGCCTGGATCCGCTTCGCAGCCGACAGCCCTCCGGTACGTCGGTGTGGCCGCCACCCTCGTCGCCGTCGTGGGATCGCTCGCCCTCGGATGGGAGGGGAGTTCGGCGGACCCCGCGACACGGTCCCGCTCGCGCTCGGGGCGGCCTGTGCGGCCGTCGCGGTCGGCTGGACGCTCTATCGACGGACGTAGTCGAGCGAGGCGACGAACGCTCGGCGTCGTCCGTGAGCCCGGGTCCCGCGACACGAAACACGTCCGGGACCGGGAAGCTTCGAGGCGAACCGGCCCGACGGGTCGGTACTCCTCCGACCGCGGGAACTACTAACAGAGGGACGGGCACTCACGGCGATGGACGCGACGAGGGGAGACGGGCCCGTGCCGGTGACGGTCGAGAACCCGGAGCACGTCGAGCAGCTGGTCCGGACCGCCGGGGACCTCGCGGACGGGATCCTCTCGGCGATCGAGGGGACCGACCCGGCGGCGCTCGTCGTCGGCTGGCACGGCCGTTCCCGGCGGACCGACGCCCTGCTGGGGCCGACCGTCGACAGGCTGGTCAAGCGGGCGCGCTGTGACCTCTACATCGAGCGGATCGGCCGCGAGGCCGACGGCGTCGACTCCGTCCTGCTGCCGGTGGCGGACGGACCGCGCGTCCGGGTGGCGGCGACCGCCGCGCGGGCCATCGCCGAGCGCAACGGCGCCCGCGTCCACGTGCTCTCGGTCGAGACGCCCGGGTCGACGGCGGCGGGGACGGGAACGGGGACCGGGGGATCGGAGTACGTCGCCGAGGCCCGCGGGCTGCTCGAGGCGGGCGCGGACGCCGCCGGGGTGAGCCAGGGCGGGACCGTAGAGGCCCGGACCGTGCCGGTGGAGACGGAGGTGGTCGAGGCCGAGGACGTGACGGACGCGCTCGTCACGGCGGCGGCCGATCACGACGTTCATGACGTGGTGGTGCTCGGCGCGACCCGGCAGGGCCCGCTCATACGGTCGTGCGTAACGATGTACCGGCGATCAGCCCGGACGGGGTCGGCGATCATCGGTAAAAGACTACGCACGACCGTATCAGGCGACGGCTCGTCGGGTCGGTCCACAGGCGGGTCGTCGACCGGACGGACGCGACGGTTATCCTCGCGCGGGACGGGAGCGAGGTGGGGGGACTGCTCGGCCGGCTCGGGGGACTACTGCGACGGTGACGGGATCCCCCGTCGCCGCGGCAGTCACCGGTCTCGGGTTCTGGGCGCTCGTCGTGCTGGCGACGCTCACCGGCCTCGTCACGGCGTGGGCGCTCGGTGCGAACAGCAACTCCCCGCCCTTCGCCCCCGCCATCGGCGCGAACGCCATCTCGACGATGCGGGCCGCGTTCCTCGTCGGCATCCTCGCCGCGCTCGGCGCGCTCATGCAGGGCGGGAGCATCTCCGAGACGGTCGGCGCGGGGCTCATCGACGGGGTCGCCATCACGTCGCTGGCGGCGACGGCGGGCCCGCGCACCGCGACCGGGTTCATGGCGTTCGGCGTCTACACCGGCTACACCGGCTACCCCGTCCCGGCGGCCTTCGCCACCACCGGCGCGATGATCGGGGTCGGCCTCTCGCTCGGGGTGTAGGCCGGAACCGCCGACAGGGACCGGATCGGTTCCCCCGTGCGCTACCGGGGGACTTCCGACGGGTCGACGCTACAGCCGCTTTCGCATACAGACCGCCGTCGAGGGACAGAGATCGGCGAACTCGGCCGTCCCACGGATATCGGCAGGCGCCTCGCTCCGCTCCACTTCCTCGTACCCCCGGCCGGCGAAGAACTCGCGCGCGGTCGTCGTGAGCAGGTAGAGCTCCTCGACGCCCTCCGCCTCGGCGATCGCCTCCAGTCGCTCGCAGAGGGCCGTACCGAGCCCCTCGCTCCGGGCCGACCTCTCGACGACGACGGAGCGGAGGAGTCCGGCCGACCCGTGGATCTCGACGCCCCCGACGCCGACCGTCTCGTCGCCGTCGCGTGCGACGTAGAAGCACTCCGGTTTCGTGCGCACGTCCGACGACGGCAGGCCGTTCGCCTCCAGCAGGTCCACGACGTACTCGAGACGCTCCTCGTCCGTCGTCTCGAGCACGAGGGTCGCTCGGCTCATACCGGACCAACCGCCCGGCGGGGCTAATATACCGTCGGACAGAGGCTTTGATAGAGTCGACCGAGGTACACTACCAGTCGAGACTATCAACCGTTCTGTCCGACGGTATACCTTCCCCGGCGTGGCGAGGACCGACCGGACGGCCCCGAACCCCATCTCGAGTCGAAACACTACCCTTTCCCGTACGTGTGGGAACGTACCGCACATATAGGCGTCGGGAGCCGGATTCCGGGGTTCGAGGATCGGATCTCCAGTCGAAACAGTCCCCTTTTCGGTGCGCGTTCGCCCTTTTCGGTGTCGTTCGGACCGACGAACCCGGAGGGCGGTCGGTGGGTGTCACCTACGGCTCGATCGTCCGCAGTTCCCGCGGACTCGCCGGGAGCGTCCGCGTTCCGTCCCCCGTGACGACGACGTTCGTCTCGACGTGGAACGTCCCGTAGTCGGTGGCGAACGCCGGTTCGACCGTGAGGACCATCCCCGGCTCGAACGTCCCGTCGTTCCCGGCGCCGAGACTCGGTAGTTCGGTCACCTGCAGCCCCAGCGAGTGACCCACCCGCCCGGCCAGCCGGGAGAGATGTGCGGTCGTCGGAAGGTCGAGGTCGTCGATCGCGGTGTCGGCCTCGCTGGCGACCTCCGACGTCGAGACACCGGGTTCGATGGCGTCGACGGCGTGGCGGGTTATCCGGCGGACCGCGCGCTGTGCCTCGCGCTGTCGCCGGCTCGGCCCGCCGACGACGCCCGCCCGACTGAAGTCCGAAAAGTAGCCGCCGACGGCACAGCCGCCGTCGATCCAGACCATGTCGCCCCTCTCGACGGTCCGGTCCGAGCCGCCGCTCGCGGTGCGGTCGTACTCCCCCGGTCCGCAGGCGACGAGCCCCCACGGTGCCGTGCCCCCGAGGTCGAGCAGGTGCCGGCGGAACAGCGACCCGACCTCGGCCCCGGTCGTCCCCGCCGACACGTCCGCGAAGGTGCGGGAGAACGCCCCGTCCGTGATCTCGCAGGCCCGTTCGATCCGCCCTATCTCGGCGGCCGACTTCCGGGAGCGCAGGTCAGCGAGGAGCGGCTGGGCGTCGACGAACGTCGCGTCGGCGCCCTCGGTGAACTCCCGGAACCCGCCCGCGGGCACCGAGAGCGTCGTCTCCCGGCCGTACTCGACGCCGATGCGGCCCCTCGACACCCCGGCATCGTCGAGCGCGCCGCGCAGTTCCGCGGCCGGGAGCGAGGAGAGCCGATCGTATGTCAGGGGGGTGCAGTCGTCGTCCGTACCGATGCCGGCGGCCAGGAACTCGTGGACGAGGAGCCTCGGCGCGCCGTCCCGGGGGAGGAGGTAGAGCATCGGCCGCGACCCGCTCTCGCCACCGAGCATCCCGCTCGCGCCCTCGAAGTACGCGAGGTTCGGCCCGCCCGTCAGGAGCAGCGCGTCGAGACCCTCCCCGGCCATCCGGTCGCGCGCCCGGTCACGGCGGGCGGCCCGGTCGAGTTCGTGCTCGGGATCGAAGTCGGCGGCCGTACCCATGACGCCGGGAACTCTCCGCTGGTCCTCATAAACCCACCCGGTCGCTCCCGGCGGGGCTACCGGGCACGGTCGGGGGCGACGACCGTGTGGGACGGGAGAGTGCGTGCTCGGCGGCGGTTGCCCCGTTCGGGTGCGCCACGTCCCGTCGACTGGAACCGGTACGGGTCGAACGACACGGTGGGCGGTCACCGGGGGAGACGGTCGAACCCGGAACGGGCGACGCCGACGCGCGGCCCGGGGCCGGTCACGGTCCCCTCCGGGATCGTATCCGCGCTTCGGAACCGGCGGCGGTCCCCGACGGGGCTACCGATCGGCGTCGGGGCGTCACGACCTCGTCCCGCCGGCCCTCGCGACCTCCCGCGAGGGGACGAACGCGAAGAGGGCGGCGGCGAGGCCGGTCAGACCGGCGAGCAGGAGGAACGACTCGTCGAACAGCCCGGCCTCGGCGAGCGCGCCGACGACGGTCGAGCCACCGGCGCCGAGGAGGAAGAAGCCGGTCCGGATGACCCCCCAGGCCGTTCCGGTCACCTCCGCGGGGAGGACGGCGATGACGTAGGCGTTCGAGACGGGCGCGACGGCCAGCCGGGACCCGACGAGCGTGACGAGAACCGCCATCGGGAGCACGCCGTCGACGAACGGGACGGCCGCGACCGTGACCCCGCCGACCGCGGCCGATCCCGTGAGAACGGCCCGTTCGCCGAACGCGTCGGCGAGGTTCCCGGCGACGGCCTGGGCGAGCGCGCCGCCGACGAACAGGAGCGCGAACAGCGCCGACGCGGTCGACTGCTCGAACCCCTTCACCTCGACCAGGTACGTGGGGAGGAACGCCGAGAGCCCCTGGAAGGCGAACAGCATGAGCGTCACCGCACCCACGGCCGTCAGCACGGCCCGGTTCCGGATCGCCCGGCCGACGTCCCCGAGGAGCTCCGCGGGCGGCGTCGGCTCGTGGCTCGCGCCGCCCTCCCGAGGCGGGACGGCCCACCAGGCGAGCGTCGCGGCCGCGAGGTACGGCACCAGCATCCCGCCGACGACGACCCGCCACCCGAGGTTGCCGACGAGCGCGCCCGCGAGGAACGGGAGGACCGCCGACCCGACGCTCCCCGCGGCGAGCGCGGCCCCGAGAGCCGCCCCGTCGTTCGTCGGGAACGTCCGCGAGATGGCGGTCCCGCGGGCCGGGCCGTACAGTCCGGTGACGAACCCGAACGCGGCGCTCGCGAGGACGAAGACGGGAAAGGTCGGCGCGAGGCCGAGCGCGGCGGCCACGACGGCCGAGAGGAGGAGGCTCCCGGCGAGCAGCCGCCGCTCGCCGAGCCGGTCGACCAGCAGGCCGGCCGGCGACTGCATCAGCGCGTACGTCGCCCACAGCACCGTGATGGCGACGCCGGCGTCGGCGTTGCCGAGGTCGAACGCCGCCTTGACCTGCGGGAGCACCGCCGGGACCAAGAAGCGCCCGCCAAGGATGAACAGCCACCCGGCGGCGATGGCCAGTAGCGCCCACCCGCGGCCGTCGCCGCGGAGTCGACCGACGGCCGTTCGCAACCCCGTGGACACGTCCGGGGCTCCACGGGGCCGGTACTAACCCTTCCCGGTTCCCGCTGCCGGCCCGCGCTCTCGTCGTGGTGACCCGGGCACGGGTCACCGAGCCGTCATCCGGCTGGCGGATCCCGGAAGGATGTTCGGCCTGCAGGCGCCGGCGACTGTCGTGGACCACCCGCGGGACGGAAGCGGCTAAGAGCCTCCGCCGAAGTGACCCACGTATGCCCACCATCGTGACCGGGACGGTCCCCGCCGAGGAACTCGCGCTCTCGCACACCCTCGAATCGCTCCCGGACATGCTGTTCGAGGTCGAGCGGATCGTCACGAGCGGCGACGACGCGCTGATGCCGCTGCTGTGGATCCGTGGGCCCTCGCGCGACCGCGTCGAGGCGATCCTCGCGGAGGACCGGACGGTCGACGGCGTCGAACTCGTCGGCGACTTCGGCGGGGAGTGGCTCTTCCGGATGGAGTGGATCGACCGGGTCGACCTCCTCGTCCAGATGCTTACCAACGCCGAGGCGACCGTGCTCGACGCCGTCGGCCGCGACGGGCAGTGGAAGCTCAGGGTGCTCTACCCGGAACGGGAGCTGTTCTCGAAGACCCACGACTTCTGCGAGGAGCACGGCCTCGCTTTCGACGTCCGCTCGATCCGCGAGCTGGAGGGCGAGCCCGCCGGCCGCTACGGCCTGACGGCCGAGCAGTACGAGGTGCTCGCCGAGGCGGCCAGGCTGGGCTACTTCGAGGTCCCCCGAGCGGTGAGCCTCGAGGAGCTCGCCGAGGAGCTCGGCGTCTCGCACCAGGCCGCCTCCGAGCGGATCAGGCGGGCCACGAGCGCGCTCGTCGATGACACCCTGTTCGTCGGCCTGAACGAGCACGAACGGGACTGATACGGTCGTGCGTGACGGTCCGGGGGGTCGGGCGTCGAGCGGCACGAACACCGTCCCGCGACCGGGGCCGGAGTTACGGCGGGACCGGGCCCGTCCCGATCCCCGGAACAGTTATATGAACAGTTGTCGAATCGTTCGAATATGGCTCAGCGACCCGACCGGCTGGAGCGACTCGTCGAGGGGGAGCTCGGCGAGTGCCGTGCGGCGGACGTCGAGGCGCGGCTCGAGACCCTCGAAGCGTTCGCGGCCGACGTCCCCGACGCCGTCGACCGCGACGTGAACGCGCTGAAGGCGCTCGGCAACGACACCCGGTACACCGTCATCCGGCTCCTCCGGGCCGCGGACAGGGAGCTGTGCGTCTGTGAGATCACGCCGGTCGTCGACGTCAGCGACAGCGCCATCAGCCACGCGCTGTCGACCCTGCACGACGCCGGGCTCGTCCGCCGCCGCAAGGACGGCACCTGGCGGTACTACGAGACGACCGACCGTGCCGAGGTCCTGCTCGACGCGCTCGACGAGACCCGGGATGGGGGTGAGGGCCGGTGAGCGACCCCGTCCGCGTGGCGTTCGTGTGCGTGCGGAACGCCGGGCGCTCGCAGATGTCGACCGCGTTCGCCGAGCGCGAGCGCGAGCGCCGGGGTCTCGGGGGGGCAGTCGAGATCCTCACCGGCGGAACCCACCCCGCGGACGGCGTCCACGGGGAGGTGATCGAGGCCATGCGGGAGGCGGGGTTCGACCTCTCGGACCGGACGCCGCGGGCGATCTCGACCGCCGAACTCGAGTCCTGTGACCACGTCGCCACGATGGGGTGCTCGACGCTCGACCTGGACGCGGGTGCCTCGGGGGTCGACGTCCGTGACTGGGCGCTCGACGACCCGGGCGGGCGGGACCTCGAGGAAGTCCGGGCGATACGCGACGAGATCGCCGGACGGGTGAGCGACCTGTTCGACGAGATAGAGGCGGAGGTGGGCACGCGTGTCTGACTCGGGCGGTGGCGAAGCCGACGCCGGGCTCGACGCCGCGGCCCGGCGCCGGGCGGTACGCGATCGGTAC
Source organism: Halobacteriales archaeon QS_5_70_15 (assembly GCA_003022005.1). The sequence continues at coordinate 20,959 of PXRQ01000056.1, forward strand.
GCACGCATCGCCACGGAGGACGGGGGCGGCCCCGGCGACGGCGGCTCCGACGACGGGTGCTGCACGGACGGCACGCCGGCGACGGGCACCGACGAGCGGGCCAGACAGGTCGGCTACTCGGACGCGGACGTCGACGCGGCGGGGACGGCGAACCTCGGGCTGGGCTGCGGGAACCCGAACGCGCTCGCGTCGCTCTCGACCGGGGAGACGGTGCTCGATCTCGGATCCGGCGCCGGCTTCGACTGTGTCCTCGCGGCGCGGGAGGTGGGCGGGACGGGACGGGTGATCGGCGTCGACATGACCCCGGAGATGGTCGAGAAGGCCCGCGACAACGCCCGGGAGCAGGGGTTCGGGAACGTCGAGTTCCGCCTCGGCGAGATCGAGCACCTCCCGGTCGCCGACGGGACCGTCGACGTCGTGATCTCGAACTGCGTGATAAACCTCTCGCCCGACAAGCCACGGGCCTTCCGCGAGGCGTTCCGGGCGCTCCGCCCGGGCGGTCGCCTCGCCGTCTCGGACGTCGTGCTGACCGCCGAGATCCCCGAGGGTCTCGGGGCGGACCCGGGGTCGGTCGCGGCCTGTGTCGCCGGCGCGTCGCGCATCGACGAGATCGAGCGGCTGCTCGACGACGCCGGTTTCGTGGACGTCGACGTCTCGCCGAAGGACGACAGCGACCGCTTCATCCGGGAGTGGGACGAGGAGCGGGACCTGAGCGAGTTCGTCGTCTCAGCGGAGATCACCGGGCGGAAACCGGAGTCGTAGCCGGGGTCCCCAACCTCGCCTCCCCGGCCCGGCGAGGTCGGGGAGGCGAGGAGTCGAGAAGCCCGAAACGCCGGTTCCCGCGGCTCAGACCGGCACGAACACCGGTATCGCCACGTCCGGTTTCCCGGTAGGGACGAACCGGACCTCGACCCCGGTCCCGACGGCCACCTCGTCCGGGTCGGCGACGACCGTCGTCATCATCCGCGGCCCCTCCTCGAGTTCGACGTAGCCGAGCACCATCGGCAGGTCCGACTCCGGCCAGCCGGACATCCGCCGGGCGACGGAGTACGTGTAGACCTCGCCGCGACCCGAAGCGACGGTCCACTCGGTGTCGGCGAGGCAGTCCGGACAGAGCGCCCGCGGGTAGTGGAAGACGAGCCCGCAGTCCGGGCACGCCGAGAGCCTGAGCTTCCCCTCGCTCGCGCCCCGCCACTACGGCGCCGACTCGGGCGTCACCTCGGGGGTCGGCCGGGGCTCCCACCTGTCGGGGAGGCGGTCGGCCGCATCGGCGTCGGTGTCGTCGCTCACGCCCCACCACCCCCGAGCACGAGCGTCGCTGCACCGTGGCGCGTCCCGATGGAGCCCCCGGTGCCGTGGGCGAGCGCGACGTCCGCGTCGATCTGCACCTCCGGGTTGGCCTCGCCGCGGAGCTGTCGGACGGCCTCGATGACCTTCGTCATCCCGCCGCGATTGGGGTGGTTCGAGCAGAGCCCGCCCCCGTCGGTGTTGAACGGGAGGTCGCCGTCGGGGGCCTGCAGGGTGCCCCCCTCGACGAACTCGCCGCCGGCGCCCTTCTCGCAGAAGCCGAGGTCCTCGATGGCCTCGAGGACCGTGATGGTGAACGAGTCGTAGATCGAGGCGTAGTCCACGTCGTCGGGCGCGAGGCCGGCCTCGGCGAACGCCCGCTCGCCCGAGCGGGCGGCGGCGGTCCCGGTGACGTCGATACGGCCGGCGGCGTGGTGGCCGACCGCCTCCCCGTGACCGAGCACCTCGACCGCCTCCCGGTCGAGCGAGCCCGCGACGTCCTCGCTCGCCACGAGGAGCGCCCCGCCGCCGTCCGTGATGACACAGCAGTCGAGCAGGTGGAGCGGGTCGGCGACGAGCCGCGACCCCACGACGTCCTCGACGGTCACTGGTTCCTGGAACCGCGCGTGCTCGTTGAACTGGGCGTGGCCCGCGGCGGCGACGCGGATCGCCGCCAGCTGTTCGGGCGTCGTCCCGAACTCGTGGGCGTGGCGACGGGCAGCCATCGCGTACATCGTGAGATTGGTGACGCCGTAGACCCGCTCGAAGGAGTCCGGCACCGTCTGTAGCTCGCGGGCGCCCGCCCCCGTCGCCTGCCCGGCCGAGCGGGGCCGGCCGGCGAGCGTCACCAGGCAGGCGTCGCACTTGCCGTCGCGGATGGCGCTCGCGGCGTGGCCGACGTGGGCGACGTACGCCGACCCGCCGTAGTCGGTCGTGTCACAGTACGAGGGGTCGAGCCCGAGGTAGTCGGCCATCACCAGCGGCGCGAGCCCGTTGCCGTACTCGGGGACGCCCGCGGTGAGGTAGCCGTCGACCGCCGACTTCTCCAGCCCCGCGTCCTCGAGCGCGCCGCGGGCCACCTCGGCGTGGAGCTGCGGCGTCGACCGCTCGGGGGCCTCCCGCGTCGGGTGCTCGAACGCGCCGACGATACAAACGGGATCGGTCATGCCCGCCCGTCGGAGGGGGGCGTGAAAAGCGTTCGTTCCGGGGCGATGCGGCCGGCGAGCGAGATCGGAAACGCTTTTGTCCGCGTTGAATGAACGGTCAGTATGGCCGTCCTGAAAGCCCTCCGCCGGACGCCGGACGCCCTCCGGCGCAGTCCGGTCCTGTTCGCCCCGGTACTCGTGATACTGCTGTTCCAAGTGCCCCAGTTAGTCCTGCAGACGATCGACCCGCTCCTCGCGAGCGTGATCTCCCTCGGGCTCTCGCTACTGTTCGTCTTCGCGATGCCGTTCTTCCAGGCCGGCATCGTCGGTATGGCCGACGAGGCACTCGACGGCCGCACGTCACTGGATCGTTTCCTCCACGAGGGGCGGTCGAACTACGTGTCGGTGCTGGTCGCATACCTCCTCCTCGTGGCCGTCAACTTCGTCATCGGGTTCGTCGTGTTCTTCGTGGCGATATTCGGCGGGATCGCGTTCTTCGGCGACGTGGGTGGTGGCGCGAACCCCACCGTCCTCGGTACCGTCGGCGTCATCACCGCGGTCCTGGTGCTCGTGTACCTCCTGTTCGTCTTTTTCATCCAGTTCTACGCACAGGCGATCGTGATCGACGGATTCGGCGCGGTAGCGGGTATCAAACACAGCGCCTCCGTGGTTCGGCGACACCTCGCGAGTACGCTCGGCTACACGCTGCTCGTCGCGGCGCTCGGCGGCGTCGCCGGCCTCGTCTTCGCCGTCGCGGGGCTCCTCGCGTCGCCACGGTCGACGACGGCCCTTCCGCTCCCGGAGCTGTCGTTGGCCGGCACGGTCGGGGTCGCCGTCCTCGTCGTCCTCCTCGGGACGCTGTTCGGCGGGTTCTTCGCCGTCTATTCGGTCGCGTTCTACCGATCGCTCGGGTGTGACCACCTCGTGGTGCCGTGGCTCGATCCCGAACGCTTCGCGACCGAGGGCGACATCGAGACGACCGCGAACCGGCTGATGAGGGTGGCCGAGGCGGTCGACGATCGCGGGATGGCGCTGTCCTATCACAACCACGACCATGAGTTCGCCGCGGTGAACGGCCGGCCGGCGTTCGAGCGGCTCGCGGAAGCCACCCGAGAACCGCTCGGCTTCGAACTCGACTGCGGGTGGGCCGCGGCGGCGGGTGCGGATCCGACCGCCGTCCTCGACCGGTGGGGCGACCGGATGTCGCTCGTC
>PXRQ01000057.1 GCA_003022005.1 Halobacteriales archaeon QS_5_70_15
GAGGAGGAACACATCGACCGGGGGCCGGAGTGGCGGGCGTTCAACCACTCCGAACGACAGAACAAGTCCCGCGTGGGCGCCCCCACCACCCAGACCATGCACGACAAGGGGCTCACCACCCAGATCGACTGGAAGGACAAGGACGCCTACGGCCGCTCGATCTCCTCGGAGAAACGCTCCCAGATGCACCGGCTCCGCAAGTGGCAGGAACGCATCCGCACCAAGGACGCCGGCGAACGCAACCTCCAGTTCGCCCTCTCCGAGATCGACCGCATGGCCAGCGCGCTGGGCGTCCCCCGCTCCGTGCGGGAAGTGGCATCGGTCATCTACCGCCGCGCGCTCAAAGAAGACCTCATCCGCGGCCGCTCGATCGAAGGCGTCGCTACCTCCGCCCTCTACGCCGCCTGCCGGAAGGAGGGCATCCCGCGCTCGCTCGAGGAGATCAGCGAGGTCTCCCGCGTCGAGCGCAAGGAGATCGGCCGGACGTACCGCTACGTCTCCCAGGAACTCTCCCTCGAGATGGAGCCGGTCGACCCGACGAAGTACGTCCCCCGCTTCTGCTCCGAACTCGAACTGAGCGAGGAGGTGCAGTCGAAGGCCAGCGACATCATCGAGACGACGGCCGACAAGGGCCTCCTCTCCGGGAAGTCCCCGACGGGGTACGCCGCGGCCGCGATCTACGCCGCCTCGCTGCTGTGCAACGAGAAGAAGACCCAGCGCGAGGTCGCCGACGTCTCGCAGTTCCACTTTCACCGCGCTTCCGAGGGATTGAAACACCCGGACGGTGTAGCGCGGGTGATGCGGCTGGACGACTACCTCGAGGGGGTCGAGCGGGACGAGGCGGCCGACCTCCGGCGGCTCGCCGAGGAGAAGTCCTACGCCATCACCGACCACCTCGAGGACGTGAAGACCCGGTTCGACGAGCGGCTGAGCGGGAACGCGTTCGTCGGCTCGACCTCCCCCACCATCTTCGTCGGCCGGTCGAACTACCCCACGGTATCGACGGGGCTGCTCTCGCCCGTCGGCGACGAGGAGAACGCCGACGACTACACGACCAGCGGGCAGTGGTACCGCGAGGGGTTCTCCATCGACGACGTGTTCCGGCGTCGGACGGGACTGCTGAACTCCACCCGCTCGGCGGACGTGAACGTGAACGACGTCTGGGACGGGTTCGTCGGCGTCCAGCGCGAGGTGGCCATCGCCGACCGGCCCGTCGGGGTGGAGCTCGGGCTGGACGGCCGGCCGGATCTCGACCTCGAGTCCTCCGTGGACGACGTGGGCGCGCCGACCGGCCCCCGAGCACGGGCGCGGACCGCCGAGCTCACCGAGAACCCCCACGTCCCCCGTGCCGTGGAGAAGACCCTCTCGGACGACGACTGGCGCGCCGAGGGGGCGATCAACTACCTCTACAGGCGGGGGTTCGACGTCTACGAGATCGACGACGTCCTCTCGGCGGGGGCGCTCGGCCGGGCCGAGGAGCGCCGGCTCGTCCCGACGCGGTGGTCGATCACCGCCGTCGACGACACCGTCGGGCAGTTCCTCCGGGGGACGATCCGGAACGCTCCCTCCGTCGACACCGTGGAGGTCCACCACAACGAGTACGTCGGCAACCAGTACTGGGTGATACTCGCACCGGGCGACTGGGAGTTCGAACTCGTCGAGATGAAGGCGCCCGGCAGCATCTGGAACCCCGACGCCGAGGGGTCGTACTACGTCGCCGCGGACCGCGAGGGCTACGAGGGCCGGACGGAGTACGTCGACGAGACCGCCGGGGCCTACTACGCCTCGCGGCTCGGGGTGCTCGAGGAGCTCGCCGACCGGGGCCGGCAGGCGAAGGTCCTGGTACTCAGGCACGCCTCCGAGGAGTACTGGGCGCCCGTGGGCGTCTGGCAGATACGTGAATCCATCAGGAACGCCTTCGAGAGCGAACACGGCGAGGCCGAGACGTTCCACGAGGCGGTACGGGAGCTCGACGAGCGGCTTCCCGTCTCCGCCGAACGGCTCCGGCGCAAGTCCCGAATGGTCGCGGGGCTCCAGGCCCGACTCGCGGAGTTCGCCGGCCGTTGAGTTTTGGCGTGTCTCCTTCGGCAACTGATCCCACCCGACGCCCAAATAAGGAACGCCGTCCCGGAATACGGACTCGTGGGGTTCTCGTCGTCGTCATCGCGGGGTTCGGTTTCCCGGTCGCCCCCCTCGTGACGGTGTTCCTCGGGGGGGAACGTCCTCGACTCCCGCCGTAGACGGGCCGGGACGCTGGAGGATCGCGTCGCGGGATTCGAACGGGGGCTGGAGGCCGAGCGGTCGGAGGGGCGGGAGAAAGAGAGCGGGACTGCCCGTCATCGCCGGCCGGGAGCTACCGTCGACCGCGTCGTCGCAGGCGCCGACCGACGCCGACCCGCGTCACTCGGCCTGGGGTTCGGGCGCCTCGAACTCCTGGACCGGGATCTTCTCCTCGAGGAGGAGGTCCTTCTGTCGGGAGACGTCCACCTGCTGGCGGGCGAGGCGCTTCAGCGCCGACTGGGGCGTACTTGCGCTCGACCTCGTCGTCGCCGAGCGTCGGGTGGCCAAAGGAGAGGAACGGGAAGTCGAAGTGGGTGATCGAGTACGAGGAGACCCAGTTGAATCCCTCCGCGGGGTCGTCCCAGTCGGCGACCATGTTCGCGCCGGCGACGCTTCCCTGTTCCTTGGCGCTGCCCCACGCGCCGTTCTGTGCCCGCTCGCCCAGCATGACGTCGTGGAACTGCGTGATGTCCCCCGCGGCGTAGACGTCCTCGACGTTCGTGCGCATGTACTCGTCGGTGACGACGCCGTCGTCGGTCTCGATGCCCGATCCCCGGAGGTACTCCGTGTTGAAGTTCAGGCCGATGGCGACGCCGACGAAGTCGGCCTCGAACCGCTCGCCGTTCGGGTCGATCGCCGCCACCACCTTCCCGTCCTCGTCGGTCTCGAAGCGGTCGACGCCCGAATCGAACACCGGCGTGACGTTCCGCTCGCGGAGCGCGTCGTGGATGATCTCCGCGCCGTCCTCCGAGAGCGCGTAGCGCCACCACGCCTGCCCGCGCATCAGGTAGTGGGCGTCGAGTTCCTGGGCCGCCGAGATGGCCGCGAGGTCGATCCCCAGCAGCCCCGCCCCGACGACGACCCCCGTCTCGGCCCGCTCGGCGTGCTCTTTGATGCCCCGCGCGTCCTCGAACGTCCAGAAGTGGTGGACGCCCTCGGCGTCGGAGTTCTCCACCGGCAGCTGTGTCGGCATCCCCCCCGTCGCTACCAGCAGCTCGTCGTACCCGTAGGTTTCGCCCGTGTGTGCGTGTACCTCCTTGGCGTCGGTATCGACCTCGGTGACGTGGGTGTTCAGTACCAGGTCGATATCCCGTTCCTCGTACCAAGAGGGGTCGTGGATGGAGATCGGCGCCTCCGGCAGTTTGCTCTTGGCGAACTCCTTGATGAGGATGCGGTTGTAGAGTGCCTCCCCCTCCTCCGTGATGACGGTGACGTTGGCCTCCGGATCGGCTTCCCGGATGGTCTCCGCCGCCGATGAACCGGCGATGCCGTCGCCGATTATCACGTGCGACGCGGTCATAACGCTCTACGGTAACGCGGCGGGCCTAATGGGAGTTGCTATCCGAACATCACGGTCGTTAAGACGGGGCGGGACTCGCGCGGCCGCCTCCCTCGCCCGGCGTCGGCTCGGTCCCGAACGGGGCGTCGAAACCGCCGGATACGGGACGTTAAAGTCGATCCCGTTCCAACCGACGGGTATGAAGATCCGGCAGAACCTCCGCCACTGGGCGGCGAAGAAGGCGCTCACTACCCCGGTCGTCGGCGACTACGCCAACGACAAGCTCGTCGACATGCATACCCGAATCTTCCTCGGGAAGGCCGACGAGGCCCGCCGCGAGGAGCGACGGGCCCACCTCGACGACTTCTTCGACGCGACGATGGACACCTACGTCGCCGCCCTCGAATCCGGGATGCCCGAGGCCGGGGCCCGCGAGGTGACCCACATCCAGGCCAACTTCGACTTCTTCAACCACGGCTGGACGGAGATGATGGAGATCCCCGCCGACGAGTTCGAGGAGCACTACCGCCGCTACGAGTCGTTCTTCAAGCGCTACGGCATCACCGTCGACGACCCGCTCGGCGAGTTCCGACCCCCGGAGGGGATCGCGGAGGCGCCCGCCACCCCCGAGAAGCTCGACGATCCCGAGTACGAGAACGCCATCGCGGGGTTCGCCGACGACGTCTACGTCGACACCCCCCAGGGACAGTACGTCGGCCGCGGCACGGACGAGCCGGCGGACGTAGACCTGAGCCAGGCCCCCGGAATGAGCGACGCCGAGGAGGAGGAAGCGAACGCCGACTGACACCGGCCGACGCCGAGGGCACGAGCGGCAAACGGCGCGGACGGCGGGGGTCCCGGCACGGGGAACGACTTTGTGACCACACCGCCTCGGCCCGGACATGGAGAAGGTCCGCGTCGACGAGGTGGACAACGACGTCCAGCCGGCGGCGGTGATGCGACAGCTCACGGGGCCGCTCGGGCTGACCGACCTCGCGATGAACCACTACGAACTCGAACCGGGGGACAGCTTCGCGTTCGCCTATCACAGCCACGCCGTCCAGGAGGAGGTGTTCTACGTGATCGAGGGAACGGCCACCTTCGAAACGGAGGAGGGGCCCGTCGAGGTGGGCTCGGGCGAGGCGGTCCGGTTCGACCGCGGGGAGTTCCAGCGCGGGTGGAACCGCGGCGAGGGGCGGGTGGTCGCGCTGGCGCTCGGCGCGCCCCTGGAGTACGGCGAGCAGAGCAAGCTCCGGGACTGTCCCTCGTGCGAGGAGTCGACGGACAATCGGCTGGAGCGGGTCGAGGAGGGCGGGGAAGGGATCGTCGTCGCGTACTGCGAGGACTGCGGGACGGAGACCGGTCGGTGGTTCAAGGGCTCGATGGACGGGACGGTGCCCTGAGAGAACTCCGTTAAAATACTCAAAACCGATACTTTTGGTGATTCGTTGCTGGATAGGGCACGCACGCCTGTCAGTCGCTCTCGGGTGGCCTTACGTCATCGTGACCATCACGAATCCGATCCAAATTGGGGTCACTTTCTATTCATTCGAGTATTTACATCGATCCCTTCGCCGATATTCCTTGTTCGCTCATCCGTAGAACCGGGTACTTGCACCAATAGCCAGTTCTGTTTGGAACGAAGCGTTCCTCTCGCTCACGGAATCACTGACCGGATTCGTTAGGTATTCCCTTCTACAGATGAGCGTACCGGTAGTTGTGTAGGGCAGGGCGGTAAGCTCCGGTATCCATCAAGATGGATCGGTTCCCGACGGCAGGCGGTAACAGCGACAAGAGATTCACACAGTAGTGATGAGGACGCCTTCGTATCAACTGAAGATAATTTCAGCAGAGGCCCTCAAACGGAGGCACCGATCCGGCCACCCATGCCGCGTTGGAGTCAGGTCTGCCCCAGGATACGGTCCGCGCACTCGTAGCCCGCGACGACGCCGCCGTTCAGCGACCGTTCGGGGTACTGGGCCCGTGAGGCCATCCCCGCGTAGTAGAGCTCGCCCGTCACCTCGCTCAGGCCGTAGGGTACGACCATGTCGAGGTAGCCCCGCTCGTAGATGGGGGCCGTCCGGGGGTTCCGCGCGACGTTCATCCAGTTCACCGAGTCGCGGTCGAAATCGGGATAGAGGTCCTCGATGCCGGAGAGCCACGTCTGGCGGACCGCCGCGTCGTCCATCCCCCAGAGCGCCTCCTTCGGGGACTGGATGTAACTGGCGACGTACAGCAGGTGCTCGCCGCCGTACCGCTCGGGCGGGACGAAGTTCGTGTGCTCGATGAGCGCCCCGAACGGCGCCTCGTCGGCGATGTTGAGCCAGTAGGTCTCCATCAGCGGTTCGTCCATCGAGACCACCGCACAGACCGATCCCTGGAAGTCGATGGCGCACTCGTAGCCCGTCAGCGACTCCAGCACGTTCGGCATCGTCGCGACCACAACCGAATCGACCTCGTGGGTCGCTATCCGGTTCGACTCCCGCTCGCGGCCCCCGTCGGCGGCCTCGGGAGCACCGGCCGCGGCCGCGTCGCCGTCAGTCTCGACGGTCAGCGACTCGACCCGGTCGTCGAACGAGAGGTCGGTTACCCGGGCCCCAGTCACGACGTTCTCCCGCCCCACGGCGTCGAGGAGCGCGTCGAACAGGACGCCGAACCCGCCCTCGAAGTAGCCCAGTTTCTCCCCGCGCAGGAGGTCGCGCTCGCCGCGGAACTTGATCCGTCCCAGCAGCCACGCGGCGCTCACGTCGTCCTTGCGGTCGCCGAACTTCGCGCGCAGCAGCGGCTCGAAGAAGTAGTCGTACACGCCTCTCGTGGTGTGTTCGAGCAGGAACTCCCTGATCGGGACGTTCTCGAACGCCTCGAGGTCCTCGTAGGTGTCGAACTTCGGAACCCCCCCGCGAACGTCGGTCTCGAGCGTGAGCATCCCGAGGCGGAACTTGTCGTAGATCGAGAGGTGGGGGTAGGCGGCGATCTCCCAGGCGGTGTTCAGGGGGGGCTCGACGCCGTCGACGTAGTAGGCGTCGCCGCCGTAGCGCCACTCGACGCGGTCGCCCACCCCCAGCTCCTCGGCGAGGTCGACGATGGTCGTCTCGTTGGCCGAGAGGTGGTGGTAGAACGTCTCGATCCGGTCGCCGGCGGTGTCGTAGGTGGCGGCGAGGCCGCCGATGTCGTCGCTCGCCTCGAACACCGTCACCTCCCGGCCCGCCTCCCGCAGGCGGTAGGCCGCGGCGAGCCCCGCGATCCCCCCGCCGACGACGCCGATCATGCGCGTCGGGAGGCCCGCGGTCGGGATGGGTCTTTTCGTTCGATCCGCGCTCGTTCGGGTAGCTTTATCCGGCCGCTGGCGGTAGCGCGGGTATGCTGACCGTCCGGGCCCCGGCCACGAGCGCGAACCTCGGGAGCGGGTTCGACGTCTTCGGCGTCGCGCTCGACCGCCCGGCGGACGTCGTCCGCGTGACGAAGGCCGACCGGACGACCATCTCGGTCACGGGCGCGGGCAGCCAGTTCATCCCCGAGGACCCCGAGAAGAACACGGTCGGGGCAGTCGCGGAGGCGCTCGACGCGCCGGCGCACATCCGCATCGACAAGGGGGTGCGCCCGGCCTCCGGACTCGGGTCCTCTGCGGCGAGCGCGGCCGCCGCCGCCGTCGCGCTCAACGAACTCTACGACCGGGGCCGGACCCGCGAGGAACTCGTCCCGGTCGCCGCCGAGGGCGAGGCCGTCGTCTCCGGGGTCGCACACGCCGACAACGTGGCTCCCTCGATCCTCGGCGGGTTCACCATCGCCCGCGAGGACGGCGTCACGAGCGTCGATGCCTCGATCCCGCTCGTGGCCTGCCTGCCCGAGATCGTCGTCTCGACCCGCGACGCGAGGCGGGTCATCCCCGAGGGCGCCCGGATGGAGGAGGTCGTCGAAACGGTCGGGAACGCGGCGACCCTCGCCGTGGGGATGGCCGGCGACGATCCCGAACTCGTCGGCCGGGGGATGGACGACCCCGTCGTGACGCCGGCCCGCGCGGAGCTCATCGAGGGGTACGCGGCGGTCCGGGAGGCGGCGTTCGGGGAGGGGGCGACCGGCGTCACCATCAGCGGCGCGGGGCCGGCGGTCCTCGCTGCCTGTCGCCCCGACCGGCGGGTCGACATCGCGGCCGCGATGGTCGAGACCTTCGCCGACGCCGGCGTCGACGCCCGCGCCTACCAGACCGAGATCGGCCGCGGTGCCGAGGTGTTCTGAGACCGACGGACACGGTGTCCCCGTCCCGACGGCCGTTCCCCCGAGCGGGACTCGTACGGACTGTCGTAGTCTTTTACCGGCCGACACTCCGGAGTCCGGTGCTCGCCGGTGGAATCGGTACAACAGTACGTATCAAGCGAGGGCGGCGTTGAGCAGGACGCCGACGGCCGTCCCGATGACGACGACGGTTCCCGCGTAGACCAGCAGCAGCCGTCGCTCGAACAGCCGGTTCAGGAGCACGAGGTTCGGGATGCTCACGCCGGCCCCCCCGACGACGAACGCCAGGACGGTGCCGATGGCGACCCCCTGTTCGCTGAGCGAGGCCGCGATGGGCAGCATCCCGCTCATGCTGACGTAGACGGGAGCGCCCGCCAGCGCCGCGAGCGGGACGGCGACCGGGTTCTCCGGGCCGAGCACCCCCCGGACCACCTCGACGGGGACGGCACCGTGGATGAGTGCGCCCACGGTCATCCCGAGGAGGAGGTACGGGAACGTGTCCACGAGGAACGACCAGGCCTCGCGAGCGGCCGCCCCCACGCGCTCGCGATGGGTCCGCTCGACGGCGTCGTCGCCGCTCGCACAGCCGGTGTCGCCGGTGGCGGCCCCGCACGTCGACCGGCAGGTGGTTCCACCGTCGGTCCGGGGGTCGCAGCCGGCGGCTTCCCCGGTCGTTCCACGGTCGCCCTCGCAGGCCCCCCCATCGGTCTCGACGGACCCGACCGCTCCGACGGTCCCCTCCGTTCCGACGCTCGGTCCGGCATCGAACACGGACAGGTCCTTCACGTCGTCGTCGAGCCCGAGTCGACCGACGACGATCCCGCCGACCACGGCCGCGACGAACGTCGCGAGGACGTAGAGTGCGGTCACCTCGACCCCGAACAGGCCGAGGAGGAGCACGACGGCGATCTCGTTGACCAGCGGCGAGGCGAGCAGGAACGAGAACGCCAGCCCTAGCGGCGCCCCGGCCTGGAGGAGCCCGGCCAGCGCCGGCACCGTCGAGCACGAACAGAACGGGGTGACGGCGCCGAACGCGGCGGCCGCGACGTTGCCGACCCCTTCATCGTACCCGCGGAGTCGCCGCTCGACCGCCTCGGGGGGCAGGTACTCCCCCGCGAGACCGACGAGGAACGATCCGCCGACGAACAGCGGCACGAGGACGACCGCGAGGTGGACGAAGAACGCCCACGAGTCGAAGAGGGCACGCTCGAGACCCGGGGAGAACATCCCCGGGAGGAGCACGGGGAGCGGGGAGAGCACGCTCATCCCTCGCGGTCCCCCGCCCTCGTCTCGTCGAGGAACCGGAGGAGGCGCCGCGGGCGCGGCGTCGCGGTGTAGTACCGCCACCGCCCCTCCTTCCGTCGATCGACGAGCCCGGCGGCGAACAGCCGCGAGAGCGCCTGACTGATCGCCCCCTGGCTCACACCCAGGGACGGTTCCCGTTCGCAGACGCAGACGCCGCCCTCGGCCCCGGCGACGACCCGGAGCGCCTCGTACCGCGTGTCGTTCCCGAGCGTCGAGAGCATCCGGACGTCGGTGGCCACCTCCTCCTCCGTCAGGGAGTGAACGAGCGGCGGTCCCGCGGCGGCCCTCCGGCCACCGGTGCCGTCCGGTCGCTCGGTCGCGTTCTGCCGAGTCATTTTAGCTATTGCTAATATTAGCATCTACTAATATAAGCGTTCCGCCTCCGATACTCGGGGGTCGGGAGAACACGGCCGCTCGCGGCGGGCGGTACGGGCCGCGACCGGATCGGCCGGTTCGTGGTGACCGTCCCCGCCCTGTCTCACCCACGGCGGTCCCGGGGGATCACCCGCAGCGACTCCGAGGGGAAGGCCCGCGAAGCGAGAGGCCGGCAGCGGCCGAGCCCGACTACGTCCCGGACGTGGCGGTCGCGTCCGGTTCGAGCGCTCCCCCTACGGCCTCCAGGAAGTCCTCGGGGAACTCCGCGTGGGGTAGCAGGTCGGCCCCCTCGACGACGAGGAGTCGGGCGCTGGCGTCCTCGGCGAGTTCGCGGCCGCGCTCCAGCGGCGGGAGGCCGGCCTCCCCGCCCCAGACGATCGTGACGGGTTCGTCGAGGGCGGCGATCACCGCGCCCAGGTCGAAGTCGAGGTCGAGGAAGCCGCTCACGAAGGAGGCGGGAGCGTAGCGGGCGCCCGGCTGGTGGGTCGTCCGCCAGTCGTACTCGACCCACTCGTCGGTGACGTGTGCCTCGTCGGCGAACCCGTGGTCGGTGAGGAAGTACCGGGTCGACGCCTTCGAGGTGAGGAGGTTGTAGAGCCCCTCGCCGACGACCGGCGAGCGCAGCAGCGACCGGACCCACGTCCGCCGCCCGGGTATCGTCGACGCGGTGGGACAGACGAGCACGAGCGAGCGGAACTCGATCGACTCGGCCGCGCGGGCGACGTACGCCCCCGACAGCGAGGAGGCGACCACGGCGGCGTCCTCGGTCAGGTCGCGGGCGAAGTCGCCGACGAACGTGACGTACAGCGACCCGGAGTAGAGCAGCGGCGGCCGGTCGGAGTGGCCGAACCCGGGGAAGTCGGGCGCGAGGACGTGGTACTCCTCGGCGAGGCTGTCGATCACGTGATGGAACTCGTGGCTCGACCCGGCGGCGTTCATCCCGTGGAGCAACAGGAGGTCCGGGTCGTCGGGGTCGCCGGCCTCCGTGTAGGCGACGTCGAACCCGCGCCAGCGGTAGGTCCGGAGCTCCCGGCCGAGCGGCGGGTCCAGCTCCCCGGACGCCAGGCGGAGCCTGCGGTTGGCCAGCGCGGTCGCCCCGAGACCGACACCCACGCCCGCAAGGGCGGTCCTGAGTCGCATGTCCCAACGTATGTCCCGGAGTCGCTTATAGATGTGCGGGGAGCGTCGGGGCTCCGGCCACGCGTCCCCTCGTCGGGCCGCGGCGGTCCTCCGCGGGTCCGGGACGGCGACCCGTCCGCGACCGCCGGGCTACGACGCGTCCCCGTCCGTCCGCCCGCGCTCCTCGACGCACTCTCGGAGGGGTCCGAGCACCTCGTCGGCGACGGTGTAGGGATCGGTCTCGCGGTCCATCACGGCGTCGACGTACGCGTCGAGCCCCCCGCGCGCGTCGATCTCCCGGCTCACGAGCCGGGAGGTGTCCTCGCGGAGCAGCGTCCGTATCTCCTCGGCGTAGCGCGTCCTGGTCTTCCCCTCGAGGCGGCCCGTCCGCTCGAGCCAGTCGCGGTGGTCCGCCAGCGTGTCGAGGAACTCGGCCAGGCCCTTGCCGGACTTGGCGACCGTCTCGAGGACCGGCGGCTCCCAGGTGTCCGCCTCGCCGTCGCTCCCCTCGTCCCCCCCGGTCCCGTCGTCGCCCCCGTAACTCGCCTCCGCGCCGTGGTGGCCGGCGAAGGAGGGCGAGTCGTTCCGCATCCGGACCATCTCCCGGAGCTCCATCACCGTCCGGTCGGCGCCGTCCATGTCCGCCTTGTTGACGACGAGGACGTCCGCGATCTCGAGGATGCCGGCCTTGAGCATCTGGACGTCGTCGCCGGAGGAGGGCGGGACGAGGACGGCGACCGTGTCCGCGGTGGAGACGATGTCGACCTCGTTCTGGCCGGCGCCGACCGTCTCGATGATGATCACGTCCTTCCCGAACGCGTCGAACGCCTTCACCGCGTCCGTCGTCGCCGTCGAGAGCCCCCCGAGGGTGCCCCGCGCGGACATCGACCGGAAGAACACGTCCATGTCGCCGACGTTGGAGGCCATCCGGATGCGGTCGCCCAGGACCGCGCCGCCGGTGAACGGCGAGGACGGGTCGATGGCGATCACGCCGACCGTGAGCCCGCGCTCGCGGTACTCGGCGGCCATCTTGTCGACGAGCGTCGACTTCCCGGAGCCCGGCGAGCCCGTGATGCCGACGACGTCGGCGTCGCCGGTGTGGGTGTGGAGCCGCGAGACGAGGTCCCGGTAGCCGGGCGAGCGGTTCTCGATCTTCGAGATGACGCGCGCGAGCGCCCGGTGCTTCCCGTCGAGCAGCTCCGCGATGAGCTCCGGTTCGGCGGTCTCCCCTTCCGCTTCACCCCCGCTCATCGCTCGGGGGCGTTCTCGCGGACGTACTCGATGGTCTCCTCCATCGATGCCCCGGGACCGAATATCTCCGCGACGCCCGCCTCCTTGAGCTTCTCGCGGTCGTCCTCGGGGACGATGCCGCCGACGATGACGAGCGTGTCCTCGAGGGCGTCGTACTCGCGGAGCCCGTCGAGGATCTTCGGGACGAGCGTGTTGTGCGCGCCCGAGAGGATGGAGATGCCGAGGACGTCGACGTCCTCCTGGACGGCGGCCTGGACGACCTCGTCCGGCGCCTTGTGCAGGCCCGAGTAGATGACCTCGAACCCGGCGTCGCGGAACGCCCGCGCGATGACGTGTGCGCCCCGGTCGTGCCCGTCGAGGCCGACCTTCGCCACGAGACACCGAACCGTCCGCTGCTCCTGATCCGTGCTCATACCCCTCTCTCGGTGGGCTCGGTGTTTGACTCTAACGGAGGACCCGGGTCTCTCAGGCGTGTTTGGACAGGTTCAAGCGCGGTTGAACTCGTCGGTTTGCGTCGACCGCGCCGTTCCCGTCACCGCCGCGGGCCGCCCCGCCGGGCCGGCCCCGGAACGCCCCCGGGACCGCCCGGCGGTCTGATCGGGACCGCCCGCGGTCGGTGTCGAGCCGGCGTCGGGGGGCGGCGGTCGCTCAGTGTCCGTCGGCCAGGCGGTCGGCCGTCCGTCCGGGCAGCCCGGCGTCGCGTACCGCCGCCCGTACCCGTTCGACGTCGTACTCGATCCGGTGCAGGTCGGCGGTCATCGGATCGGCGTCCGTATCGACGACGGCGAAGGCGGCCCGGGGATCCCCGTCGCGGGGCTGGCCGACGCTCCCCGGGTTCAGTACCAGCCGGCCGTCGACCGTCGCCTCGCCCTGGACGTGCGTGTGGCCCATGACGCAGGCGTCGTAGTCGTCGAGGTACGACCGGATCTCGGGGAACTGGTGGGGGCGGACGTACCGGTCGACGTGCTCGGGGTGGTCGTGGACCATCAGGATCCGGCCGTCGACGAGCTCCACCTTTCGGGGGAGCCCGAGTACCCACTCGCGCCGCTCGGGGTCGAGCCGCTCGTTCGCGAGTTCGAGGCCCGCGTGGGCCATGTGGTTGGCCCGGTATCGCTCGGGCGTGTCGACGTTCCGGTCGTGGTTCCCGCGGACAGTCGCCGCGCAGGTCTCGCGCACCCGGTCGACGCACTCGGCCGGCCAGGGGTTGTAGCCGACGACGTCGCCGGCACAGACCAGCCGCTCGACGGGAGGCATCGCCTCTAACACCCGCTCGAGCGCCACGAGGTTCGCGTGTACGTCCGAGATGACGCCCAGTCGCATGGGGAGGCGTTCGGCGTGACGGTTCCTACGTCTTCGGGTCCCGATAGGACACGTCCAGGTGCTCGAGCGGCCATCGTTCCAGGAGGTAGAACGCTTCGAAAGCCCCGGGGCGCTGGCTGTTCGGTCAGCCGACGCGGGTGGGACTGAAAGCGGCCGACTGCTGCGAACCCGGGCGACGTAAGCACCGCAGGCCGACGGCCGAAGAGCGCAACGAGCCCCGGGAGCGTAGCAGTCGAGGGCTTTCGAGGTGGTCTTGACTGATGACACCATCTCTGATGTCCTGTATCAGCAGCGACCGACCATGCCAAACGGTCGAACGGAAACTGCCGATACGTCTTCTAGCCGGAATCGAAGCCGACATACCCCGTGCGGTCGAACGGACGGGCATGGCAACCGCGACACGTGGCGGCCCGGCCGGTGTCGTCCGGGAGCATCCGCTGTGGGTGACGGTCGTCCTCTCGGTCGTCGGTTACGCGCTCGTCGGCGGGGCGTTCGCGGGGGTACTACCGATCTTCCCGCCGCTCTCGGACGCCACGGTCCTCCTGTTCTCCGACGCCATCGCCGTGGTCAACTCCCTCGCGCTCGCGTCGCTGCTCGTCGGCTGGTACTTCATCCGCAACGGCGAGGTCCGGAAACACCGCGCGGCCATGATCACCGCGTTCTGCCTGATCAGCCTGTTCCTCGTCCTCTACCTCTGGAAGGTCGGCGGCGGCTTCGAGAAGTCGTTCGTCGTCCCCTCGGGGGCGTTCCTCGCCGGCTACGCGGGGCTCATCGAACCGCTCTACCTCGCGATGCTCGCGATCCACGTCTTCCTCTCGGTGGTGAGCGTCCCCGTAGTGCTGTTCGCCGTCGTCCTCGGGCTCACCCACACGCCGGCGGAGCTCCGGAACACCCGGCACGCGCAGGTCGGTCGGGTCGCCGTCGTCGCGTGGTCCGTCTCGTTGTTTTTGGGTATCGTGACGTACGTCATGCTCAACCACGTCTACGGCTGGGTCCCCCACGGCGAGGGAGCCGCGCTCCCGCTGCTGTTTCTCGCCGTCCCTCGTCCGGTCGTCGGATCGCTCCGCTCCCGGCTGTCCGGTGGCGACTGAGGCCCGGATGCGGGGACCCACGTGGCCCCGACCCGGACGCCCTCGGCTTGCCTGTCCGAACCACCCATAAGTAGTCGGACCGGATCGAGATCTGAACGGTCCGATATCGCTTCGTCATTTCTGTCGAGAGTATCCGTCGGAGGCGAGCGAACGCATGGAGTGTCTGTCTTGTGGCTTGCCATCGGGGTACAACCGGGTGCTGGTCGAACAGGGGAACGGGGCGGAGGTCGCCGGCCTCTGTGTCGAGTGCGAGGCTCGGCGGTTCGAGGGCCGGCTGAGACGGCAGGAGCGGTCAGAAACGGACGGGTGTGCGCTCTGTACCGGCAACGCCCACGTCCGCGTCCCGGAGTGGGACCCGGAGATGGACGTCCTCTCCGACGGGACGGTCGTGTGGGAGGACTACCGGGTGACCGGGACGACCCCAGGGATCTGCGAGGAGCACTTCGGAACGCTCACCGAGCGCGGGTCGGAGACCGAAGCGTCCCGCCAAACCCACCGTCGGCCGTAGCGACACGGGGAGCCGTGGCGGCGCGACCCGCCCGGTAGCCCGGTCGTTGGGCCTCGGGTCGGGACTACCGCCCCCGTCGAATCAGTCCGTCCGCGGGATGGCGGCCGCACCGGCCACGAAGAGGACGACCGCGAGCGCCGCGAGGACGACCAGATCCACGCCGAGCGACCCGCCCGCCGGCTCGTACGTCACCGCACGGATCCCGCGCGAGAAGTAAGTGAGCGGCGAGGCCCACACCGGGAGCCACCCGGGGAGCAGCTCGGGCTGGACGAACGTCTCCGAGAGGAACAGCAGGGGAAGGGCGACGCCGTTCGAGGCGGCGATGACGCCGTCCTGGGAGTCGGCGAGCCGGCCGAGCACCGCGCCGAGCCCACAGAACAGCACGACGCCGAGGAGGACGTACGGGATCACGAGGAGCGTCGGCGCCCCGAGGGGGACGTCCGCGCCCGTCGCGACGACGACGAGCGCAAAGATCAGGAGCGCCGCGAGCCCGATGACGCCGGCGTTGACGACCGTCTGTGCGAGCAGCCACTCCGCGCGGCCCAGGGGCGTCGTCGCCAGCTTCTCGAAGCGTGCACTGTCGCGGTGGCGGGCCACCTCGCTGCCGACACGGGACAGCGGCGTGAACAGCACGACCACCGCGAGGTAGCCCGGCACGTAGTAGGCCGGCGGGAGGGCGAACAGCCCGCCGCCCGTGCCCCCGGTCCGGACGACCACTCCGAAGATGATCACCAGCAGGACGGGGAAGAAGAAGGTGAAGAACACCGCGGTCCGCCGCCGCAGGAACGACCGCGCCGCGGCCGTCGCCTCCGCACGGACCCGGCCGGCGCGGCTCACCGGCGCTCACCCCCCCTTCCGGCGACCGTCGGCCCCGCCTCCCGACCGGCGGCAGCCTCGCCGTCCCGCTCGACCGGTTCGCCGCCGCCCCCGACGCCGGTCCCCGTCAGCGCGAGGTAGACGTCCTCGAGGTCGGGCTGTGTCCACGAGAGGGCACCGAACTCGACGCCTGCGTCGTCGAGCGCCGCCGCGACATCGCCGACCTCGCGGGCCGCGATACCCGCTACCGCGAACCCCTCGCGGGTCCCGACGACTTCGTACCCGGCCGATCCGAGGGCGTCGGTCGCCGGCACCGGATCGCCCTCGACGGCCACCTCCAGACGTGGCTCGCCGCCGTGCTCCGCGACGAGTTCCGCGGGCGTCCCCGTGGCGAGGAGCGCCCCCGCCGCGAGGAGCCCAACCCGGTCGGCCAGGATCTCCGCCTCCTCCACGTAGTGGGTGGTGAGCAGGACCGTCGTGCCGCCGTCGGCCAGCCGCTCGACCAGCGACCAGAGCGCGCGGCGGCCGGCGGGGTCGATGCCGGTCGTCGGCTCGTCGAGCACGAGCAGGTCCGGGTCGTTGACCAGCGCCGTGGCGACGCAGGCCCGGCGCTTCTGTCCCCCGGAGAGGTTCTCGTACCAAGTGTCGGCGTCCTCCTCGAGGCCGACGTCTGCCAGCACCGACTCGATCGGTCGGGCCGGATCGTAGAGCCCCCCGTAGTATCCGAGGAGCTCCCGTGCCGTGAGCCGCTCCGGCGGACCGAACTCCTGGGGGAGGAGGCCGATCCGCTCGCGGTCGACCGCGCTCGGTGGCGAGCCGAGCACCTCGACGCGGCCCTCGGCGTCGGTCGTCCCCGTGAGCGCCCGGATGAGAGTGGTCTTACCCGCCCCGTTCGGCCCGATGAGGCCGAACACCTCCCCCGTCTCGACGGTCAGATCGACGCCGTCGAGTGCGACGGTGTCGCCGTATGTCCGACGGACGTCCTCGGCGACGACGGCGTACTGCATGGGTGCTCCTCGCACGTGGCGGGCATGGCGGTTATGGTTCGTCGTCGCGGTCGTCCGCCGGTGCCGGTACCGCCTCGAGAGGGCCGTCGTAGCCATCCGCCGGCGATCGCTCGGACGGACCGGTTGTCGTCGTCGGGGGACCCCGACGGTCCGTATCACTCCCGTCGGCGCCGTCGCTGCCGGTCGAGCAGTCGCTGCTGACCCCTCCCCGGACCCCCCTCGATGGGCCAGCCGCGCGTCCGCCACGCCGGGGGTTCGGGCGAGAACTCCGGACAGGAGCCCGAGCACTCCCGGTCGGTCGGCGAGCGGCCCTTCGCCGCGCACCACGGCATCGGTCCCGCGGGGTCCCGTAGCTCGAACTGCCGGCAGTCAGGGCGCATCGTGTCGGCGTACGAGCGCCAGCCGCGCTCGTAGGCCCGCTCGGCGATCTCGAGCCGCTTCTCGGCCTTCCACGTCGGGTCCGCGTACTCGAACCGGGCCGCCGAGCGGTCGTGCTCGCCCCCTTCGGGACGGTCGAGGATGCGCGTCCCCGGGCCGGTCACCGGCAGGCTCCGCGGGTGCCAGACGACCTCCGGGTCGTCGAATCCATCCGTGTCGTCGCGGTCGTCGAACGCGAGGATGCCGGCCTCGACGGGGAGCCGCTCGAGCAGTGCCGGGTCGACCGACGCGCCGGTCCCGCGGGTGGCGACCCACACTTCGTCGGCGAGCGCGAGCGCGACGTCCCGTTCGGTCTGGTCGGCCAGCGCCCGCGCGGCCGAGGCGTCGAGGTCCGGCTTGTTCTCGATCGCGACGACCCGCCGAACCCAGTCCGGATAACGCCATACCCGTCGTAACTCGATCCGGCCGTCGTGCTTGCGCGACTCGACGATCCCCCGATCGGCGGCGCGGTGGACCGCCTCGCGGACGTAGCGCCACGGGTAGTCGGGCTCGGGTAGCGCCTCGCGGTACCACGACCACTCCCGAGGGGCGTTCCGGACGACGTGCAGCAGATCCGAGTCCAGTCGCTCGGACCCGAAACACGCCCGGGCTCTGAGTCCCTCCGGGTCGCACTCGAGGACGATCGTGTCCCATCGGCGGTTGCGGGTCCCGAGCTGGCGCGCGACGAGGACGCGGCTGTCGGCGCGGGCGGGCTCCCACGCCCGTTCGGCCCACCGACAGACCCGAAGCTCGAACGTGAACTCCGGCTCCCGCTCCCGGGTGCGCTCGGTCACGACCGCCCGTCGGGGCGCCGGGGGTCTAAACCGTTCGCACCCGCCGACGTCCGATCCGATGTGAGTACTGGCGTACAGGCGACGCCGGCATCATCGATCGCGGGACGGCGGCGCCGCACTCGGGAGGGTTCCCGCTCGGGTAGCCGGGTTCCCGACCACCCGCGAACCGGCCCGCGCCGTTCTCAGACCACGGGACCGGTGGTCCCGTCCCCGTATTTGAACCCTCGGGTGGTGTCCGATGGCAATCGACCGACCCATCGGGGGAGTAAGAGGGGCCGGGGGCTTTCCGGGTGTCTTCATTGCCAGCGGTGTCAGAGAACGGCTCGAACGCCCCCGGCCACTTTCAGTCCCACCCGGCGTCCCGATCCGAGGCGCCCCGTCCGGACGAGGCTACCCTTTGCCGGTGTCACCGCTGTCTGGCCGGGGGGCGAACACGGGTCGCCGGCGACTCCCCGTCGCGCTACTCCGCCTCGTCGGCCTCCAGCGCCTCGTCCAGGAACTCGTGAGCCTCCCGGAGGATCTCCCGGGGGCCGTCCTGGGTGATGGTGTTGACCGCCTGCTCGTAGTCGCGCCACTGCAGGTCGCGGTGCTCGTTGGAGAGTTCGGCGGACGCCTCGAACGACCTCGCGATGAACAGGTGGACCGTCTTGTGGATGGTGTTCCCGTTCGCCTCGAAGACGTAGTCGTAGTCCTCGCGGAAGCCGTCGATGAGCCGGAATTCCTCGATCCCGGCCTCCTCTTTCACCTCGCGTATGGCGGTCTGCTGGAGCTCCTCCTCGCCCTCGACGCCGCCCTTCGGGAACTCCCAGTCCCCGGGGCGGCTCTTGAGCAGGAGGTACTCCCGCCGGCCACGCGTGTCGCGAAAGAGGATGGCTCCCGCGCTCGTGGCCTCTATCATGCAGAGGATTACTTCGCGGCCATTTAAATCCGTGTCGGAGACTGCACGCCCGGGAACCGACCCGCTCCACGCCGTCAGGACCGTCTCGCAGGGATCGTCGTGGCCGTCCGGGCATTGGACCTCCGTGAAAACCAGTGTCAGCGCCACCACGGAGAGCCCCGCGCCGAACGCGAACGGGACGACGAACCCGAACGAGACGAGAAACCCCGAGACGAGGGGGCCGATCGCCACCCCGAGGCCGAACGCCATCGTCAGTATCGACAGTTGCGTGCCGGACTCGCCCTCGAGCGCGAGGTCGCCCGCGAGTGCGAGCGAGGGGGCGAACACGCACGCGACGGCGATCCCCTGGAGGAACCGCGCGCCGAGCATCAGCAGCGGGTCGGTGACGACCCCCTGGGCGAACACCGAGGGGATCAGGATCACGAACCCCGCGAGCAGGAACGGCCGGCGGCCGTACTCGTCGGACCACCGGCCCACCGGCACCTGCAGGAGGACGTTCGCGATGACGACCGCGGAGAACTGCAGGCCGAACAGTGTCGAGCCCTGGCCGAGTCGGGCGTTGATCGTCTCCTGGAGGGTCGCGTACAGCGCGATGGTCAGCGCCATGAACAGCGTGCCGACCCCGAGGACGAACACCGGGTCGAGGCCGTTCCCGTCGCGGCCGAGAACCGCGATCGAGAGGTCCTCGCCGGCGTCGGCCTCGGTCGACTCGGGGTCGTTCACGAGCAGGGCGACCAGCACGAAGCTCACCACCGCCCCGAGGACGGCGACGCCGAACGCGGCGTCGAACCCCGAGACCCGCAGGCCGGCAAGCGCGGCCGGGAACCACGCCGGGAGGACGTAGGTGACCACCCGGTCGGCCCCGAACCCGCCCGTGACGACCGCGCCGGCGACCACCGGGCCGAAGCCGAAGCCGATCAGCCGGAAGGTGTTGAACACGCCGAAGTTGCCGCCCCGCTCGCGGTCCGAGGCCGCGTAGTCGTTCACGAGCGCAACCGTCACCGGGACGGTGAAGGCCGCCCCGAGCCCCTGGAGCCCGCGGACGAGGACCACCGACCAGTAGGAGGTGACGAACGGGTAGGCCGCGGAGGCGAGGGCGAAGATCACCAGCCCGACGAGGATGTAGAGCTTCCGCCGGTTGGTGCGATCCGAGAGTCGGCCGGTGAACGGCTGGCCGAAGCTGTTCAGGAAGCCGAACAGCGAGAGCACCACCCCGATGAGGAACTCCTCGGTCAGCCGGAACCCCAGAAGCCGCCCGTCGACGATACCGACCAGCGAGATCTCGCCGCTCGCGATGTACAGCGGCAGGACGATGATGAGAAAGGAGTTCCCGAGCGCGTCGGCCATCCGCGCCATGGCCAGCGCCAGTACGCGGCGGTCGACGCCAAGAACCATGCGTCCGTGACGAGGGGTGTCGACCGTAAGACCGTTTCCGTACGATGCCGGCGCTGCCGGGGCGGGGTGGCGCCGGCCGGTCGACGCATCGCCACCCGTGGCGGGATCCTCCCGGGCCGACGAAAGCGGTTTGACCGGGGGCGCCGAGGGAGGGACATGGACGAGCGCGAGCGGGAGCGCGAACGCCGCCGGCTGCGGACCCTCGCGGACTACCAGTTCGGTCGCGGGGCGGGACGGGCGCTGTTCGGGGGCGAGAACGGGGACGTGGTCGTCCGTCGGACGAGCACCGGTCGACCCCAGCAGGTGCTCGCGGACGGCGACCGGCTGATCTCCTACGGGACCGACGGCCGGTTCACCCTCGGGGCCTTCGCGAAGTTCGTCGCGGACGTCGATCCGGCGATCAGGCCGGGCGACGAGGTACTCGTCGTCCACGAACGGGGGGATCTGCTCGCTGTCGGCCGCGCCGAACTCCCGGGCGGGGCGATGCGTGACTTCGGGACGGGGATGGCGGTGAAGACCCGCGAGGGGATAGGGGACCCCGACGGGACGACGTAGGGGCGTCCGGGGTCCCGGACGGAGCGACCCAGTGCCGCCCCGAGCCCCGGATGTAGGGGCTCGGTACCTCTCGGGACGACGTGTCACCGTCGCCCGCCAGGTCGTTTCACACCGTGAATACACTGCTGGGTGGCTATATGGATGCCTTCACAAGTGAGGACCGGGGTGGGTGGGGCCCACGAGGACGCGGTTGTCCGACGACGACGCGTCGCGGGCCCCATCGCCTCGGGATGGTGGATGCACCCGGCCGTCGCCGACGACGGCCCGGACTTCCGTCGCGAAGACGCAGAACGGTCGCATCGGTAGCGTGTCGTCCGACGCCGAAGGCGATGCGTGCTGCGACCGGTCACCCGCGCGGGACTCGTGTCCGCGCGGAGTGAGTAGGCTTTTTTGTACCGCGCCCGTCCCGACGGGTATGTTCGGAGGAGGCGGCGGCGGACTCAACCCCCGCAAGATGAAGCAGATGATGGAGCAGATGGGGATCGACCTCACCGAGATCGACGCCGAGGAGGTGATCATCCGGGCGGGCGACGAGGAACTCGTCTTCGACGACGCGCAGGTCCAGCGGATGGACGCCCAGGGGCAGGCGACCTACCAGATCGTCGGCTCACCGGGGCGGACGTCGACATCCCGCAGGCCGACGTCGAGATCGTCGCCGGGCGCACCGGGGCGAGCGAGTCGGAGGCCCGGGCGGCCCTCGAGGCGGCCGGGGGCGACCTCGCGGCCGCGGTCGAGCGGCTGGAGTGACCGGCACGGCCGACGACCCGACCGGTGCCGGGGACCGGCGGACGTTCCTCGTCGTGAACGGCGACCGCGAGTTCCTCCTCTCGCCGGGCGAGGAGAAGGGGACGGACCTCGGCGTGCTGACCCTCCCGGAGGACGCCGAGCCGGGCGACGTCGTCGAGACGCACCTCGGCGAGCCGTTCGCCGTCCGGGAGCTGCGGGGCCCGGACCTGTTCGACCACATGGAGCGGACGGGAGCGCCGATGATGCCCCGTGACGTCGGCCTCGTGCTGGGACACACCGGCGCGTCGACCGGCGACCGCGTGCTCGACGCCGGCACCGGCACCGGTGTCCTCGCTGCGTACCTCGGGCGCGCCGGTGCGGCCGTCACCACCTACGAGTCGAACCCCGATTTCGCCGACGTCGCCCGGGAGAACATGGCGCTGGCGGGGGTCTCGGATCGGGTCGAGGTGCGAACCGGCGACCTCACCGAACACCTCGAGGACCTCGCGGGCGGGGCCGAGCCGTTCGACGTCCTCACGCTCGACACGCGGGACGCACCGGCGGTGGCCGCGCGCGCGCCGTCGCTGCTCGCCCTCGGCGGGTTCCTCGCCGTCTACACGCCGTTCGTGNNAGCGCGGCTCGCGCCCGAGTACCGCCGGTGTCGGCCACACGGGCTACCTGACGTTCGCTCGGCGGCCCGCCGTGGTGGAGTAGGCTGGGCCGCGCGGCGCTCGTCTCGCCGCCTTCCTCGGCGTTAAGTTCGTCCCGGCACAACCGCCGCCCGAACCATGAGCGAGAGCGAGGCCGACGGGGTCGAGACGCGGGTCGACGAGACGAGCACCTGGCCGGAACTGGCGATCAGCCTGTACGACAGGCTGACCGGTCGGGGCGCCGAGATCACCTACGAGTTCGA
Organism: Halobacteriales archaeon QS_5_70_15; assembly: GCA_003022005.1. Next base: position 22,283 of record PXRQ01000057.1, read on the forward strand.
GGAGATGGAGGTTGACGTCCCGAGCAGGACCGGGCCGGACGCCGACCACGCCCACTGGCGCATCGACGGGACCCTCCGCATCGCGACCCGGGAACGCGACGACTGACGGTGGCCGCCGTGCGCGACCTCGTCGGGGCGCTCAGGGACGACCTCGAGGCTCGGGCGCCGATAGACGTCACCGCCGACCTCGCCCTGGCCGTCGACGGCGAGCCGGTCCACGTCGAGTCGTACACCGACCTCGTGAGCGTCGACCTCCCCTCCGTCCGGACCGCCGTCGGGCTCCTCCGGCGTCACGGCGACCGGGCCGACTACGTCCCGGACCTGCTGGCCGCCGCGGGCCTGACCGTCGAGGTAACCGTCGACGGGACGGCCGTGGTCCGGGCCGGCGCCGACGCCGACGCCGGCCCGCTCGAGCGCCGCCTCGGCTACCGGTCCGTCCGGTTCCGGCCGTTTGGCTGTCTGCTGGCGACGCTGCGGGCGCCGTGGTGACTCCACGGAATCGACGGGCCACCGGGCGCGCTCCCAGCCCGCTCCCCGACCCTTCCCGTCCTACTCGACCGCCCGTATCAGGTCGAGGAGCTCCTCCCGATAGGCGGCCCCGTCCGGTTCGACGTCGGCGTCGGCGAGCAGGTCCGCGAGCCCCGACTCGGGGTAGGCGCCCCCGGCGACGTGGAACTCCTCGTCGAGCCAGACCGCGAGCAGCCCGCGAACCCGGAGATCGACGCTGGCGTCGCCGGCCCGGAGCGGATAGACCGACCGGTAGTCGGTGAGCCGCGCGCGGACACCGGCGTCGACCCGCACGTTCCGGGTTCGCCCCCGGTCGACGTTCACGAATCCCCGCTGCCGGAGGTCGTTCGCGAACTCGCGGCGGGCCTCGCTCGCCACCGTCGGCTTGACCACCGGCGCGACGCCGGACGAGAGCGGCGGGGAGAACTCGAGAACGGTGGCGAAGAAGAACCGGCAGAGCTGGTCGACCCCGGAGGCCTCCCGGACCGCCCGCCGGAGGGCGGCGTCGCCGTAGACGCGGGTGTGGCCGAGGACACGGGCGGCCGACAGCTCGAACAGCGTCTCCGTCGTCTCCTCGACGAGCTCCCACCCGCCGGCCTCGAGCCGCTCGACCGGCTCCCCCGCCCGGCCGCAGCGCGCCCCGCTCTCCTCGCTCATACCGCCCCGAACGGGCGGGGGGCGTATAGTCCTGTGTCCGGCGGCGAGGCGATCCGCCGCGCCGCCCGGAGCCGCGGGGACGGACGGCACCCGCGGCCAACCCGGGGGTCAGAACAGCTCGACGCGGGTCCCGTCGGCCTCGAACTCCTCGGCGAACGCGGTCGCGTCCGTCTCGATGGCCTCGAACGTGTCGTAGTGGGCCGGGAGCACGAGTCCGGGCGCGACGCTCCTGGCGAACGCCGCCGCCTCGACCCGGTCCATCGTGTAGTGCCCGCCGATGGGCGGGAGGAACACGTCGGCGGTGATCGAGTCGTGGTGGGGGAGGAAGTCGGTGTCCGAGGGGAAGTAGACGGTCGTCCCCCCGAGCTCGAGCACGAGGCCGATCACCTCCCCGTCGGCGTGGAAGGGGTTCCCCTCGTCGTCGACGTGATCGCCGTCGGGATCGTTGTACGCCGGCACCGTCCGGACGTCGATCCCCGCGACGGTCACCGACCCCTCGTACGGGAGGTCGACGATCCCGCCTTCGGGGTCGCCGATCTCGCTCCCGAGCCCGCTCCTGTCGACGGCCTCGTAGACGGCGACGGTGGCGTCGGGCCCGGCGACCGCGGCGATCGCCTCGGGGTCGTAGTGGTCGAAGTCGTCGTGCGTGACGAACACCACGTCCCCGTCGCCCGGTTCGCCGTCGAGGACCTCCCCCCACGGATCGATGTAGACGACGGCGTTCCCCGTGTCGATACGGACGCTCGCGTGTCCGAGTCGCTCGAACGACAGCCCCTCGTACTCGACGGTCATGGACACGAGGGGCCACTCCCGCGCCCCGTATAATACCCGAGCACGGCGACGCGGCCCGAGGGCGGTCCAGCCGGGAGCGTTTACCGGCCGCTGAACGGGGCCAGCACGACGTCGCCGATCAGGACGCCGGCGAACGTCCCCGCGACCAGTTCCAGGTAGGGGTAACACAGCCCCGGCCCCACGACGCTCTCGACGAGGACGCCGAGGGCGGAGGCACAGATCGCCACGAACGGGCCGAAGTCGGCGGGGACCACGAGCGGGACCGCGGCCCCAGCCCGGCGCTGAGACCCGTCGCCGCGCCGAGGACCGGTCTCCGCGGCGTGACGTCGCCGGTCAACAGGTCGGACGCGATGAGACCGACGGACGCGCCGACCACGAACCCCAGGCACTGCCCGACGTCCGCGAACCCGCCCCCGAGCAGGAGCTCCGGGACCCGCCCGGACGCCTGAGCGAAGGCCCCGGACACGACTGCGACGACCCCCCTCCCGGTACCCTTCTTCGATCCCACGCCCGTCGTGTACGTTCGGCTGATCAATAGATCGGACGGAACCACGGACGACTGTGGGGCCGTAACGCGGCCGCCGCTGGCGGGGGATCGGGGACGGGCGACCGCGACCGATGTAGAAACGTCTAAGTCGGTGGGCGACGTCCCTGCTCCCATGCGTGACGTCACACGCCGTGGTGGCCGCGGGCGCGGGCCGACCCACGGGTGTGACCGCGTCGTCGCTTCTCCGAAACGGAAACGGCGGTAGTCGCCGGTTCGCGGCGGGCGTGGCGACCCCGTCGCGGGCCACCGCAGGCCCGGACCGAACCGTTTCCGAACGTACCCCCACGACACCCAGCACATGACACACGAGCCGTTCACCGGCGTCTTCCCCGCGATGACGACGCCGTTCCACGACGACGAGAGCATCGACTTCGAGAGGCTGCAGGAGAACGCTCGACGACTCGAGCGGGCGGGCGTCGACGGGCTGGTCCCCGTCGGCACGACCGGCGAGTCCGCCACCATGACCCACGACGAGCACGTCGAGGTGATCGAGGCGGTCGTCGACGCGGTCGACGACGTGCCCGTCATCGCCGGCTCCGGGTCGAACAGCACGCGCGAGGCGCTCTCGCTCTCCCGCCGGGCCGCGGACGCGGGCGCCGACGGCCTCCTGCTCATCTCGCCGTACTACAACAAGCCCGAACCCGACGGGATGGAGGCCCACTTCCGGGCGGTCGCCGACGAGGTCGACCTCCCGCAGGTGATCTACAACGTCCCGAGCCGCACCGGGCGGAACATCGAGGTGGGGACGGCGGCGAACCTCGCGGCCCATCCCAACGTCGTCGGCTACAAGGCCGCCAGCGGCGACATGAACCGGATCTGCGAGGTCATCGAGCACACGCGGGGGGAGAACTTCGCCGTGCTCTCGGGCGACGACGCCATGACGCTCCCGGTCGTCGCGGCGGGCGGGACCGGCTGTATCAGCGTCGCGGCGAACGTCGAACCCGAGCGCTGCGTCGCGATGGTCGGCGCCGCCCTCGAGGGCGACATGGACCGGGGCCGCGAGCTCCACTACGAGCTCGGGCCGCTGTTCCGGGCCCTGTTCGTCGAGACCAACCCCATCCCGATCAAGGAGGCGATGGCGATCCGCGGGCACATGCCGCGGACGATGCGCCCGCCGCTGTCGTACCTCTCCGAGGCGCACCGCGAGCAGCTCCGCTCGGTGCTCGCCGAACTGGAACCCGAGGCGACGGCCACGGCATGAGCGGGCTACGAGTCGTCGTCACCGGCGCGACCGGTCGGATGGGTAGCGCGGTCCGGGAGGCGGCCGCCGAGCGGGGCCACGGGGTCGTCGCGGTCACCGAGACCGCCCCCATGGACGTCCCGGGCGCGGGCGAGACGTTCGCGGCCTCGGACCTCCGGGCGGCGCTCGAGGGCGCGGACGTCCTCGTCGACTTCACCGTTCCCGAGGCGAGCGTGGAGTACGTGGCGGCGGCCGCCGACGCCGGCGTCCCCTGTGTCGTCGGGACGACCGGCTTCAACGAGGGGAGCCTCTCGGAACTCCGCGAGGCGGCCGAGCGCGTCCCCGTGCTGAGGGCGGCGAACTTCGCCCGCGGGGTCCAGGCGCTCCTCCGGGCGGTCAGTGCGGCGGTCGAGGCCCTCCCGGGCTACGACGTCGAGCTGACCGAGACCCATCACAACGGCAAGCGTGACGCCCCCTCCGGGACGGCGCTGACGCTCCTCAACGGGATCGACGACGCCAGCGAGGAGGCCCCCGAGCGGGTCTACGGGCGGGAGGGCGTCCAGCCCCGCGAGGAGGGGGAGGTCGGCGTCCACGTCCGGCGGGCGGGCGACGTCCGCGGCGAGCACGAGGTGCTCCTCGCGGGCAACGAGGAGGTGCTCACGCTCGCCCACCGCGCGGAGTCCCGCGGCGTGTGGGCCGCGGGCGCGCTCGACGCCGCCGAGTGGCTCGTCGCGCGGGACCCGGGGTACTACGGGTTCGGGGACGTACTCGGAGGTGAACGGACGTGAGTTCGACGCTGGAATCCGACGTGACGGAGCTGTGGGCGCGGTACGACGAGGGGCTGACGGCAGCCGAGAGCGGCCGCGAGGAGCTCGACGTGCTCGACGCGTTCCTCGAGGCCCTGGAGGCCGGGGAGATCCGCGCGGCCGAGAAGCGCGACGGGGCCTGGGCCGCCAACGAGTGGGTCAAGCGCGGCGTCCTGCTGAACTTCGGGCTGCGCGAGACCGTCGCCCACGGCTACGGCGGCGTCGATTACCACGACGTCCTCCCCCTTCGCCGGACCGACGACCTCCACGAACGGGGCACGCGGAACACCCCCGACGGGACCGTCATCCGGCGGGGCGCGTACGTCGGGAGCGACGCCATCCTGATGTCGCCCGCGTTCGTCAACGTCGGTGCCCACGTCGGGGACGGCACGCTCGTCGACTCCTGTGACACGGTCGGCTCGTGCGCCCAGATCGGCGAGGGCGTCAAGCTCGGTGCGAACACGCTCATCGGCGGGGTGCTCGAACCGGTCGAGGACGCCCCGGTCGTCGTCGAGGACGGCGTCTCCCTCGGAGCGGGCTGTCGTGTCACGTCGGGGTTCGTCGTCGGCGAGAACTCGATCGTGGGCGAGAACACGCTGCTCACGCCCCGCATCCCCATCTACGACCTCGTCGAGGGGGAGATCGTGTACGGCGAACTGCCGCCCGAGCGCCGTGCGTTCATCCGCTACGTGGAGTCGAGCATCGGCAAACACGACCTGTTCGAGGGGGGGGCGTACAAGCCCGCGGTGGTCGCCACGGGCGTCGAGGCGGAAACCCTCGAAGCCACCCGGCGCGAGGACGCGCTGAGGGAGTGAGACCGACGATGTTCGGGAGAAGCGGACGCCTCGGATGCGCTCGGCAGTTCCGGGATCTCGGCCGTCCCCTCGGCCCGCCGGGAACCGACGGGCACGCTCGAGTGCCGCGGCCCGGGGAGGTGCGAGCGTGACCGACAACCCCTCGGTCCGGCGGCTGGCCGACTGGCCCGCCGAGCGGCTCCGGGACCTCGCCGACGGGTACGGCACGCCGCTGTACGTCCTCGACCTGGAACGGGTGCGACAGAACGCGACCCGGCTCCGGCAGGCGTTCCCGAGTGCCGATGTCGCCTACGCCGTGAAGGCGAACACGACGCGCGCGGTGCTGGGGACCCTCGAGTCGACGGGCGTCGACGCCGAGTGTGCCGCCGCCGGCGAGGTGAAGCGCGCCCTCGACGCCGGGGTCCCGGCCTCGCGGGTGCGGTACACGGCGGTCAACCCGCCGGACCGCGACCTCGACTTCGTCTGCTCGCTCGACGCGGCGGACGAGCTCACGATCACGGTCGGCGCGGAGGACACGCTCGACCGGGTCGCCGCCCGGGGGTTCGACGGGCCGCTCTGCGTCCGGGTGAACCCCGGCGTCGGCGCGGGCCACCACGCGAAGGTCTCGACCGGCGCCGAACCGAAGTTCGGGCTCCCGTACGACCGCGCGGCCGATGTCGCCCGCGGCGCCGCAGACCGGGGGTTCGACCTCGTCGGGATACACGCCCACGCGGGGTCGGGCATCTCCGACGAGGAGCTCTCGGCGCACCGCGAGCTCGTCCGGCGGATGGGCGAACTCGCCCGCGACCTCGCGGCCCTCGATCTCGGTTTCGTCGCGGTCGGCGGCGGGTTCGGCGTCCCGTACCGCGAGGAGGAGGCCCCGCTCGATCTCGACGCCGTCGCGGAGCCGACCCGGGACGCGCTCGGGGACGTCCAGCCCCGACTGGCGATCGAGCCCGGACGCTACTTCGTGGCCGACGCGGGCGTGCTCCTGACGACCGTGAACACGGTCAAGGAGACGCCCGGGACGACGGTCGTCGGTGTCGACGCCGGGATGACGACCCTGCTGCGGCCCGCGATGTATGACGCCTACCACGCGGTTCGGAGCCTCGAACCCGACCTGCCGCCGCGGGACCCCGTGTCGTGCGAGGTCTCGGGCCCGGTCTGCGAGACGGCGGACGTGCTCGGGCGGGACCGGACGCTCCCGGCCCCGACCCGGGGGGACCTCCTCGCGGTGGGGAACGCGGGGGCGTACGGCTACGAGATGAGCAGCCAGTACAACTCCCGCCCGCGTCCGGCGGTCGTCGCGGTCGACGGCAGCGAGACACGACTGGCGGTCCGGCGCGAGACGCTGACGGACCTGACGCGCCTGGAGACCACGGGAGGGGACGGAGCGAGTGAATCAGACGAAGTATCTATAACGGGCGAGACGCAGGGGTCGGGCAGGACCGACGGAGTGGATGGACGGGACACATCATGATAGACGTACACAAGTATCACGGGACCGGCAACGACTTCGTCGTCGTCGACGCGGGCGAGGAGGTGCCCGACCGACGGGCGTTCGCGGTCGACCTCTGCGACCGGACGGACGGTATCGAACCCCCCGAGGGTGGAACCGGAGCGACGGGCGCCGACGGCGTGCTGTTCCTCTCGCTGGAGCCGGCGTACAACCCCCCCCGGGTCGTCATGACGCTCGTCCAGCCGGACGGGAGCGTCGCCGCGATGTGTGGCAACGGTGCCCGGGTCGCCGCGCGCTGGGCGGCCGACCGGACCGGGAGCGACGAGGTGATGATCGACACGCCGTCCGGGACCCGGCACGCGACGGTCGACCGGTCGGCCGCCGAGGTGACCGTCGAGATGGGCCGGGCGACGTTCGACCCGTCGAGCGTGCCCGTGGATTCCGCGGGGGCGTTCGTCGAGCACGAGGTCGAGGGGGTGACGGTCACCGCGGTGAACACGGGCGTCCCACACGCCGTCGCGTTCGTCGAGGACGTGGACGCGGTCGACGTCGAGTCGGTCGCGCCGCCGGTCCGCCACGCCGAGGTCTTCCCCGAGGGGGCGAACGTGACGTTCGCCGCCGAGCGGACCGCGGGCTACGACCAGCGGACGTTCGAGCGCGGCGTCGAGGGCGAGACCCGCTCGTGCGGGACGGGCGCGGTCGCGGTCGCGGCCGTCGCGAACCGGCTCGGCCGGGTCGGGGCCGGCGAACCCGTCGTCGTCTCCCCGCCCGGCGGCGACCTCGAGGTCACGGTCTCGGCCTCGGGGTCGGGGTCGACGCTCCGCGGGCCGGTCGTCCGCGAGTTCGACGCGTCGGTCGCGCCGACGGCGCCGAGACGGCTGGACGAGCCGGTTCCGAACGGTGACGACTGACGATGTCGGCGTTCGATACCGTCGGGTTCCACGAACGGGCGGTCCGGACGGCCTCGCACGAGGACGTCTCGGAGACGCGAGAGCTCCTCGTCGAGACGCTCGAGGATCAGGGCGTCGGGCCCCGCGTCGACGACGCCGGGAACGTCCTCGCCTCGCGCGGGAGCGGCGAGGGGCCACACCTCGCCCTGAACACCCACATCGACACCGTCCCGCCGCACGTCGAGTACGACCGGGACGGCGACGTGGTAAGCGGACGCGGGGCCTGCGACGCGAAGGGGCCACTCGCGGCGCTGCTCGACGCCTTCCTCGCCTGTGAGCCGGGCGACGGGCGGGTCACCCTCGCGGTGACGCCCGACGAGGAGACCGTCTCGACCGGTGCCGCGGCGCTCGATCTCGACGCCGACGGCTACGTCGTGGGCGAGCCCACCGGACTCGACGTCTGCACTGCTGCACGCGGCCGGTTCGAGGGCACGGTCTCGGTGGGTGGGGTCGCGGCCCACGCCGCCGAGCCCGAGTCGGGCGTGAACGCCGTCGCGGCGCTCGCACCGCTCTTCCGGGCGGTCGAGACGTTCGACGACGAGCACGGCCCCGGCCAGCACGCCCAGCTGGGCGGCCCGACGCTCACCGTCACGGCCGTCGAGGGCGGCGAGGCGACGAACCAGGTGCCCGCGGAGTGCCGCTTCACGCTCGACCGACGGTCGGTCCCCCCCGAGACGGCCGACGGGTTCGCGGCGGAGATAACCGGGCACCTCCGGGCGCACGCGCCCGAGAGCGTGGCCGTGGAGTTCGCGCTGAAAGACCGACCGACGTCGTTCCTCGAGGCGTGGGCGACCGACCCCGACGCGCCGCTCGTCCGGGAGCTCGTCGGGGCGAGCGGCGGGGCGGCGCGGCCGTTCACCGCCGCCACCGAGGCCTCGTACTTCGCCGGGGGCGCCCCGACCGTGGTGTTCGGACCGGGCGTGCTCGCCGACGAGGAGGGCGCCGTCGCCCACGCCGAACGGGAGTACGTCCGGCTCTCCGCGGTGGAGGAGGCCGCCACGGCCGTCCGCCGGGCGCTCGACGCGCTACTCGGCTGAGACGGACTCCGACCCTGGCTCGTCGCGGATCCCTTCCCCGGGGTCGGTCCCGCCATCCGCCGCGCCCGGATCCGGTCGTCCCGCGGGCGTGCCTGCGAGCCGCCGCACACCGCGGACCGTCCGGCGCCACGCCGACCCGAGCAGGTAGGCGACGAGCGCACCCGCCTCCCACGCCGGGTCGCCGTCGGAAACGGCGTCGCCCCGACCGTCCCCCACAGCGGTTCGGGTCCGCCCGCCGTCGGTCGCCGGGGCTCGTTCGGCTCCGCGCTCGTCCCCGGGATCGTCCGCCGTACGGCCCTCGAGTTCGGCCACTCGCGCCTCCAGCTCGACGATCCGCTCGCGCTTCCGCTTCAGCTCCGCGCGGAGCCCGGCCACCTCGTGGCTCCCGTCGTCCTCGCTTCCCTCCCCGGTATCGCTCGCCCCGGGGTCGCTCCGGTCCGGCCGGGACCGGTCGCCTTCCCCCGGCCCGCGGAGCTCGGCCACGAGATCCGAGTCGACCGACCGGAGGTCCGGGCGCTCGACGCCGTCGAGCGAGGGGGTCGCGCCGGCGTCGAAGGTCCGTTTCCGGCGGAACCGGACCCGCTCCACGGATTCGGTCCAGTCGGTTCGGACGAGCGCCTCGCCCGCCTCCAGGCCGGTGACCTCCTCGGCCGCGCCGTCCCCGAGTATCGACCCGACGACGCGGGTGTCGTTCTCCCAGGTGAGCCGGTGGAAGACGAGCCAGTCACACTGGGTGACGAACTCCTTGTCCACGGCGGCGGGCCGCTGTGACACCCCGAGCAGGCCGAGCCCGCGCTTGCGGCCCCGCTTTGCGACCCGGAGGAGCGCCTCGCCCGCCTCGCCGGGGTTGCCCCGCTGTGGGACGTACTCGTGGACCTCCTCGGCGACGAGGAGGAACGGCGTCCGGGCCTCCCGCTCGCGGTCGAACAGCGCCCCGACCACCGCCGCGACCGTCTCCCGTGCCTTGTCCGCTTCGGCGTACCCCGAGACGTCCAGTACGATCGGAACGTGCTCCTCCAGCGCGAGTCGGGCGAGCCTGTCGGCGTGGTCGGGCCCCACTCGTGCGTCGCACCGGTCGTCCCCCCCGACGTGGAGCAGTTCGTACGACTCCTTCAGCCCGTAGTACTCGCCGTCGGTGTCGATCACGAGGAGCGGGAGTCCGGCGTCGAGCAGCTCCTCGGCGACGACGCTCGCGGTGTTGGACTTCCCCGACCCGGACTTGCCGGTGACGAACCCCCGGCCCGACAGTATCTCGATGGCCGGCACGGTGTAGTCGTTCTCGCCCACCCCCAGGTCGGGCACGTCGCTCATCGGTCGCGGGGAGGGGTGAGTCGGGTATGTGCTTTCTGGCTGTTTCGAGGACGGTAGGTGTGGAGATCCGGGGGTTTTTCGGATGGAGAGGGAGCCATCGAGTCCTGTGCTGGGACCGTCCCGAAAGCCTCAAGCACCGCGGCGTCGACGTCCTGGCGGTCGAACTCCCACGGCGCGAGCGCGGTCCTCGCCTCGAAGAAGGCGGGCGGCTCGTCCGCCGCGGCCCGCCGGTCGAGGAACTCCCGACACAGTCGAGGAAATCGACGACCCTTGTTCTCGTCACCGGGGCCGTTCACGCGCATCCGCTCGCGGACGTCGGCTGCGGGGAAGTGTAGAGGCCGACGTCCAGCCCCGCCACCCGGAGACCGCGCTCGACCATCCGGGAGGTGCTCCTTTCACCGTTCGATCCGGCGACCTGTACCACCGTCAGCCCCTCGTCTGGCTCCCCGAGGTGCCCGAGGATCTCGCGCGTGGGCTCGTCCCGTCCCGGGTGAGAACCGCCCGAGGTCGAACAGGACGTTCGCCGCCGCCCGATACTCCACACCGCCGTGACCGAGGGAACGCGTTCCGGCGCTTCGGAAGTCGGAGGTCACATCGCGACGGTGGTCGCGGTCGAAGCCGGGGCCGAGAGCGAGAACCGGAGTGAGGACGAGCGACGGTCGGGGACCACGTCTGTGGGGGTCCCCCGTCCCACCGGGGGCGATGCGGAGGTGTCGCCGGAAGCGGCCGTGGGAGAGCCGGCGGCGCGTCGTACGGTCGGCACCGGCCGCGGCGGAGCTCGAGCGGTCCGGGGACCCGCCGGCCGTGACCGGCGGGGAGGCCCGGACGACGCGGTAGTCGGTCGCGTCGGGGCCTCCCGGTCGGTCACTGCGGGGTGCCGGGTCGGTCGTGTCGAAGTACCCGGTTCAGTCGTGGCGGAACGCCCGCGAACCCGTGAACGCCATCGCCATCTCGTGCTCGTCGGCCGCGGCGATCACGTCCTCGTCGTTGACCGACCCGCCCGGCTGGATCACCGCCTCTATGCCGGCCTCCGCGGCCGTCTCGATGCCGTCCGGGAACGGGAAGAACGCGTCCGAGGCCATCACCGCCCCCTCCGAACGCTTCCCCTCCGCGTGCTCCTCGGCCTTCATCGCGGCGAGGCGGACCGCGTCGACCCGCGAGACCTGTCCCATGCCGACGCCCACGGTCTCGGTCCCGGTCGCGAACACGATGGCGTTGGACTTGACGTGCTTGACGACCTGCCAGGCGAACAGCATCGACTCGACCTGCTCGTCGGTTGGCTCGCGCTCGGTCACGACTTCGAGGTCCCCGGCGGCGAGCGACTGGAGGTCCCGCTCCTGGACGAGTCGGCCGCCGACGAGCGGCTTCTCGCTCAGCCGCTCGGTCGCCTCGCCGAGTCCCCCCACCCGCAGAACGCGGAGGTTCTCCGCCCCCCGGAGGACGTCGAGCGCGGCGTCGGTGTACCCCGGCGCGACGACTGCCTCCTTGAACGAGTCGGTCACCCGCTCCGCGGTCGGGGCGTCACAGTCGCGGTTGAGCGCGACGATACCCCCGAACGCGCTCATCGCGTCCGTCGAGAGAGCCCGGTCGTAGGCCTCGGCGAGCGAGCCCCCCGTCGCACAGCCCGCCGGGTTGGTGTGCTTGATCACCGCCGCCGCGGGCGCCTCGAACTCCTTGACGAGGGTCAGCGCCGCGTCGACGTCGTTGTAGTTGTTGTACGAGAGCGCCTTGGCCCCCTCGTTGAGCTGGTCGGCGTGGACCACGGAGGCCTCCGTACAGGTGGGATCGGCGTACAGCGCCGCGTCCTGGTGGGGGTTCTCCCCGTAGCGCAGCCCCGCGGCGTGGTCGTTCGAGACGAGCCGCCGGGCCGGGAGGTCACCCGCGGTGTCGCCCGCGACGTGGACTTCGCCGGCGTCGACGTCGACCTCGACGCGGTCCTCGGCGAACCAGCGGACCGCGCGGGGATAGGCCCTGAACTCCCCCTCGTAGAGGACCCGCTCGTTCAGCGAGTCGGTGTCGTCGCCCTCGTAGACCGGGACGGCCTCCTGCGTGACGATGGGACCGCCGTCGACCGCCTCGTCGACGACGTGGACCGTGCAACCGGTCATCCGCACCCCGGCCTCGAGCACCTGTTCGTGGGGGTCGAGCCCGGGGAACGACGGGAGCAGCGAGGGGTGGACGTTCAGGACGGTGGGCGTCGCGTCGAGGAACCCCTCGGTGAGGATCCGCATGTACCCGTCGAGACAGACCAGGTCGAAGTCGTACTCGGCGAGACGGTCGAGGACGCGCGCCTCGTGGTCCTCGCGGGGCTCGTTCTCGCCGCGGACGATCACTTCCGTGGGGATACCGCGCTCGGCGGCCGACTCGAGGACGGGCGCGCCCTCGCGGTTCGAGAGGACGGCGGCGAACTCGGCGCCGCCGGGGGCGTGGTCCGCGATGTGGGTCAGGTTCCGGCCGCGGTTCGAGGCCATGCCGGCGATTCGCATATGCGGGGAGGGACAGCGTCGGGGCAAAGGGGTTGTGGTCGGGGTGTCGGAGTAGGGGTGTCGGGTGGGACTGAAAGGGGCCGCTAGCTGGACGAAGTCCGAGGCCTCAAGCACCACAGCGAGTGAGCGAGG
>PXRQ01000058.1:0-38097 GCA_003022005.1 Halobacteriales archaeon QS_5_70_15
CCGCCGTTACTGTCGTCGTTCCCGGTCACGGCGGCGGTGCCCGCCCGATGGTACAAGAGCCTTCGGGCGTCACTCTCGCAGCTGGGAGACGGACGCTCGACAGTCCCGGGCGTACGCCTCCTCTCCCCGCAACCGCGAGGTCGTCGGGCCGATCCGGGTCGGCCTCGCGAGCTCCCGAACGGCACCCCTCGGTTCCCGGTCGTCGGGGACCGACGGGCGTTACGCGCCCGGATCAGGAATACGCCAGATCGAGTGGTGCGGGAGATCGGCGGTAGGCCCGGGGCGGCCCCCGTACCACCCCTCGTGACCGGCCCACCGACGGGAGGCGGTCGCCTACGAGGAGAGGACGAGCGGTTCGTACCAGTCCCTGTTCTCGCGGTACCAGTCGATGAACCGCTCGGTCCCCTCGCGGATCGTGTACGTCGGGTCGTAGCCGAGGAGCTCCCGGGCCCGGGTTATGTCGGCGTGCGTGTGGTCGGCCTCGGCGGCGATCGGATCGGAGAACTCGATCCCCAGGTCGGGCGCGAGCTGGTCGCGGATCACCGTCGCCAGCGTCCGGATCTCGATGTTGTCCGTCGAGCCGATGTTCACCGCCTGCCCGTCCGCCGCGGACGTCGACAGCAGTGCCAGGTTCGCCTCGACGACGTCGTCGATGAACGTGAAGTCCCGGGTCTGTGTCCCGTCGCCGTAGATGACCGGCGGCTTCCCGTTCATACACCGCGAGACGAAGTTCGTGATCGCCATGTTCGGCCGCATGCGCGGCCCGTACACGGTGAAGTACCGGAGTGCGACCGCGGGGAGACCGTACGACTGGTGGTAGGAACAGAGGTACCGTTCGGCGGCGAGCTTCGAGGCGCCGTACGGACTGGCGGGCAGGGTCGGGTCCGTCCCGCTGAAGGGGAGGTACTCCTCCCGCCCACCGTAGACCGAGGACGACGAGGCCATCACGACCCGCTCCACGTCGGTATCCCGGGCCGCGTCGAGAACGTTCAGCGTGCCGCCGACGTTCACGTCGTGGTACGTGCGGGGTTCGGCGACCGAGGTACGGACGCCGGCCCGCCCGGCCTGGTGGAAGACGAACTCCGCACGGTCGACCAGCTCCCCGACCAGATGGTAGTACGGGTGCATCTCGTCGAGCACGACGACGTCGTGACCGCTACGGAGGAACCGTTCGGCGAGATGTCCCCCGATGAATCCGGCCCCTCCCGTAACGAGGATCTCCATACTACCTCTCGCGGTTCGCGTGCGAAATAACCATCGAGAGCCACGACGGGATTAATAGCCATCGAGAGCCACGGGGGTACGAGACGCCGGCTTCGACCCGGGCGCGGGCACGGGTCGGCTCCCGCGACCGGCCGTCCCGAACCCGCACCCCCCGTCACTGTACGTTCCCGGCTCCGGAACGGGGCGATCCCGTCCCGATCCGGGCGTGTGCCTCGGGGCGGGGGCTCACGATCGCTCACCGCCAGACCTATGCCCGGGTGGCCGGCAGTTCGAGAGCGAGATGTCAGACCCTCGTGCGGACGGCGCGGCCGACCGTCGAGAGGACCCCGCGCTCCTGACGGGTTCGGCGGCGTACACCGACGACGTCCGGCCGGCCGGCGTGCTCCACGCCGCGATCCGGCGGTGTCCGTACGGCCACGCCCGGGTCGAGCGGGTCGACGTCGGGCCCGCGACCGAACTCGACGGGGTGGTGGCCGCGTTCGGGGCGTCGGAACTGGCCGACGCCGGCGGGCCCGCGGGGATCCCGACGACCAGCTACTTCCCCGGCCCGGACGGGATCGAGCGGCCGCTGCTCGTGGGCGTCGGCGAGCGGGCGCGGTTCAGCGGCGACCCGGTCGCGGTCGCCCTCGCCGAGGACCGGTACCGTGCCCGCGACGCCGTGAAGGCGATCGACGTGGCGTACGAGCGGCTTCCGGCGGTCAGCGATCCCCGGCAGGCCCCGGCGAGCGACGGTCCCTCGATCTCCGAGTTCGGGGACGACACCGTCGAGTGGGAGACCGGCGACCGGGCGGCCGTCGACCGCGCGGTCGAGGACGCCGCTCGCGTCGTCTCCCTCGACCTCGAGATCCCCCGCGTCCTCTCGGCGCCGATGGAGACGCGGGCGGTGCTGGCCGAGTACGGCACGGACCCCCCGACGGTCGCACGGACGTCGGCCGTCGATACGAGCGAGGCGACCGACCCGGACGCCGGCGCGTCGACCGAGCGGCTCGCCGTCACGACGTCGACGCAGACGCCCCATCAGGACCGCGACCGGCTCGCGGAGACGCTGGGCCTGCCCCCCGACCGGGTCCGGGTGATCGCGCCGGCGGTCGGCGGCGGCTTCGGGCCGAAGGGCGCCCGGCCGTACCCCGAGGAGCCGCTCGTGGCTTGGGGGGCCATGCACCTCGACCGGCCGGTGAAGTGGACCGCAACCCGAACCGAGAACAACCGGACCGAACACCAGGGGCGGGGCGTCTACGCCACCGCCGAACTCGCCGTGGACGACGACGGGACGGTGCTGGGACTCGGGATCCGGGGTCGGGTGGGGATCGGTGGCTATCCCCTCCGGGACCCCAGCTTCGGGATCCGGGCCAACCTGCTGACGGGGGCGTACGACGTCCCGGCCGTCCACTGTCACCTCACGGGCGTCCTCACGAACGCGCCGCCGCTGGGCCCCTACCGTGGCGCCGGTCGACCGGAGGCGATCTACGTCATCGAGCGGCTGATGGACCGCGCGGCCGCCGAACTCGGCGTCGATCCCGTCGACCTGCGGCGACGGAACTTCGTCCCCGACGACGCGTTCCCGTACGAGACCGCGCTCGGGTTCACGTACGACAGCGGCGACTACGGCGTGGCGCTCGACCTGGCGCTGGAGCACCTCGACTACGAGGCGTTCCGCGAGCGGCAGGAGACGGCCCGCGCCGAGGGCCGCTACCTCGGCGTCGGCATCGGGAGCTTCGTCGAGAACACGGGCACGATCCAGGTCGAGAGCGGCCGGGTCGAGCTCGTCCGGGACGGAACGTTGCGGGCGTACTGCGGGACGGCCGACCAGGGGCAGGGCCACGCCACCACGTACGCCGGGCTACTCGCCGACGAGTTCGGCGTCGACGAGGCCGACGTCGAGGTCCACGAGGGGGACACGGACGACCTGCCGACCGGCACGGGGACCTACGCAAGCCGGAGCACCGCGGTCGGCGGCGGCGTCCTCCTCGGGTGTGCCCGCGACGTCGTCGAGGAGGCGACCCGGGTCGCGGCGGACGCCCTGGAGGTGGCTCCCGAGGACGTGACCGTCGAGGACGGGACGTTCACCGTTCGCGGTGCGCCCGACCGGGCCGTCTCCCTGGCGACGGTCGCGGGCCGGGCGGCCGCCGGCTCCAGCGACGCACCCGGTGACACGAGGGCGCTCTCGTCCGAACGCGTCGAGGTTCCCGACGGGCTGACCTACGCCTTCGGGACCCACCTCGCGGTCGTCGAGGTCGACCCGGGGTCGGGGACGGTCTCCCTCGAGCGGTACGTCGCGGTCGACGACTGCGGGACACAGCTCGAGCCGGCGCTCGTGGAGGGACAGGTCCACGGCGCGGTCGCCCAGGGGCTCGGCCAGGCCCTCCGGGAGGAGGCGGTCTACGACGACAACGGCTCGATGCTCGCGGCCTCGTTCGGGGACTACGCGATGCCGCGTGCTCACCGGCTGCCCGACTTCGAGACGGACTCGACGGTCACGCCGAGTCCCGTGACGCCGCACGGCGCGAAGGGCGCGGGGGAGGCGGGGACTATCGCCGCCCCGCCGGCGGTCGTCAACGCCGTCGTCGACGCGCTCCGGCCCCTCGGCGTCGAACACGTCGACGTGCCACTGACACCCGAGACGGTCTGGCGGGCGGTGAGCGCTCCCGACTGATACGGTCGTGCGTCGTCTTTTCCCGTCGATACCCGACTCTGTCCGGGTTATCGCCGGTACATCGGTACGCACGACCGTATGGGACGGGAGTCGTCGTCGACGTCTCGGGACGGGACCGGGTTTTCAGCCCCTGATCACGCCATCCTCCCTTTTAGTACACGGATTCCCAAGCGGAATTTGAATGCCGGGTACAGACACGACGTCCCCGGGCCGGGGCGTCACCGACGGGGGGCAGAGCGCGGGCGACACGGACGAGAACGTGCTGGTGCTGGCGGACACGATCGACGGGGACGCCGGGGACTACTGTGCCGAGCGGATCGCCTCACGGCCCGGGAGCGCCTCGTCGAAAATGCTTCTCGTCGCGCTCGACGAGACGCCCGACGACCGCTTCGACGCCGTCGTCCGCCGCGGGATCGGGGAGCCGACGGACGTCGGCATCGTCTGCTGTGAGTCGACCCGAGGCGCGACGGCTACCCGGTCGGCCGGCGGACCGGGGCTCGGTCACGGTCCGTGGATCGCCACCGTCGCCTCGCCGGGGGACCTGACCGGGCTCGGCGCCCGGATCGAGGAGGCGCTGTCGGCGTGGGCGGACGACCCCGAACCCGTGGAGCTCTGCTTCCACTCGCTGACGACGCTTTGCCAGTACGTCGACGAGCGGGCGGCGTTCCGCTTCTGCCACGCCGTCACGCGCCATCTCGATGCTGCCGGCGCGGGTTCGCACTTCCACCTCGACCCGAGCGCCGTGGACGAGCGGACCGTTGCGACGCTCTCGGCGCTGTTCGACCGGGTCGAGGACCGCACCTGAAGCCGGTACTTCCCGTACCCGGGATCCGCGTTCACACCACGTCGACCCGCCGGATCCGGAATCACCCGCCGACCCCGGCCACCGAACGCTTATGACCGGCACGCTGCAGGTGGGTCCGTGCCCGGGATCACCGACGGCGACCGACAGCGGATCCGCGCCGAGTTCGACCGCTAGCTCGAGGTTGGGCTCCACCACGGGGCACAGCTGGCGGTCTTCGTCGACGGCGACCGCGTCGTGGACGTCGCAGGGGGGCGACCGGCCCGGACGGCGAGGGGACGACCCGCGACACGCGCCACCTCCTCTCCTCGTGTACGAAGCCGTACGCGGGCGTCGGCCTCCACCGGCTCGTGGAGCAGGGGGCGGCCGAGTACGACGACCCCGTCGTCGAGCACTGGCCGGCGTTCGCCGACGACGAGGCGCCGAAGGCCGGGATCACGCTCCGGCAGGTGCTCTGTCACACGGCCGGCGTCCCGTACGGCGAGTTCGACGAGCAGGCCCACCGGTGGGGCGACTGGGACGCGGTCGCCGAGGCGATGGAGGGGATCGAGCCCGTGTTCGACCCCCTGGGGATGGACCGGACGTCGATCGGGCTCGGCGGGGACGAGGACGACGACGTGGCCACGCTGGTCGGGTTCGAGATGTTCGACCGGTGTCGCGACCCCGGCGAGGGGCTCGGCACCCCGGCGGCCGAGTCGGCCGCGGCGTTCAACGACGAGGCCGTCCGCCGTGCGGTGATCCCGGCGGCGAACGGGATCCACCTCGATGGGCCGATCGCCCGTACTGGGTGAACGAAGGGGACCGGACACGCTCCGGCCGGGTCGTAGTGGGCCCGAGGTATCGATTCCCGGGCACCGCGGACCAGTCCGGACGACACCGGCACGGAGTGCTCGGAGCCACATCCCCGTCCGTCGGCACCGCCGTCGGTCTCGTCGGCGGACTGGTCGTCTTCCTGTTCGGTCCGTTGCCGACGCGGGCGCTGAACCGCCTCGCGGGCGGTGCACTGCTCGCCGTCGCCGTCGCAACGTGACCTGCGTGGCTGTGGCGTTCGGCGGTCCGGGCGAGCGTGGCCCGGACTTCTGAGACTGGTTCGGGCGGACCGGGCGGATAGCTGACACCTCCCGACCCGACTGTGGCGGGTGGGATCGACCCGACGCGGGTTACGCCCCCGTACGGACGACTGCGGTCCGTTCCCGGCCATCGCCGGTCCCGGCCGGGCGACCGGCGGTATGTCGCTACGACCGCCGGTACCAGCCCACCGCCGTCCCGCGGCGGCGGGTTCCCGGACGAGCGCTGGCCGCCGGATCGTGGACGCGGGGACGGGGTCACCCACCGGCGGGGGGTCGCACGTCCGCGTGTCGTTCGCTTCCGGGCCCCCCGGCGGGCTCGCGTTACCCTCCGTACGCGCCAGCCAGGTCACCAGCCACGTCGTCGACCGCCTCCCGTGCCCGCGAGAGGTCCGGCTCCCCGAGGATGCTCATGAACCCGTGCGTCATCCGCTCGTAGTTCCGGTGGGTGGTGTCGACGCCATCGGCCTCGAGACGGTCGGCGTAGGCGACCCCCTCGTCGCGCAGGGTGTCGAACCCGGCGGTGACGACCGTCGCCGGCGGTAGGTCCGAGAGCGACCGCGTCCACAGCGGCGCGGCGTAGGGGTTGTACGCGTCGACGTCCCGCCCCAGGTACTGCTCCCAGAACCACCCCATCGACTCGCTCGTGGGGCCCCACTCGGCGTTCTCCGGGTAGGAGTCGTACGCGAGGGAGTAGTCGACGACGGGGTACACGAGTGCCTGGTAGGCGATGTCGGGGGCGCGGCGGTCGCGAGCCATGAGCGAGACGACGGCGGCGAGGTTGCCGCCCGCGCTGTCGCCGGCGACGGCCACCCGGTCGGGGTCGACGCCCAGTTCGGCCGCGCGCTCGGCCACCCACGCCGTCGCGGCGTAGGCGTCCTCCGCGGCCGCGGGGAACGCGTGCTCGGGGGCGAGCCGGTAGTCCACCGAGACGACGACCGCCTCGGCGGCGTTAGCGAGGGTCCGGCAGAGCGGGTCGTGGGAGTCGAGGCTCCCGACGACCCACCCGCCGCCGTGGAAGTAGACGACGGCCGGCCGCGGCCCCGTACCCGTGCCGTCGGGTTCGTAGATCCGCACGGGGACGTGCCCGCCGGGGCCCTCGATCCCGAGGTCGCGGACGCGGGCCACCTCGTCGGCCCGCCCGGGCGGGACGTGCCGGCCCCGCCGCTGGGCCCGCGCCGCCTCGGGCGAGAGGGCGTGGGTCGGCAGTTCGTGTTCGCGGGTTCGCAGCGCTGCCACCAGCTCCGGGTCGGGGTCGCCGTCCGGCATGGACGCCCCACGTCGGGCCGCCACAAGAAACCGTAGCGTCGGGGACCGCGATGACGGCCCGTGACCGAACCGCGCGTCGCGGCGGTCGTCCGGGGCGAGCGTCTCTCGACGACGCCCGGACTCCGGGCGAGTAGCGCCGAGTCGTCCCGGACCGGACGCCGGCCGCTCGCCCGTGTTCGGTCGCGACGGGCGAGGCGGTCGTCCGGTAGTCCGACCGTGTCGGGTTCCGATCGGGGGGCCGGCCGTCAGCCCCGGGGCGTCACCGAGGGCGCCTCCCGAGGCCGACCGCGGATCGGAGCCGAGCCCGTCACCGGTCGTTCGCCCCGGGATGGCGGTTTCCGGAGCCCCGACAGCGTCGGCGAGTCAGCGCCGTCCCACGGGGAGACGGCGACGTGCGCCGCGGTTCGGGCCCCCGGTCCGTGGGGCCTCAGGTGGTCCGGTCGCGACGCAGCCGGGCGGCAACCGCCGCCACGAGACCGGCGGCGGCCGTGGCGACGCCCATCCCCGGCCCCGTCCCGTCGGACGTGCGGGCGGGGGTCCCGTCGTCCGGCGACCCGGACGTCGACCCCGCGGCCGAGGACGAGGACGACGGCGTCGGCGTCGGCGTCCGTCGCGACCTCGAAGGTCCCGACGACGCCCGCGTGGTCCGAGGGCCAGATCCGGACCGTCTCGCCGTCCACCTCGGCCGCCACCCGGTCCGCCGGTCGGTGACCGACCCGGCCGATCCCGGTCGGGCGCACCGGGCCGCCGAAGAGCAGGGCGTCGATCCGCTCGTCGAGGCGGGACTCCCCGTTCCGGAGTCCCCCCGCCTGGCAGCAGGTGAACCCCTCGCCGTCGGGGTCGAGGGCGGCGTACGCGTCCCCGAGTTCGGCCGTCAGCAGGTCGTACGTCTCCGTTTCGGTCCCGGGGCCGCTGTTGAAGTCGCCGCCGACGAGGACCGCCCGATCCGCGGGGAGCGCCCCGAGCAGTTCCCGGGCCTGCCGGCGGCGGGCCAGCGGGGAGACCGACTCGAGGTGGGTCGAGACGGCGGTGAACCCGACCCCGTCCATCGTCACGTCGACCGAGCAGTAGCCCCGCTCCAGCGCGAGCGTCCGGTCCCCGTCCGGGAGCGGGAGGGGGAGCGCGGCGTCGAACGTCCCCGTCACGGGGTCGCTCGTCCCGAGGTCGCCGCGCACGAGGAGGACGTCGCGGTCGGTGAGGCGCACGTCGACCGGTCCGTCGTCGGTCTCGGCCGGGAGTTCGACGTCGGTCGTCGTCGTCACCGCGGCCACCTCGTGGTCGAGGTCGCGGTCCGCGAGCGCCGACTCGACGAGCGCGAGGACGTCGACGAGGACGTCCGACGCGGGTTCGGCGGACTCGGAGCCGAAGTCGCCCGGCCGCTGCGCCCGGAGGAGCACGGCCTCCTGCAGGGCCACGACGTCCGCGTCGGCGGCCGCGATCTCCGCGGCGATGGCGTCGGCTCGGGCCTCGTAGACGGCAGGGTCGACCGACGCGAGCAGTTCGCCGGCGATGCGGCGGAACGCCGACCGCGACTCCGCCCGGAACAGCCGGAAGAGGTCGACGCCGAGGTAGGCGTTCCGCGTCAGGACCGTCGGTTCGGCGACGGGGGTACGGCCGGTTCCCGACCCGCCGGACGGGGCGGAGAGAGCGGGGAGGGCGGTCAGTCCCGCGGCGCTACCGAGCACGGCCCGGCGGGTGAGTGCCGGTGGAGGGGACTCGGACATGAACCGAACCCCGACGGGCGCGCCCGAACGCGGACCGCGTTGCGGAGCCCAACGGTCGCCCCGGACGGGTCGAAGGGCTCCGGGACGGGTGTTCCCCGCGAGAGAGCCGAGACTCCGACCCCGTCGGCCGCGGTGAGCCCGGGCGAGGCGCTCTCCGGGTCACCCGTCGGAGCCCGTACGGTCGTGCGCAACGATGTACTGTCGATCACCCTACGGGCTCGGGTATCGCCGAGGAAAGCTACGCGCGAGCGCATCAGCCGACGCCGGCCATCACGTCCCGCCGTATGTTACCGACCTCCGCTTCGAGTTCGGCGATGCGGTCCTCGAGCTCCTGGAACCGCTCGTCCGCGGCCAGCTCCGCCGCCGACTTCTCCTCCCGGAGGACGTTGCGCAGGACGCGCAGCGAGGAGAGCCGGATGTACAGCGCGTCGCGTCCGGCGGAGTTCCTCGCGGTCGATGGGCTTGGTCAGGTAGTCGTCGAACCCCAGTTCGAGGATGTCGAAGCCGGGGTTGACCGCCGTGACCATCGACACCCGGCAGTCCATCCCCCGGTCGCGGAGCGTCACCAGTACCTCGTCGCCCGGGATGTCGGGCAGGCGGCGGTCGAGGAGGACCACGTCGATGCCGTCGTGCAGTTCGTCCAGGGCGTCCCGGCCGCTGTACACCGTCCGCGTGTAGTAGTCGTCCTGCAGCCACGTGGCGTAGAGGTCGGCGAGGTCCCGGTCGTCGTCGACGATCAGCACCGAGGGACGTGGACGGGCCTCGAATCGCATCTCTGGATCGGGAAAGGACACCCCCGACCGTAGTTCCTCGACAGCGTTCTCCGGCTCGGAAAACCAACCGGTAGATTAATATACGGTATCCGATGCTTCGTTGCACGAGGTCGGATCCCGACCCGAACGCCCGACGCGGCCCGCGGGCGAAGTGTCGGCGTCCGGACCTCCGTCCCCGGCTACACCCGGTTCACGTCGAAGGCCCCGACGTTCCGCTCGGTCCCGCCCTCGGCGGCGAACTCCGCGAGCAGTTCGCCCGTGGCGCTCGCGAACTTGAACCCGTGACCCGAGAAGCCGGCGCCGACGGTGACCGCGTCGTAGCCGTCGGGGCGGCCGAGCAGGAAGTGCTCGTCGCCGCTCATCGACCAGATGCAGGTCGTCAGCCCGACCGTGGGCCCCGCCCCGCTCGGGAAGTACCGCTCGGCGAACCGCCGGTGTAGCTCCTCCTCGGCCCGCGTGGGCTCGCGGTCCATCGCGTCGGGGTCGACGACGGGCGTCGGGTCGCTCACGCCGAACTTGAACCCGGGGACGTCGTGCCGGGGGAAGCCGTAGCCCCCGTCGTCCTCGTCCCGGAGGACGAACACCGGGAACCGGTCGGGGGGGAACCGCTCGGGCCGCTTTGGCTGGAGCCAGGCCATCACCGCCCTCACGGGGACCGTCTCGGCCGCGAGTCCCGGGAGCATCTCGCGGGTCCACGGGCCGGCGGTCACGACCAGTTCGTCGGCGGCGTACCGGCCCTTGTCCGTCCGGACCCGGACGCCGTCGGTCGTCTCCGACCAGTCGAGCACCCGCTCGCGTCCCCGGACCGTCGCGCCGGCGTCGTGGGCGGCCTCGACGTGGGCGACCGTGCACTGCTCGCAGGCGAGAAAGCCCCCGTCGGGCTGATAGACCGCATCGAACCGCTCGGGGAGATCGTAGCCCGGGAAGCGGTCGTTCACCGCCGCGGCGGAGAGCTCCTCGTGGGGGATGTCGTGTGCGTCACAGACCTCGCGGGCGGCATCGACCACCTCGGTCTCCGGCGGCCCGGTGTGGACCGACCCGGTCACGTGGAGGAGGTCGCGGCCCGTCCGGTCCTCGAGATCCCGCCACAGGTCGTAGGCCCGTTCGACCAGCGGGACGTAGGCGCTCCCCCGGTCCTCGTGCTGGACTCGCCGGATGATGCGCGTGCTCCCGTGGGAGGACCCCCGCGTGTGGGGGATATCGAACCGTTCGATGCCGAGGACCTCCAGGCCGCGGTCGGCGAGGTGGTAGGTCGCCGCGCTTCCGACCCCGCCCACCCCGATCACGATGGCGTCGTATCGGTCGGTCACGTCCGCTCGCAAGAGGGGGCAGGCCGTATAGCTTCGGTCCCCGCCCGGCCGCGAACGCTCCGACGACGTCGGGCCCTGTTCCGGGCCGATGGCCACGCTCCCCGGCGGCCGTTCCCCGACCGGTTCCCGCGTTCCACTCCCGTTCGAGAACGGTCCGACCGCACCGCTCGCGCGGCGGTCCGCCGGCAGTTCGCCGGCAGTTCGCCGACGGCACACTCGATCCGGGGCCGCCGTCGGCGGCGACTGTTTCAGAATCCACTGGGGTTCGATTTTATATTAGTGGAACGGGAAGCCTCGCGCCACTGGTAGGGGAGTATGTCAATCGGGATCCTCATCGTCGACGACTCGGATTTCATGCGCCAGCGCGTGAAGGGCGCGCTCGAGGACGGCGAGTATGAGATCGTGGCCGAGGCACCGAACGGGGCGTGGGCAGTGCAGCGGTACAAGGAGCACCACGACGAGATCGACGTCGTTCTCATGGACATCGTGATGCGGAAGGCGAACGGGCTGAAGTCGACCGCGGCGGTCAAGCGACTCGACGAGGACGCCCGGGTCGTCATGTGTACGAGCGTCGGCCAGCGCAAGACGGCCAGCGCAAGAAGATCGAACTGGCAGCGCGGGCGGGCGCTGACGCGTACGTCACGAAACCGTTCGACGACGGGGATCTGATCGACGCGATAGAGAGCACGCGGCAATGACCACGGCAGTAGCGAGCCGCGACGGACGGCACCGGCCGATCCGGGGGGATGGGCATGGACCGCCCTGACGAGGAGTTCCTCCAGGAGGCCCGTTCGAACCTCCAGGAACTCACGGACGGCCTGCTGGCGGTCGAGGGGGGCGGCGACGCCGAGACGGTCGACGAGCTGTTTCGCACGGCCCACTCGCTCAAGGGCGCGTGTCGGACCGTCGGGCTCGGTGACGCGGGGCAGCTCGCGCACTCCCTGGAGGACGTACTCGACGCCCTCCGTCGCGGCGAGGTCGAGGCGACGGCGGAGCTGATCGACGAGACGCTCGCGGCCGTCGACGACTTGGAGACGCGCTCGACACGCCCGAAACGGAGGCCGGGACGGCTGCCGAGTCGGCCCCCGGCGACGGCGCGACCGGCGGCACGGCGCCGTCGATCGACGACGGGGAGCTGAGCGACGACGTCCTCACGGCCCTGGAGGACGCGGACGAGTTCGACGACATCGACGCGCTCGTCGCCGAGATGGACGACCCCGACGACGAGTCGCTCCAGGGATGGGGCGTGCTCGACGGGGACGGACCGGTCGATGCCCCGGACGACGCCGCGTCCGAGCCCGGGCCCGGGGAGACGCCCGACGACCCGGCGGCGTTCTTCCAGTCGGTCAAGCGGGACGTCGACGGGGAGCCGACCGACGTCGGGGACCTCCAGCGGGACATCGAGGCGGTCGAGTTCGGCGAGTTCGACGGGGACGACGACGTCACCATCGACGAACTCCTCGAACTGGATCCGGCGGAGGACGCCGAGGAGGCCGGCGTCCCCGACCCGGCGGACACCTCCCCCGAAGCGCCGACCGGGGAGCCCGACGACCCGGGGAGCGAGGGGCCGAGCGGGGGCATCGACGGAGCCGTGGCAGAGGCCGAGCAGGGCGGGTTCGAGTTCGGCGCGAACCGGACGACCGACGGGAGCGACGAGCAGCCGTCGGACGGGGCCGCGGACCGGTGGGTGTGTCGATACGAGCGCAGACACGGACGCGCACGCAGCGTCCGGGACGGGCGCGACGGAACCCCCGGGTACGGACGCGACGGAAGGACCGGGGACGGGCGCGACGGAGGAGCCGGGGGACGAGGTTCCCGACCCGGATTCGATGCCCGACGTGGATCTGGACCTGTCGGAAGGGACCCTCGAGGCCGGATCGTCGGCCGGGAGCGGGATGGACGTCGATCTGGACGAGGAGATGGTCGCGTTCGAGTCCCGGTTCGAGGGGGCCATCGAGCGGTCGACGGGCGGGACGGGGAGCGGGGTCGACGCCGAGGAGGAAACCGACGACGGGACGAGCGACGTCTTCCAGGCGGCGGCGACGACCATCGGCGAGAGCCGCCTGGACGCGGACGCCTTCGGCGGGACCGAGAGCCGGACTGACGCCGACGCGGGCGCGTCCGACGGGCTCCCGCCCCTGACCGTGACCGTCGAGACGGCCGAGCGGCTGATGGCCATCGCCGAGGAACTGTCCTTCGTCCGCCACCGCGTGGAGAACGAACTCGGGGAGGAGGCGCCGGACCTCCAGCGCCTCGCCGCCGAGTACCGGCGCACGGTGACGGACGTCCGCCTGATGCCGCTCGAGACGGCCATCGAGGACATCCCACGGACGGTCCGTGACCTGGTTCGCTCGCAGGACAAGGAGGTCGACCTCGTGGTCGAGGACGTCGACGTCAGGCTGGACCGGAGCGTCATCGACCGGCTGCGGGACCCGCTCGTCCACCTCGCGCGCAACGCCGTTGACCACGGCATCGAACCGCCGGCGGAGCGGGTGGCGGCGGGGAAGCCGCCGGAGGGCCGGATCGAACTGCGGACCGAACGGGTCGGCGACGAGGTCGTCATCGAGATCTCCGACGACGGGCGGGGGATCGACCCCGACCGGGTCCGCGAGTCGGCGGTCGAACGGGGGGTCCTCGCGCCGGAGGCGGCCGACGACCTGACCGACGAGGGGGCGTACGACCTGCTGTTCGAGGCCGGCGTCTCGACGGCCGACGAGGTGACGGACGTGAGCGGCCGCGGCGTCGGCATGGACGTGGTGGGCCACCGGATCGACGCGCTCGACGGCCGCGTCGAGGTGGGGAGCGATCGGGCTCGCGGGACGACCGTCCGGCTCGTCGTACCCGTCTCGATCGCGCTCACGGACGTCGTGTTCGTCCGGACCGGCGACGAGCGGTTCGGCGTGCCGATGGCCGGCGTCGAGGGGGTCACGGAGGCACCCGACGACCTCGAACACCGCGGGTTCGTCAGGCCCGCGGACGTCCCCTCGACCGCCACGCTCGGGGAGATCGACCCCGGAGACGACGTCCCGTTCGTCCACCTCCGCGAGGCGCTCGGCGTCGGGAGCGGGCGGGACCCCGACCGGGCGAGGATCCTCTGGATCCGCGACGGGACCGACCTGTTCGCCGTGGGCTGTGACCGGGTCGTCGGCTCCCGGGAGGTCGTCATCCGCCCGTACGAGGACCTGCTCAGGGACGTCCCGGGGGTCCAGGGCGCGACGACCCGGTCCGACGGGCGACCGGTGAACCTGATCGACGTAGGGTCGCTGTGATGACCGGGAACGCGCCCGACGGAACGGCTGGAGGGGGACAGGAGGTGGTCCCGTGAAGCTCGACGTGGACGCGCTGGGGACGTTCTACGAGATGGCCCAGGAGGGGGCGGGGCTGGCGACGAGCCGCCTGACCGCGATGACCGGGCTCCCGGCCAGGGTCGGCGTCACGCACGTCAACTTCGCGAGAGAAGCGAGCGTCCGGCGGGACCTCGACGACGGGGTCGAGCGCTCGGGCGTCCGCGTGAGCCTGTCCGAGGGCGTCGCCGGGACCTCGATACTGCTGTTCGACGAGGAGAGCGCCCGGACCGTCGCCGAGACCGTGACGGCGGGGACGCCGGCCGCCGATCCGGAGGCGGCCCGCGAGAGCGCCGTCACGGAGGTCGGCCAGATCATGAACAACGGGTACGTCGACGGCTGGGCGAACGTGCTCGGCACGACGATCGACGTCTCCCCGCCGACCTACGTCGAGGGGAGCGATCCCGGGGCGTTCCTCGCGGCGTCGTCGCCCGCCCCCGGCGAGGCGGAACTGGCCATCGTCTTCCGGAACGCCGCCGAGACGGTCGAGCGCGAGGTGACGTTCCGCCACTACCTGCTGCCCGACCGGGACACGGTCGAGCGGCTGTTCCAGCGACGGGGGAGCGACCGGTCCATCGAACTCGAGAAGCTCGCCGGGTTCGACCGGATCGCACACAGGGGTGCCGAGGCGGCCGCGGACAGCCTCTCGACGATGACCGGGATCGACGCGAGCGTGGACATCCGCCGGATCAACTTCGTCTCGCTCGACGCCATCCCGAACCAGGTCTCGACCGAGCCGCAGGTCAGCGTCGCGTTCAGCTTCAGCGGCATGCCGAGCGGCTACCTCCTGATCCTCTTGGACGAGCGCTCCGCGCGGGCGCTCGTCGGGGCCGCTCTCGACGCCCCGCCCGCCGAGACGTTCGGCGCGTTCGAGCGGGACACGGTCCAGGAGCTCGCCAACGTCATGGCCAGCGGGATGCTCGACGGCTGGGCGAACCTGCTCGAGACGCGCATCGACCACTCGACGCCGGCCTACGCCCACGAGATGGGCGCGGCGGCCGTCGACACGCTCGTCGTGGGGCTCGGCGGGCGCCAGGAGTTCGCGTTCGTCTTCGACACGCAGATCCGGGCGGTCGACACGGAGCTCGACGTCGACGTCTTCGTCATCCCGGACGAGGCGGACCTGAAGGATGCGCTGGCGTCGTTCGAACTCGACGCCGTCGAGCGGACGTCGCCGACCGCGTCGACGGAGCTCCCGGCCGACTCGGGGACCGACGGTGCCGACCCCGACGAGTTCGACTGGATCGACGAGGTGGAGGACTGATACGACCGTGCGTAACAGTTTACCGGCGCACCCCGCTGGCGTCGGTGATCGCCCGCAAGGGACGACGCACGGTCGTGCGAGGACGGACACGAACACGAGATCCTCGTCCGTCCTAACTACTTTATTAGGCAAGTAAGAATTCGAAATATGGGCCGGTCCGTCGGACGTAGCTACGATACCGTGGTTCGAGGGCAGCGGGTGGCGGGTGGAGCGGGAACCGTCGCGCCGGGGAACGACCAACGGGAGGGGGGTGAGCCGTGCACGGCATCGTACTGAAAGGGCTGAAGGACTTCGTGGTCTCGGAGTACGACCGCGAGGCCTGGGGAACCATCCAGCGACGGGCCGGCATCGGCGAGAAGGTGTACGTTCCCCTCACCGAGTACGACGACGCGGACGTGCTGGCGCTCGTGGAGGCGGCCTCCGGGGCGACCGGGGCCGACGTCCCGAGCCTGCTGGACGAGTTCGGTCGGTTCCTGGTCCCGCCGCTCGTCGAGACCTACGGGGTCCACGTCGACGAGGACTGGACCGGGCTCGAGCTGCTGGCGAACGTCGAGACGTACATCCACACCGCGCTCCGGGCGAAGGAGCTCTCCTCGTACACGCCGCCGAACCTGCACGCCGAGTGGGACGAGGACGACCGGGTCCGCATCACCTACGGCTCCGAGCGGGAGCTGTGCGCGCTCGCCAAAGGGCTGATCCGCGGGGTCGGCGACCACTACGACGAGGCGCTCTCGGTCCGGGAGCCGGCCTGCATGCTCGACGGCGACGAGCGCTGCGAGATCCTCGTCACCCGGACCGATGAGGGGTGACCGGGTCGACGATGCACGGCATCCTGTTCAAGTCGCTGAAGGACTTCGTCGTCGAGCGTCACGACCGCGAGGCGTGGGACGGGGCCCTGGACTCGGCGGGGCTGACGGGGAAGGTCTACCTCCCGATCGACACGTACGACGACGCCGAGCTCCGGCGGCTCGTCGAGGCCGTCTCGGACCGGACCGGCGGGCCGGTGGGGGAACTGCAGGAGGCCTTCGGCCGATACGCGGGCGGCCGCCTGTTGGAGACGTACGGGAACGTCGCCTCCGAGGAGGGGGGCGCGCTCGAACTCATCGCGAACACGGAGACGCGGATCCACTCCGTCCTGCGGGCGCGTGATCCCGACATCGACCCGCCGAACCTGACCTGCCGACGCGACGGCGACGCGGTCAGGGTGGAGTACCGCTCGGAGAGGGACCTCTGTTCGGTGGCGAAGGGGATCGCCCGCGGGGTCGGCGACCACTACGACGAACCGGTCGCCGTTACCGAGTCCGCCTGCATGCGGGACGGGGACGAGCACTGCGAGCTCGTGGTCCGCACGGAGTGAAATCGGCTGAAGATTTAATAACAGATGAGCGGAATCCGGATCAAATGGTGGGTACTCGGATCACGATCACGCCGGCGTTCCTCCGCCGGCGATATCCGCTGAAGCTCTTCCTCGTCCTCGTGGGGGTCGGGGTCGCCCTCGCCGGCGGGGTGTACGCGTCCGGACGGTTTGCCCGGCCGGTCGTCCTCGGGACGGCCGGCGGCGCGGGGGTCACGGCGCTCGTTGGGACCACGATGGCCGCGAGGACGCGCCGGTCGCTCGACGACCTCGCGGAGCGTGCCCGGCGGTCCGCCGACGGCGAGGACGTCCCCTTCGAGACGAACCGGATCGACTGCGTCGGCCGGACGGCGACCGCCGTGTCCGAGATCGACGCGGCGCTCGCGGACGAGCGGGCGGCCCGGACCGACGCCGAGGAACTGTACCGGCACGTCGAACGGACCGCCGAGGAGTACAGCGGGGTGATGCGTCGCTGTACCGACGGCGACCTCTCGGTCCGGATGGACCCGAGCTCCGAGAGCGAGGCCATGACGGGGATCGCCGTCTCGTTCAACGAGATGATCGAGGCGCTCGAGGACGCGGTGGGCAACGTCAAGCGGTTCGCCGACGAGGTGGCCACCCACAGCCAGGAGATACGGCTGAGCACGGAGGAGGTGAGCGACGTCAGCGACCGCGTCGTCGAGTCGATCCGGGAGGTGGCGGCGGACGCGGACGCGCAGACGGAGAACCTCCACGCGGTGACCGAGGAGATGAACGAACTCTCGACGACCGTCGAGGAGGTCGCGGCCGCGACCGACGAGGTCGCGGACATCGCCGAGCGGACCGCGCAGACCGGCAAGGAGGGCCGCGAGGCGGCCACGGCGGCTATCGAGGGCATGAACCGGATCGAGACGGAGTCGCGGGACACCGTCGAGGCGATCAACCAGCTGGAGTCGGAGGTCCAGCAGGTCGACGAGCTGATCGAGTTCATCTCCGAGATCGCCGAACGGACGAACATGCTCGCGCTGAACGCCCACATCGAGGCGTCCCGGGCCGGCGAGCAGGGCGAGGGGTTCGCCGCGGTGGCCAACGAGATCAAGGAGCTCGCCGAGGGGGCGAAGGAGGCCGCCGGCGACATCGAGGAGCGCTTAGAGCGGATCCGCTCCCGGACCGACCGGACCGTGACGGAGGTCCGCGGCACCAGCGACCGGATCGGCGAGCACACCGACGCGATCGAGAACGCGGCGTCGGCGTTCGAGGACGTCGCCGAGCTCGCCCAGGAGACGAACGCCGGCGTCCAGGAGATCACGGAGGCGACCCACCAGCAGACCGAGTCCACAGGGGAGGTCCTCGGGATGGTCGAGGAGGCGGCGGGGGTCGGCGAGGCGACCAGCGAGGAGTCCGAGCGGATGGCGACGACGACCCAGTCACAGACGATGGCGCTCTCGCAGGTGTCCGCGAGCGCCAGCGACCTCGCCGAGCAGGCGACCCGGCTCAGCCAGGCGCTCGACTCCTTCGAGACGGACTCGGAGGCCGACGCGGTCCCGGAGGCGGAGGACGTGCCTCCGGGCGACGCGGCCCCGAACGCCGAGGACGCCGACCCGGCCGACGAGGACGGCATCCCGGCCGACGAGGACGGCATCCCGGCCGACGACGTCGCCACCGACGGCGAGGGGACCGTCGCCACGGCCGACGTCGAGGCGGCCGAGAGCGAGCCGGCGGTCGAGCCGGACGGGTCGTGACCGTGACGGCGACTCGACGGGGGCCGACCTCTCCCACCCGGTACCGGGGTGACGGATCCCCATGAGCGAGGGGGTGGGGGAGGCGGCCGGAAACGAGGGCAGCGAGGCGGGCGAGGAGGTCGATCGCCGGGGCAGGATCGAGTTCGTCCGCGTGCTGCTGGCCGGGGGGTCGTGTGCGCTCGAACTGGGGCGGGTCGAGCGCCTGGTGGCCGACCCGGAGATAACCCGGGTCCCGCGATCCTCGCCGGTCATCGCCGGCATCACCGCCGTCGGGGGCGACATCGCGCCGGTCGTGGATGGGCGGACGCTCCTGGGTCCGTCCTCACGGGCGCCGGACGACGCGCCGACGCTCCTCCTGCTCGACCGGGGCGACGGCACCCGGGCCGCCGGCCTCCTCGTAGACGAGGTCGCGGGCATCGAGACGTACCACGTCGACCGCGTGACACCGGTCGCCGGGAGCGGGGACCGGCAGCCCTGGGTCGACCGGGAGTGGTGCCGGGCCGTCGTCGCTCCGGACGCCGACGGCCGGCCGATCGGCGTCCTCGACCCCCGAACCGTCCTGGAGACCGCGGCCGAGCGCTCGCACTCGCCATGATACCACGGAGCAACCGCGAGACCCGGCGGAGCACAGGTGATCGCGCGACGACCGGCGGGACCCCCGGGCCCGGCGAGCGGCCGACGGAGGGACCGGTATGAGCGTCGGGGGTGGGGACGACGGGCTCTCGATCCCGGTCCAGCAGCTCGCCCTGCTGAACTGGCTCGGCGAGGTCGGCGCCAGCGGGGTCGACGAGCGCCTCGGCGGCCTCGTCTCCGGGGACGTGACGGTCGCCGCCGAGCGGTCGACGAGCGGGCACGTGGCCCCGCGGACAGTCGACGCGCGGTTCGACGCCGCAGACCGGGTCGGCGCGAGGGTCCACCTGCCGGGACGACCGTCGGGACTGGTGCTCGTCCTGTTCTCCCCGGAGAGGGCCAACAGGGCCGCCGCGCTGATGCTGTACGACGCCGTGAACGACCTCTCGACGGTGTCGAACGAGATGGCAAGGGACGCGCTGCTCGAGCTCTGCAGCATCGTCGCGAACGCGTTCCTCGACGAGTGGGCCGACCTCGTCGAGACGGAGATCGACGTCAACACGCCGCAGTTCGTCAGCGACACCGAGCGGGAGATCATGCGCCACGTCGTCACCAGTTACGACGACCTCGGGCTGTACATCTCCTCGCTGCTCCGGCTCGCCGGGCACGACGTGGACGTGTCGCTGTACGTGTTTCCCGAGCAGGAGGAGTTCGTGAACTCCGTCGGCCGGATCGACCCGGCGGTGATCCGCCGGTGACCCTCCGGAACCGGGGGGAGGTGGGTCCGCCGTGAAGACCTACCGGAGCGACTCGGGGAACCCGGACCGCAACCGGCTGTTCGTCGGCGTCGCGGAGTACGACGTGGCCACGGACGGTGAAACGCTCATCGCCTACGGGCTCGGGGCCTGCGTCGGGGTGTTGCTGTACGACCCGGCCCGGGTCGGGGGTCTGGCCCACGCGATGCTGCCCCGCCAGACCGACGACGTGAGCACCAGCGAGGCGAAGTTCGTCGAGTCGGCGGTGGAGGCCCTGCTCCGGGACGTCGTGGCGGCCGGTGCCACGATCGGCCGGCTCGAGGGGTACATCGCCGGCGGGGCGGAGGTGTTCGACCTCCACGAACTCCCGAGCGACGTGATCGAGCGCAACGTCGCGGTCGCCCGCGAGATAGCCGTCCACCTCTTCGACGCCGACGCGGACCCGACCGTGCTGCGGCACCCGGATGGGACGGAGGGCGAAGGACGATGACACGGGAACGAACGACGGAAGGGGACGGTCCGCGGGAGGACGCTCCCGACTGGTTCGACGCCGAGACGGACGGGGAGACGGACGACGACACCACCGACGGGAGCACCCCGCTCGACGCCGCCGGGACCGGGAACTGGTTCGACGACCCGGACTACCGGCCGATCGACACGGCGACGGAGGGCGCCGACGAGTCCACGGACGCCCCCGAGGTCCCGGCGGTGACGGAGGCGGCCGAGGAGGAGAACGCGAGGGCTGGCGACGACGGGGGGGCGAAGCCGGTCGGGGAGGACGGCGAATCGGCCGACAGGGAAGACGGCAACCCCGACGAGGAGGACGAGAGGACCGCCGAGGAGCCGGTCGAAACGTCCGAGACCACCCGGACGGCCGAAACCACTCCGACCACCGACGAACCCACCCGGACGACCGAAACGGGCGACGGGACGCCGCCCTCGGCGGGGGAGAACGTCCCGGAAACGGCGGACCGGGCGTCCGCTCCGTCCGCCGACGGATCGACCGCCGAACCCGACGAGGCGGGAACCCCCGCCGGGGGATCGGACGCCGGCACCGCCCGGCCGACGGACGGCGACCGGACGGCGGGAACCGCGCGGGCGGACGACGCGGACGAGTCGGCGTCGCCTCTCGGACGCCTCGTCGCATGGCTCCGTTCCGTGTTCGGCGGGCTGTCGTGACCGGAAAACCGAGAGAGCGGCGACTCGCCGCCTCCCCTATCCGCCGACGGTGACCCCCGACGGCGATACGGACAGGTAGACTATTCGCAAAATATTTTATTTTGATAGGTACGTGACTCCCCCATCGAGTCCCGCCGCGGGGCCGGCGAGCTCGTCCCGCCCCTTCGATCCCCCGACCGGAAGACGGCGGTACGTTTCTTCAGCTCTCGTTTCAGGAGAAGGTTATATGCGAGCCGATACCGAACCTCAGAACAACATGTCGGGAAATTCACTATACGCACGTCTCGGGGGCGACGATGCGCTCGAGGCAGTCGTCGACGACTTCTACGACCGGGTTCTCTCGGACGATACCCTCCGGCCGTACTTCGAGGACGTCCCGATGGGGGAGCTGCGGACACACCAGAAGCAGTTCCTCGCCGCCGTGACCGGGGGTCCGGTGGAGTGGGACGGACCGGACATGGAGGACGCACACGCCCATCTGGAGATCAGCGCCGGGGATTTCGAGCGCGTCGCGGACCACCTGCAGTCCACGCTGGTGGAGCTGGACGTCCGGGAGAAGGAGCGAGCGGAAGTGATGGAAGCGGTGGCCATGCTCGAACCGTTCATCGTCTCGTCTTGATATCCTCGCCGCCCCGAAGGGCGAGGATTCCCGACCGCAGTTGGGATATCAGGGTTTGCAGTCCGTGACCCGTTCTGGCGGGGCGAACCGACCCTCGCGACGGTCGAACGGGCGGACTGCTGGCTGTGCCAACCAGCCGCTATCCCTAGCACCGCCATCCGGGGCGAGACTCGGGAGTAGCTTTTCTCGGATGTTCTCCGCCCCGTTCATGTCTGCCCGGGGGTCCACCGCGAGACGTGCCAGTCGCGCCGTGATCGATCCGGCCTGGACGGTTGTCGGGGGCCGTCAGGTGCTCCACCGGAACGGCGTTCGACACCGCGGCGGGGGGACGGGAACGTATCCGCTTCCCGAGACGCGTCCGTCCCTCAGGCCAGGAACCCGGTGCTGCCCTGGAACGCCAGGTACAGCGAGAAGACGGTGAGCAGCGTCGCGATCACCATCTCCGCGTAGAGGGCCACCCGGCCCCACCGGTACCAGCCGTCCCGCTCGGGATCGTCGGCCATCAGTCGTCACCCCCGCTCGGGAGCGAGTCCGACCCGAGCCAGCGTTCCCGCGAGCCGATCCCGTGGGCCGCGAGGTTCTCCTCGTACCGCATCGCCCACAGGAAGAAGGCCGTCAGCGGGAGGAAGATCCCGATCGCCACGGCCGCGTACCCGAGGTGGATGTTCGGGAGCGCGCCGTAGATCAGCGGGTAGACGATGCCGCCCGCGGTCGAGACCCCGCCGATGAACCCCGCTGCCGTCCCGGGCCGGTCGGGGAACAGCAGCGGGACGACCGCGAACACTCCGCCGGTCCCGAAGCTGACGGTGATGCCGAAGACCGCGAGGACGACGACCGACCCCGGGAGGAACCCTGCGAGACCGACGACCGTCAGCAGCACCAGCATCGCCGTGATCGCGAGCAGCGAGGTCATCACCCAGTGGATTCGCGGGGAGTACTCTTGCTCCTCGGCGAGGAACGGGTACGGCGTCCAGCCCTTCCGCTGCCAGAGATCGGACATGTACCCCGAGAACGGCCGCCAGAGCGACGCGTTGAACGACTGGACGGCCGCGAACGTCCCCGCCGCGGTCTGGATCGCCGCCGCGTCGGTGAATCCCAAGGCTCTGATCTCGGCGGCGAACCCCTCGGCGTAGTAGCCGGGCAGCCACGCGTTCATCGCGATCTCCAGCCCGAACGACATGGCGTAGGCGAGCATCAGCGCGATGGCCGTCCACCGGCTCCAGACGTACAGCGTGTCCCTGATCCCCGCGTTCGACCGCGCTCGAGCGGCTCGCTTCGCGGACCTCGCGGGGACCCCGCGCCACTTGTAGACGATCCCGATGAGGATCGCGACGACGCCGAGGTGGACGAACGCCTCCGAGAAGTTCGTCCCGTAGATCCGGGGCAGCAGCAGGGCGCCGACGCCCGCGCCGGCGTTGCCCGTCCCCGCGTACAGCCCCTCGGCGGTCCCGATCTCGTGTTCGTCGAACCACTGGGAGACGTGCTGGATGCCGACGACGAAGCTGATCCCCGCCGAGGCGACGATCATCCGCTCGACGAATAGCACCTCGAACGACGACGCGTACGCGGAGGCGATGCTCACCGCCCCGGAGTAGATCAGGATGGCCGAGAAGGTGTTGTGCGCGCCGAGGCGGTCGGCGAGCCAGCCGGCGGCGATCCGCCCCGGCGGCGCGAGCCAGATCGCCGAACTCGCGAGCAGCCCGAGCTGGCCGGTCGTCAGCCCGTACGCGCCGTCGATGCTCGGCGTGAACGCCGCCGTCGAGAACCAGATCAGGAACGCCCAGAAGAACCCGACCGTGGCGAGTATCAGCTGTTCTACCTTGTTAGTCATCGCCGCTCGCCCCCGTCCCCGCAACCGGTGCATCACCACCCTCTGCCTCGCTCCCGGTTTCACCCTCCCCCTCGTCCGCCGCGGTCCGCGCCCGGGACAGCCGGACCGCACACTGCTTGAAGTTCGGCTCGCCGGACCGCGGGTCCACGGCGGGGAGCGTCAGGTCGTTGGCGGCGGGATGGTGGATCGGCACCCAGAGCAGCCCCTCCGGGACCGCCGGGTCGGTCTCGATGGTCGCGGGGACCGACGCGCGGCGGGACTCGATCGTCACGGGGGCCGACCCCCGAGCCGCGTCCCCGTCTAGCCCCGTCTCGACGAGCGTGGCGGGGTCGACCCGGACGGGGAGCCGCCCCGAGTCGTCGACGTCCCGGGAGCGGATACCCGTGTTGTAGCCGTCGGCCTCGCGCGCGGTCGTCAGCAGTAGCGGGTACTCCTCGTCGGGCGGTTCCGGGAGCCCCCCGTGGGTGCCCGTCGAGAAGCGGGCCGCCCCCGAGGGGGTCGGGAACGAGTACGACCCGTCGTCGTGGTACCGGTAGCCGCCGCTCGTTCGCTCGTCCGGTGCGGGCCACCGGACCGCCAGCTCCTCGTCGAGCCGGTCGTAGCCGAGCCCCGAGCAGTCGGCGTCCGTGCCCGCCGTCAGCGCGACGAACTCGTCGAAGACCGCCTCGGGATCGGTCGCCCTGAACAGCCCGGGGACCAGCCGCTCGCCGAGATCGGTGATCACGTCGAGATCGGTCCGGACCCCGGGCGGGAGGTCGGTCGCCGGGCGCACCCGCGAGACGGTCCGCTCCATGTTGATGGCCGTCCCCTCGGACTCCCCCCAGGTCGCCG
Source organism: Halobacteriales archaeon QS_5_70_15 (assembly GCA_003022005.1). Next base: position 24,291 of record PXRQ01000058.1, read on the forward strand.
CCGGCAGGACGACGTCCGCGAGTTCGGTCGTCTCGGTGCGGAAGGCGTCCTGAACCACGAGGAAGGCATCGGCGAGCCGTTCGCGCACCGCCGTCGCGTCGGGCATCCCCGCGACGGGATTGGTCGCGACCGCCCAGACCGCCTCGACGGGGCCGCCCTCGACTGCCTCGACGGTCCCGACCGGACCGGGGCCGGAGTCGTCGGGGAGCCGCTCGACCGGAACGTCCCAGGCGTCGGCGACGGTCCGCCGCTCGTCGGGATCCCCGAAGCCGCGCTGGCCGGGCCAGCTCCCCTTCGATGAGCAGACGCGGGTCCCCATCGAGTTGGCCTGCCCGGTCAGCGAGAACGGGCCTGACCCGGGTTCGAGGTTGCCCGTGGCGAGACAGAGGTCGATCAGCGCGGCCGCGGTGTCGGTGCCCTGGATGCTCTGGTTGACGCCCATCCCCCAGTAGAGGAGGGTCGGCGCGTCGAGCGCCGTCGCGATGGCGTCGACGTCCGCGAGCGGGACCCCGGCCGCCGCCGCCGCCGCGGCACCCGTCGGAAGCCGCTCGCGGAGTCCGTCGAAGCCGACTGTCGCCCGGTCGACGAACGACTCGTCGACGGCGTCCCGTTCCACGACCCGCGCGAGGACCGCCCGCGCGAGCGCGAGGTCCGTCCCCGGGTCGGGCCGGACGTGTACGTCCGCGGCGCCGGCGGTCCGCGTCTCGACCGGATCGACGACGATCAGCCGATCCCCGTCCTCGGGGGCGCTCTCCTCGATCCAGCGGAACATCACCGGGTGGGCCACCGCCGGGTTCGCCCCCCAGACGACGTGGGACTCCGCCTCGGGGATGTCGTCGTACGATGGCGGTGGCGCGTCGCTGCCGAACGCGTCGTAGTACGCCGTCACCGCGCTCGCCATGCACAGCGTGGTGTTGGCGTCGTAGTAGCGGGTCCCGAGGCCGCCGCGGGCGAGCTTTCCGAGCGCGTACGCGGCCTCGTTGGTCTGCTGGCCGCTCCCGAGGACCGCCACGCCGTGGGGCGTCCCGGCGGTGGCCGCCTCGAACGCCGACGCGACGCGACCGAGCGCGGTTTCCCAGTTCGTGTGCCGGAGCTCGCCGTCCTCGCGGACGAGCGGTCGGGTCAGCCACTCCCCGTCGGGATCCTTGCTCTCCTCGATGCCGCGCTGGCAGGCCAGCCCGCGGCTGACCGGGTGGGCGGCGTCGCCCCGCACGGTGGCGATACCGTACCCCCGCTCGACGCCGTACTGGACGTGGCCACAGCCGACGGCACACCGCATGCAGGTGGTCGGGACCGGCTCTGTCACCGCGGCACCTCCGCCCGTTCGTCGCCCCCGGCCGTACCGGGCTTCGCGTGCTGGTCCTCGCCCGACACCGGGAACAGCTCGGGCGCGACGTCCATCGCCGGCGTCGACCGCCGCCTCTCCCCGAGCGCCCCGGCGGTCGACCGCTCGTCCTCGGTTATCGCGCCGCCCCCGGCCGTCGCGCCGTCCTCAGTCATCGCTCGAGAGGGGGGTGCCGTCGGCGGCCGTCGGCGCGGGGCTCTCCCCCTCGGCGAACGGGTACCAGGACTGCTTGGCGTCGTGGGGGCACGGGTCCTCGTAGGTTGTTTCCTCGGGTTCGGCGAGTTCGACGATCGTCTCGTGCCCGGTCGCCTCGATCCACTCGCGGAACGTCTGTCCCTCCTCGCGGAGCGCGGCGAACGCCTCGACGAGGTTCCGTATCATCCCCGGCACCTCGTCGGCGGGGACCCGCTGTCGCACCCACTCGATGAACCCCGGATCGTCGCCGACCCCGCCGCCGACGCCGACGTCGATCGCCTCGATCATCTCGCCGTCCTTGCGGCCGCGCATCCCCTGGAGGCCGATGTCGGCGGTCATCGCTTGGCCGCAGTCGGCCGTACAGCCCGAGAAGTGGACCTTGATCCTGTCGACGTCCGCCGGCAGTTCGACGTTGTCCCGGAGCCAGCGAAGGGTCCGGGCGGTCCTCGCCTTGGTCTCGGTGAGCGCCAGCGAGCAGAACTCCGTCCCGGTGCAGGCCTGCGCGCCGCGGACGAACGGGTTCGGCTCCGGCGCGTGTTTCTCCAGGAGCGGCTCGTCCAGCAGCGCGTCGAGGGCCGACCCGGGCTCGTCGACGACGATGGGGTTCTGCCGGCGGGTCAGCCGCACCTCCCCGCTCCCGTACGTCTCCGCGAGGTCCGCCAGTTCGATGGCCTCCTCGGCGGCCATCCGGCCGATGGGCACCGAGAGCCCGAGGTAGTAGCGGCCGTCGGCCTGCTCGTAGACGCCGACGTGGTCGTGGGGACCTCGCTCGCCCGGGCGGCCGGCGTTGTACGTGTACTCGCCGCGGAAGTCCGTCCCCGCGGGCTCGAACGCGAAGTCGGTCCGCCCGTCGAGCGCCTCGCGGATGGCCTCGGTGCCGTGCTCGTCGACGAAGAACCGCGCGCGGTTCTTCGAGCGGTTCTGCCGGTTCCCCGCCTCGTGGTAGTACTCGACGAACGCCCGGACGACCTCGACGGCGTGCTCCGGCCGGACGAACAGGTCGAGCGGGCGCGCCCGCCGGGGCTCGCGGCCGCCGAGCCCCCCGCCCACGCGGACGTTGAACCCCTTCACCTCTTCCCCGTCGTGGAGCTTCCGGGCCGGTTCGAGCCCGACGTCGTTGATGACGTCCTGGGCACAGCCCTGCCGACAGCCCGAGACCGAGATGTTGAACTTCCGGGGCATGTTGCAGAGCGCGTCGTCCCCCCGAACGCTGGCCTCGATCTCGTCGAGGATCGGCCGGGACTCGACGTACTCGTCGGCCTTGCCCGCGACCGGACAGCCCGAGACGTTCCGCATCGTATCCCCGCCCGAGGAGCGGGTCGACACCCCGACCGACTCCAGTTTCTCCCAGATCTCCGGGACGTCCTCGAGCTTGATCCAGTGGAGCTGGACCGACTGCCGGGTGGTGAAGTCGACCCAGCCGTTCCCGAACTCGGGGTTCTCGACCGGGCCGGCCGCGTAGTCGCGCGCGACCTCGCCGATGGCCCGGAGCTGTCCCGGCCCCAGAACCCCCCCGCAGTTGCTCAGCCGCATCATGAAGTAGCTCTCCTGGCCGTCCCGCTGGTGGAAGACCCCCCAGAACTTGAACCGGGAGAACCACTTCTCGCGCTCGTCCTCGGGGATCGACTCCCAGCCACGGTGGGCGAACTCCAGGAGCTTCTCCCGCACCGCGTCCCCGTACAGCCCGTCCTTGTACGCCTCTTTCTTATGTACCATCTGTGGTCGTTCGGCGGGTTCCCGACGGATCGACCGTCTCCCGACCGCCCGGGTATCCGTTCGGGAGCGGCTGGACGACCGCCACACAAAACTCTATTGGACAATCATCCTAATATTATCCGAATATCGGCAATCGGGACTAATTATTTCCTCCTATACCGAGTATATTACTACCTAAGTCGTATAGAATCCGAATATCAGGTAGAATTTTGAAAGCAAATCGAGATCGGTCGATCCTCGCGATCCGCCGGACGGTCCGTCGGACGTGATCGGCCGGTACTCGCGTCGGGAGTACCCGTTTTCGGCCCGCAACGTCCCCGACCACACCGATCACCTGTATTCGACGATCGTTCCGTTTCCCGCCCCGGATTCCCAAACCCCACAGTTCCGCGAGGTAGCCGCCGACCGCTCCCGAGCGGCCGCGTGCCGCGAGAGCCGCGTGCGTACCGGCCGTTTTATCAAGGGGGAGGGTGAAGGGGGAGTCGACTATGTCGTCATACGACATGGAGGATAGAGGAAGTCGCCACACGGCGGCTGGCCGTGAAATTCGGCGGCAGGACTGATTCTTCAGTGACGCTGTTCGGCAATCATCCTGACACGGTACCACTCGGTGAACGCACGGACGTCCGCTTCCTGGACACGACGCTGCGCGACGGCGAGCAGGCGCCGGGCGTGTCGCTCTCCCCCGGGGAGAAGGCCGACGTCGCCCGGAAGCTGGACGCCGCCCGCCTCGAGTACATCGAGTCGGGCAGCGCCTGCACCGGTCCGGGCGAGCGCGAGACGATAAGGCGGGTCACGTCGCTCGACCTCGACGCGACGATCACGTCGTTCGCCCGCGGAGTGAAGGGCGACGTCGACCTCGCGCTGGACTGCGGCGTCGACGGCGTCACCATCGTCGTCCCGGGAAGCGACCGACACATCGAGACGAAGGTCGGCACGACCCGCGACGCGGTGGTGGAGAACACCGCCGAGCTCGTCGAGTACGCCGCCGACCACGGCCTCTGGGTCGAGGTCATCGGCGAGGACGGCTCGCGCGCGGACCTGGACTTCCTCGAGCGGCTCGGCCGGGCGTCGTTCGACGCCGGCGCCGACCGGGTCTGCTACGCCGACACCGTCGGTCAGGCCACGCCGGACCACACGCTCGCCGCGGTCTCCCGGCTCGTCGACCTGGGACCGACGAGCGTCCACACCCACGACGACCTCGGGCTGGCGGTGATGAACGCCCTCGTCGGCGTCGCGGCGGGCGCGGACCTCGTCCACGGGACGGTCAACGGCGTGGGCGAGCGGGCCGGCAACGTCGCCATCGAGGAGGTCGCGATCGCGCTCGACCACGGCTACGGCGTCGAGACGCTCGACCTGACGAAGGTGTACGACCTCGCCGAGGCCGTCGCGAACGCCACCGGCGTCCCGCTCCCGCCGAACAAGGCCGTCGTCGGGCAGAACGCCTTCACCCACGAGTCCGGTATTCATACTGATGGGACCCTCAAGGACGACCGGATGTACGAGCCCTACCCGCCGGGGAAGGTGGGCCGGGAGCGCCGGCTCGTCCTCGGGAAGCACGCCGGCCGGGCGGGCGTCGAGGCCGCCCTCTCCGAGCACGGCGTCGACGTCGACGGGGACGAACTCTCGGCCGTCGTGGAACGGGTGAAGGAACTGGGCGACCGCGGCAAGCGTGTCACCGACGCTGACCTGCTGACCATCGCCGAGGAGGTCCAGGGCCGCGACCGCGACCGGACGGTCGAACTGCTGGACCTCACCGCGGCCTCGGGCGGCGGCACGCCCACCGCGAGCGTTCGGCTCCGCGTCGGCGACGAGGAGCGGACCGCGGCGGGGACGGGGTCGGGCCCGGTCGACGCCGCGGTCGACGCCGTCGAGAGCGCGCTCGGATCCGCCGGACAGGCCCAGCTGGACTCCTACCACGTCGACGCCATCACCGGCGGGACCGACGCCGTCGTCACCGTCGAGGTGGAGATGTCCCGCGGCGACCGGACGGTGACGACCACCGCCAGCGACGCGGACATCACGAGCGCCAGTGTGCGGGCGATGGTCGACGCGCTCGACCGGCTGCTCGCACACGAGCCCGAGCAGGTGCTCGCCGACGACTAGCGACCACTTTTTACTGCGTCGGGTGCCCTTGCGCGCCTTCGGCGCGCTGCGGGCACCGCTCCTTGTACGTCAGTTCCTCTGTGCGGGATCACTCCCCGTATCCTTCGGCGCCTGTGGCCCGCAGGTACTCCTCCAGCAGGGTGGGGAACCGGCCGCCGCGGACGTACCGGAGGCCGAACTCGTCCGCCCACGAGATGATCCCCCGGTCCCCGGTGACGACGCCGGCCTCGAGCTCCCGGGCGAGCACGAGCAGGTCGAAGTCCTCCCGGGAGTCGAGCACGCCCTGCCGGAGCGCCCGCCGGTACTTGTCCCGCATATCCGAGAGGATGCGGTCGGCCTCGGTCATGTACGCCTCGGAGTCCTCGTCGGTTCCCCGGGTGAGTTCCTCGGGGTCGAGCCGCTCGACCTCCCGGAGCGCCTCCTCGGAGACGTGCAGTCCCCGGTCGACCCGGTCGCTCATCTCGTCGATGAGCTCGTAGACGATGTTCGCCGGGATGGTGACGCCGTAGCGGTCCGGGCTCTTGCGGACCACCCAGGTGTCGAGCCGCGAGAACACCTCCTCGCTCACCTCTCGCTCGCGGAGCATCGTCGTGAGCTCGTCGTGGATCGAGGGCGGGACGTGACAGGAGATGTTGAGCTCCAGCCGCGCGGTCGCCACCAGGTCCAGCAGCCGGAGTACGGCCTCCTCCAGCGACTCCGCCTCCCGACGGATGCCCTCCGTGATGAACAGCGAGGTGTCGAGCACGAACTGCTAGCGCGGGAGTTCGCCGGGCATACGCCCGGGTTCGGGGTTCGGACCTAAATGCGTCCGCACGGACGGGTCGTCGCCGGGAACGGGAACGGACGTGGGGGACGGGACGCTGGACGAGCGGGCGGCGGGCCGGGCACCCCGGTTCTTTTCACCGTGAGCCGTCTCCGGTCGGGACATGGACGAACGGGAGTGGTTCGGTCGGCTGGACGCGACCGTGGAGGACCCCCCGGACCTGTTCGAGCACTTCGAGCGGCGATCCGCGGCGGGTCATACCTCCACGCGCTCCCGGCCGCCCGTCAGGCGTCGAGCGCGGGCGAGACGGTCGCCGTCGAGGAGCAGCTCGACGGGTTCAACGTCCGTATCGCGGACGCCGGCGAACCGCTCGCGTTCACCCGGAGCGGCTACGTCTGCCCGTACACCACCGCGCGGGCGCGGGAGCTCCTCGACCTCTCGTCGTTCTTCGCGGACCACCCCGAGAGGATGCTCTGTGCCGAACTGGTCGGCCCGGAGACCCCCTACACCACCCACGACTACGAGGGGATCGACGCCCACGCGTTCCGGGTGTTCGGGGTGCGGGACCGCGAGTCCGGCGACCCCCTGCCGGTGTCGGAGCGACGGGAGCTCTGTGCGGCGTACGACCTGCCACAGCCGCGGCTCCTCGGGCGGTACGAGACGGGGGAAGCGGTTGACGGCGTTCGACGGGCCGTCGATGAACTCGACGCGGCCGGCCGCGAGGGCGTCGTGATGAAGTCCGCCGACGGGACGTCGATGCTCAAGTACACGACCGAGTCACAGCACCACGCCGAACTCGCCTACGCGTTCTCGCTTCCGTTCGAGCGCGGGCGGGACTTCCTCTTCCCGCGGGTGCTCCGCGGGGCGTTCCAGGCCGCCGAGGTCGACGGGAGCGAGGAGCGCCTCCGGGAGCGCGCCCGCGACCTCGGCGAGTCGACACTCCGCCCGCGGTGGAGACCCTCCGGAAGGTAGAGCGGGGGGAGACCGTCGGCGAGCGACACACGGTCCGGGGCGGGTCCGAGGCGATCGAGGCGCTCCTCGCGCACCTGCGCGACCGGTCGCTCGTCCTCGAAATCGAGTCCGACCGGCGCGAGGACGGGGAGCGCGTCGTCGAGTTCGTGAAACTCGCCGAGTCGACGCGGGACAACGTCCGGTACTACCTGGAGGGCGGGACCTACGACGAGTAGAGCGAGCGGAGCGGGCGTCCGGGGGTCGCCGAACCGGAACCCGTCGTGGAGCCGGCCTCGCGCCCTGCGGGACCGATACGCCCGGGCGAACACCGGGTGACAGTAGTCCGGTCGCCCGAGCGGCTCACCCGGCGTGGGTCTCGTGGTCGCCGTGCTCCGGGGCGTCGTCGTCCTCCCCGGACCAGTAGCCCACGTAGACCTGCCCGAGGAACACGAGCGCGAACGCGGCGTTGAGGGACGTCGTGTAGCCCGAGGGCGCGGTCCCGCCGGCCTGACCCTGGGATGGGATCAGCTCGAGCCCGCTCCAGAGGTAGTGGATGAACACGCCCGAGACGAGTGCGGTCACGAAGATACTGACGAACAGCACGGCCGCCATCCGCAGCCCGTAGTATCGTCGGTACGCGTCGTCGATGGTCGGGACGATCGGATCGGCGAAGACGAACGCCATCACCCCGCCGAAGGCGATGCCGTTGTTCCAGAGGCTCACCGCGAAGGGGACGCTCCCGACCGAGCAGACGAACGTCACGACCCCGATGACGACGCCGACGACGGCGCTCGCCAGGACCCAGGTAGAAGGTCCCCTGGGCGCCGACGCCGAAACAGGGTCGCCCACCACGACCGGGGGACGAACGCGCCGATGAGCCCCGCGATCAGGAACCCCGCCACGATGTCCGTCCAGAGCATGTCCCACTCCCCGAGCGCGTTCTTCGAGGCCAGCCGCCAGCCGTCGCGGGTCAGCAGTCGCTCGCGCCACGTCGCGTCCTCCTGGCGCCGCTCCTCCTGATACGCCTCTTTGCACGACTGCGAGCAGAAGTACTCGGTGCCGCCGTCGGTCTCCAGTTCGAGGACGTCGTCGCCCGTCGGATCGACCTCCATCCCGGGGGCGGGGTCGCGGACGCCCTCCGTCGAGCGCAGGTGCTCGCGCGCGGCCTCGAACCAGCCCCCGGGCACGACGTACCTGAACGTCACCGCCAGCAGGCCGATCAACACGAGGCCGGCGACGTAGTCCGCGAGGACGAACTGCCAGCCGAGCAGGATCCACATTACCAGGCCCAGTTCGACGACGAGGTTCGTCGACGCGAACTGGAACGCCGCGAGGCTCGCCACGGGGGAGGCCCCCTTCTCGAACAGCGACTTGGTGGTCGCGACGGCCCCGAACGAGCACGACGAGGAGGCCGCCCCGAAGGCGGTCCCGAGGCCGAGTTCGCGCCAGCCGTCCCCGCCGAGCACCGCGGACATGCGCTCCTCGATGAGCGTCCCGACGACCACGGCACCTCACCTCCGCCTCCCGGCAGGGGCGTCTCCCGGACGGTACCGAGTGTCACCGAGGGTTCGCCCCGGTCGGCGGGACCGGCCGGTCCGTACCGACCCGGGCGGACCCGTGCCCCGGAGGGACGGTACGACCACGATACGTCCCGTACCGTGGATACGTCCGCCATACGCGGGGGTACGGGCTCCTCGCTGAATGCGGTTGTCACTGCGATCCTATCGAACGGGCCCGGGTCGGACTTACCGATCTAAACTGCGTCGCCGCGGTACCTCGATACTCCGAACCACCCGGGACGGTCGGTTTATTATCCCGCCGACCCGCGGGTACTCGACATGACGACCGCTGTCGCGGAGACCGTCCGGGAGGAGGCGGAGGTGCTCGCGTTCGACCTGTGGGACACGCTGCTCGACCGGGAGTCGACGCTCGTGCCGGCGCTGGCCGACCTGCTCGAGGCTCACGGGAGCGACTACGACCCGGGGATACTGCTCCGGCGGTACCTGGCGATGCACTTCCGGGACTCGATGATCGACTCGCTGATACCGGGGCCGCACACCCCGTTCAAGGAGATCAGCCGCCGCGCGCTCGCCTACCGGCTCGAACAGGTCGGCCTCGACGTCCCCGACGCGGAGGTCCGGGCGGTGATCCGCCGGTGGAAGGACCTCGAGCCGTACCCCGACGTGGACGACGCGCTCGCGCGGCTGAGCGACGAGTACACCCTAGTGGGGCTCTCCAACGGCGATCCGGACATGCTCGAGGCGGTCCGTCCGAACTTCGGGACGGACCTCGACGGCGTCGTCTCCGTGGCCGAGGCGGGGGCCTACAAGCCCCATCGGGCGTCCTACGACCTGTGTTGCGAGCGGTTCGGCGTCGCGCCCCACGAGGTGGTGTTCGTCACCGCCCACACGTTCGACCTCGTGGGGGCGAAGGCCGTCGGAATGCGCGGGATCTACCTCGACCGTCACGGGAACCCCTACGGCGGCTGGAACCACCGACCCGATATCACCGTCGACGACACGGGCGAACTGGCCGACCTGCTGACCGGGTAGCGTCGAGCCACCCTCGCGGGCCGAGACCGACGGCGACGGTTCCCGCCGCACGGACCGTCGCGTTTATTCGCCGCCCGCTGAAACGTCCGCCGATGCGACGGCTCCACGCCCGGTACCCCCTCCTCGGGGCCTCCCGCGAGGCGGTCGAGGAGGCGGAGGGGGACCTCGCTGACCTGCTCCGGGAGCGAGGCCCGCCCGTCGAGCGGGGCGTCGAGCGGGTCGAACGGGCGCTGCTCGCGGGGACCGTCGCCCCCGAATCCCGGTGGGGGACCCGCGCGGAGCTGCTCTCGTACCCGGTCGCGCGCGTGCTCGTCTCGCTGCTCTCGACACCCGGCGTCGTCGAGAAGTACGCGTCCGCGGAGGCCGCGCTCGCCCACCGGCGGTTCACCGAGGACTTCGACGACGACGCGCGGCTCCGCTCGACGGACCGCGAGCGGCTCTCGCTCGACGCGCTGCTCGCCGATTTCGACCTCGCCACGGCGGTCAGGCCGACAGGCGACGGCGGGTTCCGGATCGACGCCACCGCCTACCTCCGGCTCGCCTCGGGCCTGGAGGCGGACCGCTGGCGCCTCGTCTCCCGCGAGCTCCGCGACGGGGAGCTCCCGGTCTCGCGGACCGAACTCTACACGCTGCTGCGCGAGGCGGTCCGCCGACGGGTGGCCGAAGGGCTCCCGCTGTCGGTCCCCGACGGGGTCGCCGACGCCCTGTCGGGGGAGGTCGAACGGCTCCGCGAGGCCATCGCGGACGTCGACGCCGATCTCGCGGGCGCGCCCGACGCGGTGGTGCCGGAGCTGTTCCCGCCCTGTGTCCGGGCGCGGCTGGACCGCGCCGGCGCGGACGGGGAGCTCCCCCCGGACGCGCGGTTCGCGCTCGTGGCCTTCCTCTCGGGGCTCGACCTCGACGCCGACGACGTGGTGGAGCTCCACGGCACCGACGACATCGACACCGCCAAGTCGCTGCGCTACCAGTTCGAGCGGCTGGCCGACGAACGCGGCCCCGCGTTCCCCATCCCCTCGTGTGCGACGATGGTCGACCGGGGGCTCTGCGTGAACCCCGACGAGGTCTGTGAGGAGATCACCCACCCCGTCGCCTACTACGGGACCCGGCTGGACCGTGCCGACCGGCCGGACGCCGAACGGTCGGAGAACTGATCCCGTCCCCGGTCGACGCCGCGTCCGGTCCCTACCCCTGTCGCCCGGCGAAGAAGTAGCCGATGCCGGTCATCAGGAGGACGAACCCGGCGATGGCCGCCAGCAGCGCGAGCCCCCCCTGGTCCGACAGTACCCGCCCGCCGTAGGCGACGCCGATGCCGACGATGACCGCGACGAAGAAGACGACGGCGCCGACGGAGACGGCGATCTCGAGCAACGTCTCCCGCTCTATCTCCATGACCGGGCGTTCCCCGGGACGTGGCAAAAGCGCTTCGAACCCCCGTTCGGCCACTCCTCGGGCCGTCCCGCCCCCGCTGGACCCGCGGACCGACCGTTCCGGGGTGTGACCGGGGCGTCCCACCGGGACACTCATTACCCTCGATCACCTACGTTTCTACTGGAACCACTCGGTTCCCGGAGCCGACCATGACGCACACGAAGAACACAGCCGCGTCGAAGGAGCGCTCCGGTTCCACCCGAATCGACGGGGGCGGAGACCGGACGCCGAAGGAGCCACTCGCACCCGACCTGGGCTCGATGGACGACCGCTCGGTCCGCGCGTGGACCGAGGCGATGGCCGTCGCCCCCCTGGGAGGCGGCCGCTACACCGTCGAGGGGCAGTCCGGCAACGCCTACGTCGTCGACCTGCTCGCGGGGGACTGCACCTGCCCGGACCACACCATCCGCGGCGAGCGGTGCAAGCACCTCCGCCGGGTCGCCATCGAGGTGAACCGGGGGCGGGTCGCCCCGCCCGGGGAACTTCGAGGGACGTGCGAGGCCTGCCGCCGGGAGGCGTTCCTCCCGGAGGAGGGGCCGCCGCTCTGTGACCGCTGCCGGCCCGAGCCCGGCGACGTCGCGACCGACCGCGAGACGGGCGACCTCGTGGTCGTCGCCCGGGTGACCGTCGCCCGGGCCGACGAGGTGACCGTCGACGGGGACGGGACGTCGGTGGCCGACTACCCCACCAACGAGGGCTACCCGGGAGACGACCTTGTCGTCGAGGTCGTCTACCCGTTCTCGCGTCCCGAGAGGTCGTTCTCGGATCTCCAACGCTACGCCTTCCCGCTCTCGCGGCTCGCCCGACGGGAGGAGTCGCTCGTGGACGCCCTCGGCTGACTTCGGTTCCAGGGCCGGTCCGGCCGCGCGAGCGTCGGCGTCGGGGAGCCCAGACCGGCTACCCGCCGGTGAGCACCTCGTCCGGGCGGATGCGGAGGATCACCCGCTGGGTCTCGATGGGGTTGGGGCACTCGTCCTCGCCCATGTACCGCCCGGCGAGCGCGTCGATGTGCTCGCGGGCGCCCTCGGTGGTCGTCGCCTCGACCTCGCCCGTTACCGAGAGGAACCGGTACGGGTTCTCCGGGTCCACCATGCTCGCCGCGACCGTCGGGTCCTTGGCGACGTTCCGCTCCTTCCGGCGTCCCCGCTCGGTGTTCACGAACAGCCGGTTCGCGTCGGCGTCGTAGTCGATCCGGACGGGCGTCGCGTGGGGCCTACCCTCCGGGGTCATCGTCACCACGTGCACGATCGTCGACTTCTCGAACAGGTCGTGGAACTCCGCGGGGATCTCCGTCACACTCGTCGGGATCCCGCCGGCCGATTAACCGTGCTGATGGCCGAGCGCCTTGCCGGTGGCCTCCGGAGGCACACCGGCCGCCGAGACCCCCTACGCGCGACCCGCGACTACCCCACTCGCGTACGTCGATACGAGTGCCATCGCCGTTCGCTTCCCCGGGGCGCGCGAGCTGGGGTCCCCCGGGACCCCCGTCCGGACGAGGGCGACGTGCCGGCCCTCGGGGAACGAGCGTCGGCGAGCACGGACGGGACGCCCGAGGAAAGGCCGTTGGTTACTCAAACCACCGTTTGATATTCACTTACAACTATGCCGGCCCCGGACCCATCCCCGGTCGATGGCACGCACAAAGACCGCCCTCCTGCTCGCAGCCGTCGTGCTGCTCGCCGGCTGTTCCGGTGCCGGCGGCGGTGATAGTGGCGGTGGTGGCGGCGACGGTGTCGAGGGCGGCGACGACCTCGCCGGCGAGGCGGCGAGCAGTGGCGGCGGTGACGGTGGCGGAGGTGGCGACGGTGGCGAAGCGGCCGTGGCGGTCGCGACCGGCGTTTCCCGGGAGCGATCCGCCGTCCGACTACAGCGCCAGCTGATCCTCACGGGCGAGATCCGCCTCCGTGTCGAGGAGTTCGAGGCGGCAGAGTCGAACCTCACCGACCTCGCGGCGTCGTACGGTGGGTTCGTCAGCGATTCGACCCGGGAGGTCGACGAGCGGGGCAACGAGACGTGGACGAGGGGGCGGGTCGTCGTCCGAGTGCCCCGCGAGAACTTCACGGCGCTGTTCGAGAACGCCCAGGGGGTCGGGACGGTCCAGCAGGCGACCCGGCGTTCGGAGGACGTGACCGACCGGCTCGTCGACCTCGAGGCGCGTCTGGAGAACCTCCGGGACGAACGCGACCGCCTGCGGACCCTCTACGAGCGGGCGAACACCACCGAGGACATTCTCGAGGTCCAAGAGCGGCTCTCGGAGGTCCAGGGGGAGATAGAGCGCCTCGAAGCCCAGCTCCGGTCGCTCCGGAACCAGGTAGCGTTCTCGACGATCACCGTCCACATGGAAGAACCCCGTCCCGACGCCCCGTTGACCCGGCAGCTCCCCTGGTGGGAGACGCCCCTGATCCAGGCGTTCCTCCAGTCGGTTGACGGCGTGGTGACTGCTCTCCGAGCGATGGCCGTCGGGATCGCCTTCGCGCTGCCGTACGCCCTCGTCTTCGGGGCGCCGATCGTCGGCGGGGTGCTGCTGTACCGGCGGCGGAAACGCTGATACGGTCGTGCGTCGTCCGTTACCGATGATCGCCGATCCCGGCCGGGCGATCGCCGGTACATCGTTACGCACGACCGTATGAGGGTCGCAGAGGGTCTGTTTGGCCGTCCCGAGTCCGACCCGAGCGGCCGACGCGACGGGGTGGGAGGCGGCGGACTGGCCCGATCGATCCCCGTGAGGTGGACGCGGCCACCCTCACTCCA
>PXRQ01000058.1:38118-40858 GCA_003022005.1 Halobacteriales archaeon QS_5_70_15
TCGGGCCGCCACGGGACGCGGGGTCGACCTCGTCGAGGGTGACCTTCCGCGATCTCCCCACCAGTTCCGCGAGGTCCGTCCCCTCGGCGAGCGCCGTCTCCTTCTTGACTCGGTAGTTCCCCCCGTCGGTGACGTGGAGGTCTCCGGGGTGGAAGAAGTACCAGTCCTCGCGGTCGAACCGCACCCCGACGCGGGGTTTCGCGCCGAAGTTCCGCGCGAAGTAGACCAGCGCCTCCACCTCCTCGCCGTCGAGGTAGACGGGACGCCCGCTCGAGGACTTCACCTCGACGGCGTAGAACGTCTCGCCGTTCCCCGCGAGCACGTCCGGCAGATCCCGCTCGGTGGCGCTGCCCGAAGAGGGCGCGCGCATCACCGCGAAGCCGTGCTCGTCGAGCAGGTTGACGAGTTCCCGCTCGCGGCGGTCCCCCTTCGAGTTCGAGTTCGCCATTCACCCGGTTTCGGGGTCCGGGGGGCTTAAGTCGGACGCCGGGCGGCCGGCAGGGGGGCAGGCGGGCTCCGGCTGACCGCACGCCGTGTGATGCACGCCGCGACAGTCCGGACCGCGTGCCGGCGTCCACGAGCGTCGACGACCACTCGCTCCCCGACCCCCGACGCCCCCGGGAGCGCGCCACGCTCGCGGGCGTGGTGTTCGCCGTCCTGTTCGCGCAGGTGCTGCTCTACCCCGGAATCCCCCAATTGGTAGAGGCGCTCGGCCAGCCCGATCCGCTGGGGGCGGGAACGCCGTTCCTCGCCGCGGAGTTCGTCGGCGTGGTCGCTGCCGTCACGCTCTGGGGGGCGCTCTCGGACGCGACCGGCCGCCGAATCCCGTTCGTCGTTGCCGGAACGGTGGGCGGAAGCCTCGCGTACCTCCTGCTAGCGTGGCTGGTGGCCGTCGAGCCGCCCTTCGCCGCCGTCCTGGCGGTCCGGTTCGCACAGGGCGCGCTCACCGGCGGCGCGTTCTCGCTCGCGGTGACGATGCTGCTCGACCTGCCGGGGGGCCACGGTCGGAACACCGGCGCGGCGGGCATCGCCATCGGCCTCGGGACGGCTATGGGAGCGCCCGTCGGCGGCCGGCTCTACGCCGTCGACGTCCGGGCGCCGCTGCTCGCGACCGCCGTCCTGTTCCTGTTCGCCGCCGCGGTGGCACTCCGTGTCCCCGACCGCGCTCCCGACGACCGGCTCCTCGGGGCCCGGGCGGCCCTCGCCGGCCTCCGGCGCCGGCCCGCGCTCGCCGTCCCCTACCTGTTCGGCCTCGTCGACCGCTCGACGGCGGGGTTCTTCGCGCTCGTCGGTACGGTCTACTTCCAGAGCCGCTTCGGGCTGGACGCCGCCGAAACCGGCCTTCTCCTCGGGGCCTTCTTCGCCCCCTTCGCCCTCCTCCAGTACCCGTTCGGCGTCCTCTCGGACCGGGTGGGTCGCACGCTCCCCGTCGCTGTCGGGTCGCTCGCGTTCGGCCTCGCCGTCGTCGGCGTGGGGGTCGCCCCCGGCGTCGCCGTCGCCGCCGTCACGATGCTGCTCGTGGGCACGGCCGGGGCGCTGTGTGCCCCCGCGACGCTCGCCCTCGTCGGCGACATCGCTGGCGGCGAGGACAGGGGAACGGCCGTCGCCGGGTTCAACCTCGTCGGCTCCGTCGGGTTCCTGCTCGGGATCGTCGCCGGCGGGCTGCTCGCCGATCGGTTCGGGTTCCTCGTCGCCTTCCTCGTCGTCGGCGGGGCGGAGGTCCTGCTCGCGGTCGGGCTGCTGCCCGCGCTGCTGAACCTGGAAACCGGCCGGCGCGCGGCGTTCGAGAGCGGGGAGGACTAGGCGAACGCGTCGGCGTCGAGGCCTTCGCCCCCCTCGCGGTGGGTCGCGATGAGTTCGTCGGCCCACTCGAGTGCTCTCGGGTCGTCGCTCTCGATGAACGCTCCTGGCGGTCCGTTCTCGGGACTGGTGTTGACGACCAGGGCCGTCCCGCCGACGACGAACAGGTTGCAGGGGATGTGGCCGTCGTAGCCGTAGACGACGGCGCCGGCCTCGACGGACTCGCGCCAGCGCACCCGGCGCTCGGGGTTCTCGGCGATGTGATCGGCGAGGCCGCCGGCGAGGACGAACTCCGACTCGACGCCGGCCTCGCGGATGCGGTCGTGGAGCAGCTCGGCGACGCTGTGCTCCGGGGGGGCGAGGTACCTGAGCGTCCGGACCTCCTCGGCCGGGCCGATCCGGTCGACCAGTTCGCCGGCGGACGACGCCGGGGTGTTCTGGTCCGGCCGGTGGACCGTAGCGTCGCGGAACGCGTCTATCCCGACGTCGTGAACCGAGGCCGGGAGCCACGCCGCGGCCTCGCCGAGCGAGCGGACGGTCGCCGTCGTGTCGACGAGCGGCAGGAACTCGGCGGCGACGTGCTCGCCCGTCCTCGTCGCCCCGCACGGGCCGTCCGTGTTCCGTTCGGCCCAGCCCCGCTCGGCGAGTTCGTTGCGGATGCGACCGAGCGTCGTCCGCGAGACGCCGGTCACGTCCATCAGCTCCCGGCGGGTGTGCGGCCCCTCCGCGAGCGTCTCGAGGATGCGGATCCGGTTGGGGGACCGCGAGAGGTAGGCGACGTCCTCAAGCACCGCCTCGGGGAGCGGACGGGGCTCGTCCGGCATGGATACAACTGTCGTGCAGTTTGTCATCAATGTTCGCACCGTGGGCAGGGGCGGTGTTAAGTTAGGAGTGAGGCGGTCGGTGTTCGGATGCCCTAATGCCCGAAATCGACCGCCTC
>PXRQ01000059.1 GCA_003022005.1 Halobacteriales archaeon QS_5_70_15
GCCGGGGAAGGCGTTGGGAACCCACAAGGACAGCCCCGAGAAGCTCGTCATCTGCCTCGAAGGTGAGGACATCGAGGCGTGGGCTGGAGACGCCGAGGGCACGATCGGTGCCGGCGATCTGGCGGTGATTCCACCGCTTGCCCCGCACGGATTCCGGAACACCGGCGACGTGACGGCCCGATTCCTGGGCATCTTCTCGGATCGTACCAACGTCGGCGAGTTCGAAGAAGAGCTCGAACCGTTCGGCGACCGCTTCGTAAAGGCGTAGCTGGACGTGAAGTCCCGCCTCGTGGACTGATTCGGACGCCGATCGACGCCGTACACGCCCACACTCGAACGACTATATCCCGAAATACGGACGCAAACCCGACTTGACCCGACGAATCGACTACCGAGTGAAGCGGATTTGGACGCCGACCGCTCTTGAAGGCGCTCGGTCTCGGTACGGCGCTTTCTGTTTGGAGTGGCGTCGCGACTGCCAAAGACGACAGCACCGACGCCGACATCGATCCACTGTCTGATACGTTCGTGCGTAACGGTGTACCGGCGATAACCCGGACGGGGTCGGGTATCGACGGTAAAAGACTACGCACGACCGTATGAAGATCAAAAACCGAGTGCCGAGGGGGGACAAGGATGCGGGCAGCGCCCGGACCGGGCGGTCGCTCCCCCGGTCACTCGACGCCGATCCACACCGGCCCCGCCCAGGCCATCCCGCCGTTCGCCTGGACGACCCGGAGGTAGTAGGCGTCCTCGTCGGTCCCCCGGTCGTCCCCGTCGGCGTAGCTGATACCTGTCACCGGCGCGTCGTCCTCGAAGCTCGCCTCGGCCACGTAGGCTTCGAACCCCGCGGGGCCGTCCCCGCCCGCCGCCGACCGCCAGACGTCGTTGTTCTTGACGATCTCGACGGTTTCTACGGGGGCGGTCCCGGCCACGCCCACCGAGACCGTCCGGGACTCGTCGGGGTCCGAGAGTTGCAGGACGCTCGCGTCGTCGCGGAGCCGGAGCCCGCCCACCGAGAGCGAGACGAGGATCCGGTCGGGTTGTGTCGTCCCGTAGACCCGCCGGGTCCGGAGGCTCCCGAAACGGCCTCGCGGGTGCGTTCGGGCGCGTGGAACGCCGTCAGGCCGCCCGGGTAGCTCCGCTCGTCCCACATCCGCCGGACGTTCCCCCAGCCGATCCCGTCCCGGATCCACTCCGCGACCTCGCCCTTCGCCATCCCGCCGGTGGACTTGCGGTTGCCCTCCCGGCCCGGGTACTCGCTGGAGCCCCACTGGGAGTAGATCTCGACCAGCGGCGCGAGGTCGTCGTAATCGGTGGCCGAGAAGTCGAACGGGTACATCGCCTCGGCGGGGTGGTGCGGTATCGTCCCCACGTCCTCGCCGGTCTCCTCGCGCCAGGCGTCGAGCCGCGCCCAGAGCTTCTCGTACGTGTCGCTCTCGGGATGCCGCGAATCGAAGAACGGCGCGTCCGCGACCGTCCCGAAGTAGCAGTTGATGTGCCCGCCGGCGTTTGGCTGTTTCGTCCACTCGTAGCCGAACAGCGTGACGAACCGCCCCGACTCGTGGTGGGCCTCGACCCGCTCGCTGATCCGGGACAGGTTGTGCCACCGCATCATACGGTCGTGCGTAGTCTTTTACCGATGATCGCCGACCCCGGCCGGGCGCTCACCGGTACATCGTTACGCACGACCGTATCAGCCACCGCTGGAGCGTCGGTGAAATGAACAAACCCATCGTGTCGTGGTCGGTGTACGCGACGACGTCCAGGTCCATCACGTCCCGGACGAACGCGAACCCGCGGTCCATGCTCTCCGCCCCGTCGGAGAACTGCGAGTGGAGGTGGAGATCATCCCACAGGTACCCTGTGGTCGGGATCCTCGCGGACGACGACGGGGTTGCCGACCGCTCGGACGCCGTCGTGCTCGGCGGTCAGGTAGTGTGTCCCGGGGGTCTCGAACCGCACGCCCTCGACCCGGGCCAGCCCGTCGTTCCGGGGGAGAAAGCGGACCCGGTCCGGGTGGACGGCCCCGGGGTCGGTCGTCGAGAGCGTCACCGTCCCGTCGAACCCCGGGACGAGCCGCTCTGGCGGTCCCACGCCTGGAGGGTGAGCGTGACCGCCTCGCCGGGTTCGACCGTCGAGGGCGCGATGACGTGGAGGCCCTCGAACGCCGACCGGCGGCTCCGGTAGAGCGCGACCGGCGACGGCGCGCCCCTCGCGAAGCTCCGCACCGGCTCGACCACCGCCTCCTCGAGCCGTCCTACGAGGCCCATCGATCCACCTCAGAACAGGGAAGCGAATAACGCTGTGGTCGAGGGGGCGCCCGGCGGCTCGGGACGAGCGGTCCGGACCGGTACGGCAGACTCCGGCGATCGACGACCGGCAGCCGGCTGCCGGCGACCCCCTCGGCGACCGAGATCGGTGACGCGGCGCCCGGCCGGCCTCCGGGACCGACACGGTTTTCGGGCCTCCCCGAGGGAACCTGTCATGGCAGTGACCGACGAGGGCGGTATCGTGTTCTTCCGCACGGAGGCACAGGACGACGTGATCGACTTCTACACGCAGCGCCTCGGCGCGGCGGTGGCCGTCGAACAGCCCGACTGCACTATCGTCGAGCGGGCCGGCTTCGCCCTGGGGTTCTGTGCCCGGGAGGGCGCCGAGACCGAGGGAACCCTCACGTTCGTCGTCCCCACCCGCGAGGCGGTCGACGAGGCCTACGAGGCGCTCGAGGACCGCACCCGCGGCCCGCCGGAGTACAGCGAGACGTACGAGATCTACCAGTTCTTCGCCGAGGACCCGGAGGGACGGACCGTCGAGGTCCAGTCCTTCGAGTGATCCGACCCCGGATCGTCGGTCGGATCCGTGAGGCCCTGTAACCGCCGTTCCGAACGTCGCGGGACGATCGGCGGGCTCGCGGGGGAGGCGCGACCGCGCCGTCACCCGGGAACCGGTCGGGACGGTCGAGGCGGTCGGGACGAACGATGCTAACGAGCGGATCCGGGCGCTCGCACGGACCGGGGAGGGAGCCGCCGTGCGAACACGGGCAGAGAGGGAAATCCCCGTCCCGTCCCCTATAGTAGCGTTTTGAAGTCTTTACTCACGGCCGGGGGGATCGCCCCCGTCCGGAGTGTGTCATCGGTTCCAAACGCTACTATAGCTACTCGTCGAACGACTCCCCCGTCCGCTCGTAGGTCACCGTGAGGGTGCCGGGTGCCGGGTCGCTCGCGGCGTCGTGGATCGCCTCGAACGCCTCCAGCATCCCCGACGAGTCGCTCGTCGCGTCGCGGACCGTCCGGGACTCCTCCCGGAGGGCGTCGTACAGCCGGGCCAGCGACCGCTCCATGGCCCGGGCGTCGCTCTCCGAGTCGATCTCGAACGTGGCCTCGTACTGCTCCATACCGGCCTCTCGTTCCCGCAGGGGGATAGGGATGTCCCCGCGGACCGGAGCCCTCCCGCCTTCGGGACCGGGTGGCTCCCGCGGTGGCCCGCCGGAGAGCCGAGCGGCCGTAGTCCCCACCGGCCCGCCGGCGCTTCCCGGGGGGGCGCCCGGGAGGCGAATCAATCCCCCGGCGAGGCGCCCGGGGCGGAGCCGGTCCCCGTGCTCGCCATCGACTCCAGCCGGCGCCGCCGCCGGACGGCGCGCGCCTCGGTCAGTGAGTCCTGCAGGCGGTCGTGGACCGTCTCGCGGAGGTCCGCGGCCGCGTCGGCGTCGATGTCGATCGCCCGGGCGTCGTTCCCCGTGAGACCCCCGCCGCCCGCGGTGTCGATCAGCACCGTCGCGAGGTAGCGCCGGCGCTGGAACAGCGTCCGCGCGTCGACGACGGTCTGGACGCGGTAGTATGGGACCACCCGCGTCTCGCGGGACCAGAACCCCGTCCTGGTGACGACGTGGTCCTCGCAGACGGCGTATGCGAGGTTGCGCCACTTGAGGTGGGCGCCGACGGGCGCCAGCGGCACCCCCAGCAGGACGAGGTACCACGCGTAGGAGAAGCCGGTGAACCGGTCGACCCCGTAGGCGATGCCGGTCAGCACGAGCACCATCGCCGTGTAGCGAAACACGTACCGGGCACGGGCGCGCTTCGGGGGGCGCTGCCAGTCCGGCTCGCCGAACGAGTCGATCGACCGCGCGAGCCGGAACACCCGGTCCCGCTCGGCGATCGGAACCGCCGACTGCGAGCCGCTCGAGTCCCCCGGCGCGTACCCCGCGGTCTCGACCGACAGCGAGGCGTAGCCGAGCCACCGGGCGAGCACGTTCTCCGTGACGGCGAGCGCCTGGACCTTGTCGAGGGGGATGGTCCCGGCGAACTGCTGGAGGAGGCCGCGCTCGTAGCGGAGTTCCGAGTCGGCACGGAACAGCCGGAAGCCGTAGTAGTTCGTGATCGAGTACAGCCCGGAGAGGACGGCGGCGGCGACGGCGAGCCCGAACGCGCCGACGGGAGCGGTCATCGCGAACGAGAACAGGGGGTCGCCGAACCGGTCGGTCAGCGATGGAACCACCACGGGGAGGAAGACCGACGCCAGCGAGAGCAGCCGCAGGTCGACGCCGGTCACACCGAGGATCAGCAGTTCCCGCGGCGTGACCGCGAACAGCAGGTCGGCCTCCGGGTCGGGTTCGGCCGAGCCGTCGTCGGCGCCGCGCTTGCGCCGCGAGGCGGCGTCGCGGAGCCGCTGTGCCTCCTCCTCGCCGACGAACCGGAGCTGTGCCTCGGTCTCCGAGCCGCCCGCGGTCTCCAGGCGCACCTCCGCGAGCCCGAACGCCCGCTGGAGGAGGTTCCGCCGCAGATCGACGTTCTGGACCCGGTCCAGCGGTATCTCCCGGGTCCGCCGGGAGAACACGCCCGACCGGATGTCGAACGTGTCGCCGGTGAGCTCGTACTCGTAGCGCTGCCAGTAGACGAACTGGTAGAGGAGCGCGAGGACGAGCCCCCCGACGACGACGCCCGCGCCCACCTCCGTCGGGACGCCCATCGACCGCGAGCCGACGGTGGCGATGACGAGCACCCACGCCAGCCTGACGACCGTCTCGCCGGCGCGGTAGAGCACCGACAGGGGGGCGAGTCGTCTCGCCGGCATCAGACGGCGTCCTCGCCCTCCGCGGCGATGGCCAGCCGCTTCAGCCGCTCCTGGAGGTCGTCCGCGCGGTCCGTCGTCAGCCCCGGGATCGAGACGTCGGCCCCCCGCGAGCCCGCGGTGTAGACGACCGCGGTCGCGAGCCCGAGCGCCCGTTCCACGGGCCCGCGCGAGGCGTCGACGTGCTGGATCCGGACGTACGGGACGACCGTCCGCGTGTGTGTGATCACGCCCCGTTCGAGGTACAGCGAGTCCTCGCGCACCTCGTAGGACCACGACCGGTACCGGAGCACCGCCAGCACCGCCCCCAGGACGAGCAGGAACAGGAACACCGCCGGGCCCAGGATCGGCCGGTCGAGGGCCACGAAGCCGACGACCCCCGCGATGCCGCCGAGCACGAGCGACCCCATGACCGATCCGAGCACCCAGACGTACCTCACACGCGGGTCGAGTTTCCGGGCCGGGCCGGTCAGCTCCTCGACGTCGATCTCCTCGGGCGAGACACCCGTCTCCCCGCCCCGGTCGTCGTCGACGCTCGGGTCGCCCGTCTCCGGGGCCACCGCGCCGGTCCCCGGGGTCGTTCGCCCGCCGCTCGTCCCGCCGGAACGCCCCTCCCCCCCGTCGCCGACGTCGGCCCCGTCCCCGCCGGACGGGTCGCCACCCGTCCCGGAAACCGGCCCGGCCTCCTCGTCCGGTTCGGCGTCGCCGTCGCTCATCGTCGGAGGTCCACCCCGCTCGTACTTAGAACCCGGCGGGGCGAGCGACCGAGGACCCTATCCGACAGGTCCGGCCGACCGGGACGTGGAGCGGCGGTCACGTCCGGCGAACCCGGCCGGCGGTCACCTCGACCCGGTCCGCGACGTGGAGCGTCGGCTCCCCGGTCGGGCGCTCGAAGCCGCTCGCCTCGAACAGCGTGTTCTCCTCGAACTCCGCCCACGCGGGCCGGAGCGACCACGGGCCGTGGTCGATGTCGCCGTGGTAGACCCGGCCGCGGTCGTCGGTCGTGTAGAACCGGTAGTGTTCGACGAGGAACGCCTCCAGCGACCCCGGTTCGGGTGTGGCGGCCACCGCCCCCTCGACGGGACCGTAGCTCGCCTCGAACCGGGCCGGCGAGGCACCGCCGTGGGTCCGTCGGCTCCGGAAGCGGACCCGGTCGCCGGACCGCTCCACCTCGGTCTCGGCCCGGTAGTACGGCAGCCGGAACAGCGACCGCGCCACGGCCACCCCGAGCGGGTCGTCCGCGTCGAGGTTGAAGAAGTAGACCCCGCGGCGGCCGTCGGGGCCGCGGACGTACGTCCGGAGGTTGAGCTCGTCGAACGTCAGCCGGAGCGGGAGCCCCGCGGGACCGATCTCCATTCGGAACGGGACGGCGCCGAGGGAGGCCTCCCCCTCGAACGTGTCGACTGAGAGCCGGTCGGGGAGCCGCGTCGCGACCGTGTCGGGCGCGACCGTCCAGTGGGCGAACAGCAGGTCGCGCCACGTCATCGAGAGGAGACGGCGCGGCCCTCCGGTCCGACGGGAACGGCTCCGGGACATACTCCCCCCTCGGTCCGGACGTTCTTGCCCCTGACGCCTTCGGCACGTCACCCGTCCCGGACGACCCGTTCGACGGCCCGGACGACGGGGGCGACCGGCTCGTCGGGGTCGATAGCGACGAAGTAGGCGCAGTCATCGGGATAGATCCGGACCATCGTGAACAGGTCGAGCCCGCTCGCGAGGTAGCGGACCCTCTCGGCGATCGGGAACAGCTCCCCGGTGAACAGGTCCATCTCGGTGTGATCGAGGTTGACGAAGCCGTGGATGTGCTCGAAGTGGTCGCGCATGTGCTCGGGCGAGTCGTAGAACGAGAGCGTCACGTCGTCGGCGTAGAGGACGTGGAACTCCTCGTCGTCGAACTCGACGAGGCTCCGGAGGGGCCCCTCGACGACGTCGCGGAGAACCTCGCGGAGCACCCCGGCGTCGACGGGGTAGATCGACTCGGCGTTGCACACCGACATCGTCCCGTGGCATGAGGGGCCCGCAATAAATGCCTGCCCGTGGTTTCACGCCGTGTGCCACCCGGCGGGACGTCGAGCACCGGGCGAGCGATGCCGGGGGACCTTCGGACAGTGGGTCGCCCACCGTTTAGTGCGTGGAACCGGTAACTCCGGGATGGAGTTCAGCGCCATCCGGGGCGACATCGCCGAGGAGTCCGCGGACGCCCTCGTAAACGCCGCCGGCACGTCGCTCAGGATGGGCTCGGGCGTCGCCGGCGCCCTCCGGCATCGTGGCGGCGATCGGCTGACCGAGGCCGCCGTCTCGGAGGGACCGGTCGGCCCGGGCGCGGTGGCCGTCACCGACGCGTTCGACCTCGACGCCGACCACGTGATCCACGCCGCGGCGATGCCCCACTACGGCGACGGTCGGGCCACGGCGGACAGCGTCCGCGACGCCGCGCGGAACGCGCTCGAGGCGGCCGACGAGCGGGGCTGTGAGTCGCTGGTGATGCCCGCGCTCGGCTGTGGCGTCGCCGGCTTCGACCTGGAGGAGGGCGCCCGGATCATCGCCGAGGTGATCGACGGGTACGAGCCCGAGAACCTCCGGGACGTGGATTTCATCGCCTACAGCGACGGGGAGTTCGAGACGGTACGCCGGGTCGCGGAGTCGGTCCGGGGGTGAGTCCCGGCTCCGGACCGCCGGCGTCCTGTCCCTCCGGGGCCTCAGCTCGATCCGGGCCGGCCGGGACCCTACAGGGTCTCGGGGTCGGCGCGCCCGAGACCCCACCTGACGAGTATCGCGAGCCCGAGCGCGGCCACCGCGTAGCCGGCGACGGCGGCGTCGGTGAGCGGGCCGGGGCTGTCGATGGCGAGCAGCGCCGCCGTCGACGCGGGGTCCTCCGGGAGCGCCGTCGCGACCGTGAACAGCCCGAGCACGGCGAACGAGTAGAGCAGCTGTCCCCGCTGTCTGTCCGCGACGACGAGCGTGGTCCCGACCCCGAGCGCGACGGCGGCGACCGAGAGCGCGGCGACGAGCAGCGTCACCCGGAGGGGGTTGGCGACGGGGATGCCGTTGAGCGAGAGGAGTCCCACCCACAGCAGCGCCTGTGCGGGCCCCAGCGCCGCCAGCGCGAGCGCCTTCCCCTCGACGATGGCCGCGAGCGAGAGCGGCGTCACCCGCAGCAGTTCGAGGGTGCCGCGCTCGACCTCCTCGGTGATGCCGTCGACCGCGACCGAGCCGACGATGAACGACGGGAGCAGCAGCAGCATCGGGACGAGCACCGTGTAGGTGAACCCGAGGTAGGGGCTGGCGTCGACCCGCGGCGGCAGCGGGACGGGCTCGGTCCCGAGCGAGTCGGATCGCTCGGCACGTTCGGTCCGTTCGAGCGCCTCCAGCACCGACCGGACCCGCACGACGACGAGCGTCTTGCGCAGACCGTCCGCGGGGGCGATCACGGTCACCGAGATCCGCCCGTCGCGGGTTCGGGCCTCCACGAGCGCGTCGGCCGCCCCCGACTCGAAGGCGCCGGCGGCGGTCGAACGGTCCGCGAACGAGCGGGCCCGGAGCCCGTCGGCCGCCTCGGCCGCCTCGAGGAACTCCCCGGCGGCGTCCCCGACGACGGCCACCTCGACGCCGCCCTCCGCGGCCGCCTCGGGGCTGTACAGCGACGTCAGCCCGACCACGAGGAACGAGGAGAACCCCGCGACCAACAGCTGGATGACGAGCGCGAGGACGATCGTCTTCTCCCGGGAGAGCGAGGAGAGCTCACGGCGCCCCACGACGAACCGGCCGCGGGCCTCAGACAAGGGCGCTCACCACTGTCAGGTTGTACGCGACGTGGACGAGCACCGCGAGCCCGGTGCCGCCGAGCCACGCGACGGTCCCCCGCCTCGCACCGAGCGCGGAGACGCCGGCGGTGACGACGTGGAGCGCCAGGGGGGCCAGCAGGAGCGCGGCCGCGAGCAGCGGGCCGTCAGCACCGACCTGGAACGCGGCGCTGCCCACCCGGAGCCGCGGGAGGCCGACGAGACGGACGACCAGCGTGAGCTTCTCCCCGAGGAAGAACCCCAGCCCCGACGCCGCGCCGGCGAGCAGGGCCGTCCGACGGGTTCGGGGGTAGCGGCCGTCGACGAACCCCGCGAGCACCGGAAGCGACTTCGCGAGCTCCTCGACGACGGCGACCACCAGGAGCACCATGAGGATCGAGAGCCCCCCCGGGAGCGCGAACAGGAACGCCACCGCGAGCAGTTCGGCGACGAAGACGAACGGAATGAGCACCGCCGTCAGCCCGACGAGGCTGCGGGGCGAACTGATCCGGCCGCCGAGCGCGTCGAGGGCCTTCAGGTGGACCGGGCGCTGGGTGAACATGTCCTCCTCGCGGTAGACCCCGAGCCCGAGCCCGAACAGCACGCCCGCGGCGAGCGCCGAGGGGAGCGTCGCGAACGCCACGTCCGGCACGGCGACCGCCGTGCCCGTGAGGTCACGGACGACGAGCGTGAGCGGGGAGATGAACGCGAGCGGGTCGACGTCGGTGAAGATGGCCGGGACGAACGCGAACGTCATCAGGCCGACGGAGATCGCGACGACGACGAACGTGAGCTCCTTGAACGACCGGGCGAGCATCCCCCCGAGGAACGCCGCACCGAGGAACAGCAGCGCGAGCGAGCCGACCGCGAGCACGGAGAGCGCCCCGCCGCCGACGAGGACGGTGACGACCGCCGCGAGCCCGACCGAAGCGAGGAGGTACGGGAGCGTCTTCCCGGCGACGATCTCCGCGGCCGAAACCGGCGCGACCAGCAGCAGCTCCCCCCGGCGGTTGATCCGCTCGCGGAGCACCGACGAGGAGTAGGCCTGCACGACGAAGTTCAGGGGCAGGAGGAACACGAACGCGAGCACGAGCGACTGGAAGGGGAACGGCGGCGCGATGCCCGAGGGCGACCCGCTGGTCGTCCCCGTCCCGAAGAGGTCCACGCCGAACGGCGAGCCGGAGCCGCCCGCGCCGTCCCCGCTCTCCCCGGCATCGGTATCGGCCGTCCCGTCGCTGCCCCCGTCGCCGCCGGAGCCGGACCCGCCCGTGGCGCCGCCGGCACCCTCGCTCTCCCCGTCCGACGCGGGGTCGCCCCCGGACCGCTCGCTCTCGCGGGGGGCGTATTCGAGCGACACCCGGACCGGGAACGCCGCCGTCTCGTTCGGCTCGCCGGCCATCCGGCGATCGTTGTAGGACTCGACCGACCGCCGGAGCTTTGCGAGCGCCGCCCGGGCCTTCGGGGTCGGCTCGCCCCCCTCGGTCGCCAGCAGTATCTCCCCGTCGACGATCACGAGCTCGTAGCCCTCGGAGGGCGTCAGTCGACCGTCGGCCGCGGCCGCCCGTCCGTCGCCCCGGACGACGAACGCGGGTTGGGCCTCGAGGACACCGCGGTACGGGGTGTCCTCGGTCGCGCCGACCCGGTAGATGCCCTCGTCGAGCGCGAGCCCCGATCCGGCGGCCATCGGCAGCGCCGCGAGGAGGACGACCGCCCCGAACAGGTAGACGCCGACCGTCCGGCGGTCGAGCGTGCCGGTCCCCCGGAGGACCTCCCACCGGGCGATGCGGACGACGACGCGCGGCCGGAACCGCGGCCCGATCACCTCCCCGCCTCCCGGTCGCGGCGGTCCGTTCCCCGCCGGTCCCCCCGCCGTTCCCGTCCGTCGGCGGACCGGTTCTCGGCGGACCGGTTCTCGGCGTCCCCGGAGGCGAGGTCGAGGAACACGCCCTCCAGCGAGGACTCGCTGGTACGGATGTCGACGACCCGGCCGTCCCGGTCCGTCAGCCGCTCCCGGATCCCCTCGACCGCGTCCATCGACCCGACGGTGAGACGGAACCGACCGTTCTCGCGGGTGGAACCGTCCAGTTCGACGTCCGCGTAGACGTGGTACTCCGTGGTGCCGTGCTCCCGGCGGAGCACATCGACCGGTCCCTGCGCGACGATCCGCCCCTCGTTCATGATGGCGATCCGGTCACAGACCTCCTCGACGTGGTAGAGGTTGTGTGCCGAGAAGACGACGGTCTTGCCCCGGTCGGCCAGTTCCCGGGTGAAGTCGACGATGTAGTTCGTCGTCAGCGGGTCGAGCCCGGAGGCCGGCTCGTCGTACACGAGGACGTCGGGATCGTTGACGAGCGACCGGGCGATGGCGACCTTCCGCTTCATCCCCTTGGAGACGTCGCCCAGCGCCCGGTCGCGGTAGTCGAGGTCGAGGCGGTCGAGCGTCCGCTCGATGCGCCCGTCGGCCGTCCCCCCGTCGACGCCGTAGAGGTCGGCGAAGAACCGCAGGTAGCTACGGGGGGTCATCTCCTCGTAGAGCGGGGACTCCTCGGGGAGGAACCCGAGGTGGCGGCGCATCCCGTCCTCGCTGGCGTCGTAGCCGACCACCCGGGCGCTCCCGGCCGTCGGTTCGACCAGCCCCGCGAGCATCTTCAGCGTCGTCGTCTTGCCGGCGCCGTTCGGTCCGACCACGCCGAACACCTCGCCGGGGTCGACCGCGAAGCTGCTCCCCTCCACGGCGACGAAGCCGCCGTACTCCTTGCGCAGCCCCTCGACCTCGATCATCTACTCGTCGGTGGTGACGGGGAGCCCCCGTCTAAACGTTGACCCCGGTTCACCGCTGGAGCCGACGGGGACGACCCCCGGTGAACCGATCGGGCCAGTCCGGTCCGTCCCGGGTATCCGGGGCGGTCCGGGGGTTCATGCCGCTCGCGCCCCTACGCCGTCCGGTGAGGCTCGCACGCACCCCCGACGGCCGACGGCTCGAGGTCGCCCGACGGATCGACGCCGACCCCGACCGGGTCTGGACGGTGCTGACCGACACCGAACTGTGGCCGCGGTGGGGGCCGTCGGTGACCGACGTGGAGTGTGCCGACCGCTTCGTGCGCGAGGGGTCGACCGGGCGGCTCCGGACCCCGATCGGCGTCTGGCTGCCGTTCACCGTCCGGACCTGCACCGACCGGCGGTGGACGTGGGCCGTCGCGCGGGTCCCGGCGACGGGACACCGGGTCGAGTCGGTCGAGGGGGGTAGCGGCGCCCGTGCCGTCTTCGAGCTACCGCCGCTGGCGGCGGGCTACGCGCCGGTCCCGCGGCGGGCGCTCGAACGGATCGCGGAACTCGCGACGGCGGGGCGTGGCGGGGAGACGTAGCTGAGAGCGGGCGTACACGCTGGGAATCGTCCGGGAGCCGCGACCCCGGAGAACGGTCGTTACCGCGTCGGTGCGACGGTGAAGTCGCCTACCGGTCGGAGGTCCTCGCCGATGCCGGAGCCCTCGCACTCCTCGTTCGGGCATCGATAGTGCCACCCGTCCCGTGTGGCCCGTCGCTCCGAGAACTTCTCGCCGCACTGGCTGCAGACGAGCGTCTCGTCCGAACACTTGTCCTTGTGGAGTTCGAGCCGGAGCTCGGACCCGAAGGTCCGCTTGCAGGTCCTACACGTGTACGTCATAGCAGGGGGATTCTTACGCATCGCTTATACAGGTACTGCTTTCCATACGTGGGAGCTATATACCGACCGCTTCGACAGTCCGACCAGGAGCCGACGCTCGACCGCCGGACGTCCGATACCGACGGTCTCGACCCATCAGTTCTCGTCCGGACCTGTTCAAACAAAATCGGGACGAAATCCTCCCGTAATCCCACCGTCTGATACGGTCGTGCGTAACGATTTGCCGGCGATCGCCCGGCCGGGATCGGCGATCACCGGTAACGGACGACGCACGACCGTATGAGAGGAAGACGAGAGGTGCCGGGGTCCTCCTCGTGCCCGCGCCGCGCTCATACCGTCGGACATAACTACCTGAACATCATCGCCACCCCGGTAGGGCGATGTCGTTCATGGGCTTATGTCCGACAGTATCAGAACAGGCCGACGCCGACCGCGTAGGGCCAGGGAGCCCCGCCGAGCGCCGCGAGGCCGACGGCGGCCCCCGCCAGCGTGACGTTCTTGAGGAACTGGGTCATCTCGGTCTGCTGTTGCTGTGGGTCCTCGACCGTCCAGAAGTCGTGCATCCCGACGGCGCTGGCGAGCAGGAACAGCGCCAGCGCGCCGGCACCGACGACGGCGTACACGCCGGCGACGACCGAGAGCCCGCCGAGGACGAGCAGCCCGCCGCTGAACGCCACGGCGAGCCTCGGGGCCGGGACGCCCTTCATCCCGGCGTAGCCCGCCATGTCCTCCAGGCTCGTGAAGTGGTTGAGCCCCATGAACGCCAGCACGCCGCCGAACAGCACGCGGGCGAGGAGGAACAGCTCGGCGGAGCCGGGCGAGGCGAAAACGCCGGACTGCAGGGCGAGGTAGCTCACTCGGACACCCCCGTCGACGAGGTCAGTGAGGGATCGGTACGTACTTCCGAACTGGGTCTTGGTTGCATCACGTTACTAGGTCCGAATCCGAACCTATATATCGCTTCGCGGACACAGGTGGTACCAGGTAACGACGATGTCATCGGAAACCACCACGAGCGTCGAGGAGAGCCACCCGGTCGAGAGCGCTTGCCCGGTCGTCGAGTCGATGGAGCAGATCGGCTCGAAGTGGCGACTGGTCGTCCTCCACGACCTCCAGGACGGCGAGAAGCGGTTCAACGAGCTCAAACGTTCGACGGAGGCGAGTTCGCGCACCCTCTCGCGGGTGCTCGACGACCTCCAGGAGAGCGGGCTGGTCCACCGGCGGCTCGAGGAGGACGCCCCGGTGGCCACCTACTACCGGCTGACCGAGAAGGGCGAGTCGCTCTGTCCCGTCTTCGACCAGATCGAGCGCTGGGCCGAGGACTGGCTCTGATACGGTCGTGCGTAGTCTCTTACCGGCGATAACCGACCTCCGTCCGGGTGATCGACGGTAGATCGTTACGCACGACCGTATGAGTCGGGCCGCTCAGCCCCCGAACCGGGCGTCGAGGGTGGCCGCGGTGTCCGCGTACTCGTCGCGGTTCCGCAGGCAGGCACAGGCGTGTGACGGGTCGCCGTCGGTCGCCTCGAGTTCGGGCGTCTCGTCGTCACAGACGCTTCCGAACGTCTCGCGGAGGTGCGTCGCGGCGGCGCCGTCCTCGCCCCGCGCCGCGAGGTCGACCGCCTCCTCGACCGCCTCGGCGACCGGGTCCGGGAGCGCCACCCCGTCGAACAGCTCCTCGCGTATCGCCTCGGCGGAGGCGTCCGTCGAGAGGCCGAGCCGCCGGAGGGCCGTCGCCACCAGCGACCGGTCCGAGCGGGCACGGGTCCGCAGCACGGCGCGGAACTCCGTCACCGCCGACCAACCGTCCTCCGAGAGCTCGACCCCCTCGGGCCGGATCTTCGCCGGACACCTAGTCGCGAACGGACAGCCCGGCGGCGGGTCCCGCGGGCTCGGCGGCGTCCCGCGGAGCGTGATCCGCCCGCGACCGGACGCCACCTCCGGCGCCGCCGACCCCGGGATGGCCGACAGGAGCGACGCCGTGTAGGGGTGCTGCGGGTCGTCGAACACCCGCTCGGTGGGGCCGCGCTCGACCACGCGCCCGAGGTACATCACCGCGACCCGGTCGGCGATGTGCCTGACGACGGAGAGGTCGTGGGCGATGAAGAGGTAGGTGAGCCCGAGCGCCTCCTGGAGCTCGCGGAGGAGGTTGATGATGCGGGCCTGCACGCTCACGTCGAGCGCGCTCACCGGCTCGTCGAGGACGACGAACCCCGGCTCGAGCACGAGCGCCCGCGCGACGGCGATCCGCTGGCGCTGGCCGCCCGAGAACTGGTGCGGGTAGCGGTAGAAGTGCTCCTCGGTCAGGCCGACACGGTCGAGGAAGTCGAACACGCGCTCGCGGCGGAGTTCGGCCCGCGAGCGACGGAGACCGAGCCGCACCTCGACGGCCGGGAGCGTGAACGCCACCCGGGATCCGCCGGCGGCCTCGACGTCGACCGCGGCGCCGCCGACCCGGACCGATCCGATCTCCCCGCCCTCGACGTCGACCGCGAGGACGAACGAGACGTCCCCGTCCTCGACCACCCGCTCGACCGTCCCGGTGCTCGAGTCGGGCGGTGAGAGTGTGACGTCCGGCCCGCCGCGGCCGAGCCCGGAGAGCGGCCCGCCCGACGCCTCGCCGAGCGCGAGCGTCACCCGGCGCTCCGCGTCGAGGACGTCGACCGCCAGGTCGTCGACCGCGAGGGGGAGCCGGTCCCGCACCGCGACCGTCGCCTCCCGGTCGCCCTCGCCCGGCGTCACCACCACGTCAGCGTCGGCCGCGGGGACGCCCGCCGCCGCGTCCCCGCCGGGGACCGCGACGACCGGCCCCGGGGCGTCGACGCCGACCGAGAGCGTCGGCCAGTCGTGGGCGTCCAGCGGCTCCCGGACGATCTCGCCGACGGTCATCCGGTCGTTGAGGCTCTCGCCCGGGTCCTGGAACACCATCTGTGCGTCCCGCTGCCACGACCGCAGTTCGCCGCCCGAAAGCGAGGTGACGTCGCGCCCGTCGGTCTCGATCGATCCGCCGGTCGCCTCCTCGAGCCGTAGCAGGGTCCGTCCGAGGGTGGTCTTGCCACAGCCCGACTCGCCGACCAGCCCGAGCGTCTCGCCCTTCCGGATCTCGAGGTCCACGCCGTCGATCGCACGGACCGGATCGCCGTCGAGCGGACCGTCGTCGTAGTGCTTCTCCAGGTTCCTGACCCTGAGCAGCGTCTCGACGCCGTCGGCCCCGGTTCCCGCGTCCCGGTCCCCGGCGACCGACCGGGCGTCGACCGGCTCGGTCACCGCCGACCACCCCCGGGGGCCCCCGCCTCACCGCCCTTCCCGTCGACCGCGCCGGTGTCGTCCGATGGCCCCTGCGGGAACCGGTGGTCGTACAGCAGGCAGGCGGCCGTGTGCTCGGTGTCCGCCCCGCCGCGGTGTGCCGTCGAGACGTCGACGTGTTCGGGGTGGGTCGCCCCGCAGGCCTCGAACGCCTCCGGACACCGCGGGGCGAACCGGCAGTCCGAGGGCGGTTCGGTGGGCGTGGGCACCTCCCCCTCGATGGTGGGCAGGCGGTCGGCGTCGAGCGCCCGGCCCGGGATGGAGGCGAGCAGCCCCTGCGTGTACGGGTGGGCGGGGTTCGCGAACAGCTCCGCCACCGGCGCCCGCTCGACGATCTCGCCCGCGTACACCACGTTCACCCGGTCGGCCGTCTCCTCGATGACCCCCATGTCGTGCGTTATGAACAGCACCGCGAGGTCCTCCTCCCGCTGGAGCTCGTCGAGCAGGTCCAGTATCTGGGCCTGGATGGTGACGTCCAGCGCGGTCGTGGGCTCGTCACAGACCAGCAGGTCCGGGTCGCAGGCCAGCGCCGTCGCGATGACGGCGCGCTGTTTCATCCCGCCGGAGAACTCGTGTGGGTACTCCCCGACCCGCCGGGCGGCGTCGGGGATGCCGACCGCCTCCAGCAGCCGGACCGCCTCCTCGCGGGCCGCCCGTCCGCGGAGCCCCTGGTGGATCTTCAGCGCCTCGCGGATCTGGTTGCCCACCGTGTAGACGGGGTTCAGCGAGCCCTGCGGGTCCTGGAAGACGATGGCCATGTCCCCGCGGTGGGCCTCCCACCGCCCGCCGACGAGCTCCTCGCCGCGGAAGCGGATCGACCCCGACTCGACCCGCCCGGGCGCGTCGACGAGCCCCAGTATCGACCGGGCGGTGACGGACTTGCCCGAGCCGGACTCGCCGACGAGGCCCACGGTCTCGCCCTCGTGGATATCGAAGCTGATCCCCTCGACGGCCCGCACGGTCTCGCGCTCGGTGTAGAAGACGGTCGTGAGGTCCTCGACCGCGAGCAGCGGCTCGCCGTCGGCCCGTTCCCGGGTCGCGTCGGCGCTCACGCCCCACCACCCCGGCCGGCGGCCTCGCCGGTCGCGCTGTCGGACTGCGGGTCGATGGCGTCCCGGATCCCGTCCCCGAGCGCGTTGAACCCGGTGACGACGAGCGTGATCAGGGCGCCGGGCACGAACGAGATGTGCCAGGAGGCGGTCGTCACGTAGTCCTGGCCGTCGTTGACCGCCCGACCCCACTCTGGCGTGGGCGGGTCGACGCCGAGCCCGAGGAACGACAGCCCGGCGATGGCGATGATCGCCCCGCCCAGCGTCATCGACCCGTAGATGAGCAGGTAGCCGACGATGTACGGCAGCATGTGCTTGCGCATGATCGTCCGGGGTTTCTGTCCGAACGAGCGGGCGGCGTCGACCCACGCCCGCTCGGAGACCTGCAGCGCCGGGCCACGGAGCGACCGCCAGAGGTACGGCCAGCCCGTCCCGGCGAGGATGAGCGCGAGCA
Source organism: Halobacteriales archaeon QS_5_70_15 (assembly GCA_003022005.1). Next base: position 17,326 of record PXRQ01000059.1, read on the forward strand.
CGAACGCCCCCGAGTAGAGCTTCCCGATCCACGTCCCCGCCAGCACCACCGTGAGCATGATGAGCAGCAGCAGCTGTGGCATCCCCATCACCGAGTCCGAGAGCAGCACCGCCCCGAGGTCGACGAGCCCCTTGTAGTACGCCGAGACCAGCGCGAGGGTCAGCGCGATGCCCGCGCTCAGCCCCACCGAGAGCAGCCCGATGACCAGCGAGATGCGCGCCCCGTGGGCGATGAAGGTGAACAGGTCCTTCCCGCTGGGAAGCGTGCCGAACGGGTGGAACCGGCCGAACTCGTCGTAGCGCCACGGCCCGACGTTGTCGGCGGGCGAACCGATCGACTGCGAGCCCGAGTTGGCCGCCCCGACGGTCGTCCCGACCACGCCCCGGTCCGCCCCGGCCCAGTACTCGATGGTGTGGCCGTACGGGTTCGCGAGGTTCTGCTCGACGGTCGTCGGCCCCAGCGCCGGCGCGAACGCCGCCATCACGACGAACGCGAAGACGACGACCAGGCCGAACAGGCCCCAGGTGTGCCCGCGGAGCCGGTCGACGACGTCGTCCCGTGGCGTCCAGTCGGCCAGCCGGTAGTGCCGGCGGTACCACCGGTAGCCCACCCAGGCCCACCCGGCGAGCCCGAACGCGTAGGCGTAGACGAGGGCCGTCCGGACCGCCGTCGCCGAGGCGAACTCGGAAAGCACGGCCGGGACGCCGACCCGGGGGACCGCGGCCACCCCGTCGACCAGTAGCGTCGCCGCGAAGTGGACGAGCGCGCCCGCCTCGAGCGCGAGCAGACCCAGCGCCGCGCCGGCCCAGATCAGCGCCGGTCGCGGGTTCGCGCGGATCCGGTCGCGGAGCGAGACGCCGCGGGTCCTCGCGACCCGGCGGACGCCCCCGCGCTCGCTCTCGCCCTCTACCCCCTCGCCCGCCACGGACGTTCGCGCGTCCCCCGACATGTCAGGTCTCCTCGTAGCCGACCCGCGGGTCGATCAGCGTGTACAGGAAGTCCTGGAAGATGTTGACCGCGAGGATGATGGCGATGAACACGAACATCAGCGTTCCCACCAGGGGGAGGTCCCCCTGGATGGCGGCCTTGAAGAAGAGAAAGCCCATCCCCTGGATGCCGAACACCGTCTCGACCAGCACCGACCCCCCGATGAGGAGGAACGCCTCGCTGGTGATGATGGGCACGAGCGGCACCAGCGCGTTCCGGAAGATGTGCTTCCAGACCAGCGCGCGGGAGGAGACCCCCTTCGCGCGGGCGAAGTCGACGTAGTTCTCGTTCTTCGTCTCCAGGACCGCCGTCCGGGCGGGTCGCCGGCCATGTACCCCAGTTGTGGGTTGCCGGTGACCCCCGAGGGGAGGTCGATCAGGAACGAGTCCCAGTCGACCCCGAACAGCGACTCCGAGCCCACGAGTATCGAGAGGAGGATGATCGCCAGCCAGAAGTTCGGCATCGCCCGCCAGACGATGCCCGAGACCGACGCGAGGTAGTCCGCGACGGTGTTCGAGCGCAGTCCCGCGTAGAACCCCAGCGGGACGCCGACGAACACCGCGATGAGGACCGACCAGAAGCCGAGCCACACCGTCCGCGGGAGGAAGTCCAGTATCAGGGCGTTCACGTTCGACCCCGGGTACAGGAGCCAGGTCTGCCCCAGGTCCAGCAGGAAGAGGTCGGTCATCCAGTCGGCCAGCCGGTAGTGCCGGCGGTACCACCGGTAGCCCACCCAGGCCCACCCGGCGAGCCCGAACGCGTAGGCGTAGACGAGGGCCGTCCGGAGCTGGTCCCAAGCCAGAGGACCGGTATCGTCATCAGGAGCCGTTTCCCGAAGTATCGCCATCTGCTCATGCTGTGTTGCTGTCACCCCGTGGCCGTCTCCGCACGCGGGGGGTTCGCTGCCGTCCGCGACCCGCCCCGCGTTTCGGACGCCGTTTCGCTCCCGTACCTCGGTTGGGTCACCGGACGGACCCCAGTTAGGAGTCCCGGTCCCATCGGTGCCGCTACGACTCCCGGTCGATGGTGAGCGTGTTGAACGTCTGGTTCTCCATGCTCCCGGCCATCCGGACGTCGACGTCCTGGCTCCAGAGCCGCTGGCTGACGGTGTGGGTCGTCGGCAGTTCCTGGACCGAGCCCCAGTTGACCTCCTCCAGGACGTAGTAAGCCTCGTTGCGCGCGAGCTGGTTCTCCTCGCCGGGGCCCTTGTTCGGGACGTACGTCTCGAACCAGGCCTCGTCGGCCGTCCGCATGAGGTCCGTCCACTTCGACTGGTCCTCGAACGTCCAGCGCGTGAACATGAACGAGGGGTCCTCGTAGGGGTGGAGGAAGCGCAGGAAGTTGTCGGACTCGGGCCACTCCAACCCGTCGCCCAGCGAGAACATGTCCATCTTCCCGTCGATGGCCTTCGAGATGATCGTCCCGAAGTCCGCCTTCGTGATGTCCACGTCGATGTACGCGGTCTGGACCTTGTCCCGGAGCCGCTTGGAGATCCGGTCCCAGGCGGAGTTCCCCGAGAACACGGTGAACTCGACGCTGTAGCGGTTGTCCGGACCGTAGCCGGCTTCCTCCATCACCGCCTTGGCGTCCTCGAGGCGCGTTTCGGCGTAGCCGTACGGGTACCCCTCCGAGGCGAGGTCGAGCTGGCTCCGGAAGCCCTCCTGTGCGTGTCGGTCGTATATCTCGACCGGGTCCTCGCCCTCGCGTTTCATGAACGCCGGCGGCGGCGTGAGGTGGTAAGCGGGCTTCGGGAGCCCCTTGTAGATCTGGTTCGCGATCTCCTCCTGGTTGAGCGCGTAGGCGAACGCCTTGCGCACGGGGAGGGGCGTCCGCTGGGTGTTGAACAGGATGTAGTCCGTGTCGAGCAGCGTCGCGTCCCCGTAGTTGACCGTCCGGCCGTTCTCCAGTTCGTAGGTGCCGGTACGGTATGTTCCACGGTCGCGTTCGATGCTCAACTGCGACTGTGAGAACTTCGCCGACGGGAACCCCTCGAGCAGGATGTCGAGGTTGTCGTTGAGGAACCGCTGGTAGCGGGTGTTCGCCTCCCCGATGACCGTGTACGTGATGGCGTCGATGTACGGCCCCTCGCCCCAGTACTCCTCGAACCGGCTCAGCGAGAGGCTGTCGCCCTTCGACCAGGTGTCGACCTGGAACGGGCCGGTCGAGACGAACTGCGGGCCGTCCCCCGAGGTCGAGAAGAACTCGTTGTAGTCGTACTTCCCTTCCCACATCAGGCCGTCGAGGTCGTGGCTCTCGTAGTCCTTCGGGTAGGCTACCGACCCCTCGGGGATGACCCCGAAGGCGCCGCCGGCGATCTGGGAAACCGCGCCGTGGAACGCCGTCTCGAGCGTGAACCGGAACTCGTAGTCGCTGGCCGCCTCGACCGCCAGCGATCCCGGGATGTAGTTCGTGACGCTCTCGCCGGTGTTGCCGGCGTGGGCGATGGTGAACGTGCTTCCGACGATGTCGTCGGCGTTGCGGGTCTCCTCCGCGCCCGCCAGCCGTTCCCAGGAGTAGACGAAGTCCGAGGCCGTGAGCTCCTGCCCGTCGTGGAACGTCACCCCCTCGCGGAGCTTGAACGCGTACGTCTTCGCGTTGTCCGCGATCTCGTAGTCCTCGGCGAGTTCGCCGACCGGCGGCAGGTCCCCGTTCGGGAACGTCATCAGTGACTCCTGATACTGGTTGTAGCCCGCGCCCGACCCCTTGGCGTTGACCGGGTCGAGCGTCTGGACCGGACCCGGCGAGGCCAGCCCCAGCGTCCCACCCGTGTACTCCCGCTCCTCCTCCGGGGTGGCCGTCGCGGTGTCGGTCGGGGCGTCCGTCTCCCCGCCGCCCGCGTCGGCCTCGGTGCTCGCCTCGGTGGCCGTGTCGGTCGGCGTCCCGCCCGGCTCGTTCGCCGAACAGCCGGCCAGCGCGGCCGCCACACCCGTCCCCGCCGCCGTCAGGAACCCCCTTCGAGTTCTCTCTCGCGTCATCGAGTGGGTTCGGGGAACCCGGTATAATAATCCTGCTCTTTTCGGAAAGTATGTGTATTCCGATCACTGATCCTACGGTCCGGCGGCGCGATCACCCGGAGGCGCGTCGTCACCGAATCCCGTCAGCGCGGCGGAGAATGCGGTACCCTTGAGTGTTCGCGCGCGAAACCCCGGACCGATGACCGCCGACCCGTCGGGAACCGAGGAACCGAGCCCCTACGAGCGGACGCTGGCCGAACTCGAGGCCCGTACCGGCGAACTCATGAAGGCGGGATGGCAGGTCGCGACCGTTCCGGCCGCACACGTCACGGCCGAACCCCCCGACGCGGGGGACTCCGACCGGTTCGGCTACGTCTACGTCGCACCCGGGAGTGCCGAGGAGCCGTTCCGCGAGGCGTTCGAGGCCGGGACGTTCGACGCGTTCGAGCTCTTCCGCCGGACCGTCGGCGGCACGGAGTTCCTCCTGACCGAACTGACCGACCCGGAGGGGGAGGTGGCGATACTGCTCGCGGGGGGCGTCGGGAACGGGGACCGCGAGGCGGTCCGCCGCGCCGCCGAGGCCGAGGGCGCGATGTACACCCACGTCCAGCTGCTCGACTACACCCACCTCGGATCGTTCCGGCACGACCCCGGGCCGTTCTTCGACGCGGGGAACGGACGCGGAAACGGGGGCCGGGACGACGGATGACCGGCGACGGCCCGGCCGACGATGGGGCCGCGGAGGGAGCGGTGCCGGCAGGGGATACAGCGACGGCGGGGGATACGGCGACTGCGACGGATACAGCGACGGCCGAGGACGCGGCGGCGTCCTCCCCGCTCGTCTACGACCTCCCCGACGACCCGGACGTCCCGGTCGACCACGCGGGCGAGCACCCCGGGAGCCTCATGGCCCGGCTGGAGCGTCCCCGAACGGACGTGGCGACGCGGCTGGCGGTCGTCGCCGACCCGCACCTCGCCACCCGGGAGCGGGACACCTCGAAGCTGTTCGAGCACACCGAGCGGCACCTCCGGGCCGCCTTCGAGGACGCGAACCGGCGGGACGTCGATCAGGTCGTGAGCGTCGGCGACATCACCAAGGACGGCGAGCCGTGGAACTACGCCCGGTTCGACGAGCTGCTCGCGGACCTCGACGGGCCGTTCCTCTCGGTCCCCGGCAACCACGACGTCCCGAAGGCGGGCGATAACCACGAGACCATCCCCGTCGCCGAGTACGCCGAGCGGTACGCGCCCGCGGAGTACCCGTTCGTCCACCGCGTCGGGGGCGTGGACCTCGTCTGTCTCAACAGCTCGGGCACCGAGGAGACCCTCTACGACTCCCACGACGGCCTCGTCACGGAGCCGGACGTCGCGTGGCTCCGCGAGACCCTGCCCGACCTCGAGACGCCGGTGGCCGTCACGCACTTCAACCTGCCGACGACGAGCGACCAGCTCCGGGGCCACCGCGACGCCGTCGAGCGGGAGATGGCCATCCCGCCCGTGCTGCGGGAGCCGGAGCCGTTCGTGGACGCGCTGGCGACGAACGACGTCCCGCTGATGCTTACGGGCCACCTCCACATGCCGACCACCGCGGTTCAGCGGGGCGTCCGCGAGGTGATGGTCCCGACCACCTGTTCGTTCCCACAGGCGTACCTCCTCGTCGAGGTCGGCCCCCGCGGGACGGAGATACGGATGGTCCCGGTCGCGGACCACGGCGGCATCCGCTACGGCCACGCCGCCCGGTGGGCCGATTCCGTCACCGCGCGGGGGCTCACGTCCATGGCCGCCGTGCGGTGTGCGCAGTTCCCGCTCGTCGACGAGTGGGACGAGCGGACGTAGCGGTCTGCCGTCCGCCGTCCGGTTCGGACCTCCTCGCCCGGGCGCCGGATAGCGGTCGGCCCTCCGACCGTGTGCCGAACCCGGATCCCGGGTCCGGCGTCGACTGGGTCACGCGGCCGGGGCGTTCCCCGTTCGGAACTGGTATCCGAGAGCGAGCTTCGTCAGGGACAGCACCACGACGACGCCGAGCACGGTCGTCAGGGTGCCGAACCCGGCGATGCTGCTACCGATGTTGAAGAGGAACGTCAGGACCAGCACGACGAAGAGCAGGCCAACGCTCCGAGCGTAGATACCCGTTCGGAGTGTCGCGACGCCCGCCGAGCCGAACCCGAAGACGATCCCGAGGAAGACACCGGGGAGGAAGAACATCACGACGTCCGAGAGCGCGCCGCCCAGGATCCCCGTGGAATAGCCGAGGGACGCGAGCGCCATTACGGCCATAGTGATCCCACCGACCACGGCGAACACGGCACTGGCTCGGGCCAGCCAGCGGCTCCCGTTCGCCAGACCGGGGTAGGTCCCGAGTAACCCGACGAACGAGGCAGTCCACGCGGTACCGACCAGCGCCTGTCCGAACGCGCCGGGTTCCGTCCCCGCGGCGACGTGTGACCCCACGAGAGCCACGTCGGCCGCGAATATCGCACCGCCGAGCAGAAACGCGGCTGCCCTCCGGTTCTCGAGCGATTCCCAGTGTCGTTCGTTAACGAACGCCATGATGAGTCATAACAGTAACGTGGATTATTACTTCGGGATACGTTCGATATATCGATCCCGCATCGTAGTATCGGGACCTGTCCGGCGCCCCCGTAGGGACGGGCCGGATCGCTCGGTCCGGTCGGATGTGCGCGCTACGTCCCCGGTGGCGGTCTATCGAATAGCGGGTCGTTCTCCGGGTCGTCCTCCGGGTCCCGTCTCCGGGATACGCCGATGCACCGCGGATCGCCGGGGTTCGGACGACGGTGCGTCGGTACGTCGGTACGTACCTCTCCGGGAGGCCAACCCACTTGTGTCCCCGAACGCTTTGTCGAAACGAGATGGGACACGCCGAACGACGCGCGGCGAAGGAGGCATCGAAGGGCGCCACCGTCGGAGCGCTGCTCGGGAGCCCGCTCGGCCCGGCCGGCGCCGGCGTCGGGGCCGGCTTCGGCGGGGCCTCGGGCTACCTCGCCGGGTACGCGCGGGGGAAAGTCGAGGAGAAAGCGAAGCGGGCCTGCTGTCCGCTCTCGCCCTGAGTCGGCTCAGGCGTACTTCTCGGGGTAGGCCTCGGCCAGCAGTTCGGGTTCGGCGAGCAGCCGCTCGCGGACCGGGTCGATGACCCCGGAGACGGCGTCGGCCGCCGCGGGTTTGAGATCCGCGGGGTGGAGCCCGCCCGAGACGAAGTCCGCTTCCAGTTCGTCGTACGCGGTGTAGGTCAGGTCGCCGCCGTGCTCCGCCGGGCGCTCGACGACCAGCGGCTCGCCGCGCTCGTCAAGCACCGGGAAGACGAGGTAGCGGAGGTACTCGAGGACGCCGTTGTCCTCGACCTCCCCCGCGGGGCAGTACGCCCCCTGGATCTTCTCCGCCACGGCGTCGTCGTCGTCGGTGAGCGCGATCTTCGAGGCCGCCTCGGAGGCGGACATCTTCCCGCCGGCCAGCCCCGAGAGGAGGGGCGCGAACACGCAGACCGGCTTGTCGTGGCCGTGCTCAGGGAGGATCTCCCGGGAGAGCATGTAGATGCCGCGCTGGTCGATGCCCCCGTAGGCGATGTCGGCGTCGAGCGCCTTCACGTCGAGGCTCTGCATCAGTGGGTAGATCAGCCCGCCCACCTTGGGGTCCCCGGACTGCCGGACGACCTCGCTCCCGGCCCGCTTCACCCGGTTCTGGGTCGTCTCGGCGGCCATCCGCAGGAGTTCGAGCGTGTACTCGGGGGTGAGTTCGACGTCCCGTCCGCGGACGAACGTCACGCCCTCCGGGTCGGCGCCGGCGGCCTCGATCATCCCCTCGATGGCGGTCGTGTAGTACTCGGTACGGGCGTCGAGCAGGTCGAACGGGGACTTCTCGTCGTCGAGGTGGGCGTGCAGGTCCGCGACCAGCACGGTGACGTCGAGGCCGGCCTCCAGGAAGTCGGCGAGCTTCCGCATCGTGGTGAAGTGGCCGATGTGCATCTCGCCGGTGGGGGCGTAGCCGATGTAGGCGGAGGGCGACTCCCGCTCCTCGAAGAGCGCCGACAGCTCCTCCTCGGTCACCACCTCCTCCGTGAACCGCGAGGCGAGACGCGTCCGCTCGGCGGTGTCCATACCCACCGTTCCCGTCACCCGGAGATAAACGGTTCGGGACCCTGTCGAGGAGTCACGTGGCGAGCGGCGGGGTCTCGCTACCCGTCCCCCGGGGCATCGCGGCCGCACTCCCCCGATCGGCGCTCGTCGATCAGGTCCTGACGTATCTCCCCTGCGGACTCCAGCGCGTCGAGCGCGTCCACCACGTGTCCGCCGTTGCCGGAACCGGTCACCGACCGGACGTGCCGTCGGGCGGTCGCCAGCGTCGCTCCCAGGTCCGCGGAGATCGCGCGCTCGAGTTCGTCCGGCTGCTCGTTCCGGCGTTCGAGCGCCCGCTCGTGCGCCCTGCGTTCGGCGACGTCCCGACCGATCCCGACGAGGCGTGGCTCGCCGTCGGGGTGTTCCACCCTGTCGGCCGCGTACTCGTAGGGAGGCCCGTCGCCGTCCTTCGTCAGGAGCGGCGCCTCGAGTCGTGCCCGACCGGTCTCGAAGACGCGGTCGATCGCTGCCGCGATCCGGTCCCGGTGGGCCACCGGAACGAAATCGGTCACGTCCGTCGACTCGATCTCCTCGGGGGCGCACCCGGTCACCTCCTCGAACGTTTCGTTCCAGCGCACGAGGACGCCCGTCCCGTCGACGACGAAGAGCGGGTCGTCGATCACGTCGATCACCCGCTCGGTGTACTCCCTGTGCCGGTCCAGTCGCCGCTCGTTGTCCCGCAGGTCGGCTCCGACCGCCCGGGCGTGGATCGCGTGCGCGACGTCGTCGGCGAGCTCCGCCAGGACCTCCGTCTTCGTGTCGTCGAACGCGTATCGACGGTCGGACAGGACCGCGAGGAGGCCGTAGGTCTCCGTCCCGTGCGCCGGCGGGGCGACGGCGAGCGAGCGGAACCCGTGGTCCAGCGCCAGGTCGCGCCACCGCTCGTACGTGGGGTCGGCCTGAACGTCCTGGACCGTGGCGACCTCGCGCTCGTGGAAGGCCCGGCCGCCGGGAGCCTCGCGACCCGGCGTTCCCTCGGCGACCCGCATCTCGAACTCCTCGAGGAACGCCTCCCCCTCGCCGGCCCAGGCTCGTGGCTCGATCCGTTTCCCCCAGTCCGTGACCGACACGATCACCGCGAAACGGTAGGGCTCGGCGTCGGCGAGGACGGTACAGGCCCGCCGTTCGATCCCGTCGCGAGAGGACGCACGGACCAGCGCCCGGTCGATCTCGTTGACGATGGCGCGGACGCGTTCGAGGGTCGCCCGACCCTCCGCATCGCGGTGCTGCTCGACGACGTTCCGGATCCGGTTCGCGAGCACCTCGTACTGGTCGGTCCCGCTCTCCTTCTGCAGGTAGTCGGTCGCCCCCACCGGAGATCGCGTCGCTGGCGACCGCCTCGCTTCCCTTCCCGGTAGGGAGGACGAACGGCAGGTCCGGACGCTCCTCCCGGACCGCGTCGAGGAACTCCAGCCCGTCCGTTCGGGGCATGTCGTAATCCGAGACGACACAGTCGACCTCGCCGTCGGCGATCCGCTTCATCCCCTCGGCGGCATTAGTCGCGGTTTCGACGGTGAGCCGGTCGTCCTCCCGCTCGATCAACGACGCCGCGGTGTCCGCGAACCCCGGCTCGTCGTCGACGTGGGGCACCCGGATCCCTCCGTCCATGCAGGAATATCGGTATTTTACGGCAAAATTTTTATTCCAATTAAGACGTACCGGCGGCTCCGTCGAGCCGGTTCCCCGCACCTATCGAGTGCGGACGACGGGAGCGCGGGATGCCGGGTGCGCAGGAGCCATACCCCTCGCGGTCCTACGGGTACCCGATGTACACCGGGCAGACGGAGCAGCCGTGCTGTCTCTGCGGCGACCCGGACACGGCCGCCCGCGTCGACCTCCCGCCGCGGGCCGTCCAGCTGATGAAACACGCCGACCCGATCGCGTGGCGCGACATCGAGGGCGAGGTGTCGATCCACTTCTGTGCCTCGGACTGGGAGCTGGTCGAGGACCTCGTCCTCAAGAAGGGGATGAGCGTCCTCGGACGGTGCAACGTCGCCCGCGCGTCGTTCGTTCTCCGGGAGGACTTCGAGGCGCTGCTGAACGAGACCCGCGAGGAGCCCGACCAGCGGTCGCTCGAGCGCGAGATGTACGAGTCGGCGGCGCGGGTGATCGAGGAATACGACGACGCCGACTCGCTCCACTCCCCCCGCGATCTGGTCGAGGCCCGCCTCGTCCGGTTGGCGCTGGAGGAACTCGACCGGCCGGAGCGGGCCGGGCGCGAACGAGGGCCGTCGTAGCCGACCGGAGCATCGGCGGTCCCCGAACGGCTGCGGGGATCGGACGGACCGAACGAACCGTCGGCTCCGACGGCGGTCACGACCGCTCGCCGCGCGCGAGTCGTCGTCAGTCTCGGGGATGAGCGCGGGAACCACTCGGACGGGGGGCGTCGGTGCGTTCGAGATATATATTCAATACCGCCACACCTGTATCAAGTCCAGTTTACTTGTAATATATTCGTCATCGTCGTTATCGTCCGTAGGTTTATCAACAAAAGGGGGAACAACCCGGCCCGAGTGGTGGGGCACTCAGTGGGGGTTCGACGGGCGGATGTCGGTATCGCTGTCGCCGGCGCGACCGCGCTGGTGGCGCTCCTCCTCGCCGGTCCGGCGGTCGGGGCCGACGGCGACGCGCCGCTGGCAGAGGCGGGTCTCGACCAGCAGGTGCTCCGGGGGGAGACAGTCAGACTCGACGCCACCGGGTCGTACGATCCCGACGGACGGGTGCTCGAGTACGAGTGGGAGATACGGACGCCGGGCGGACTGACCGTCGCCCCGTTCGAGCCGCACGACGCGCGGACCTCGTTCCCGGCGACCGTCGTCGGCCGCTACCGGGTCACCCTGACCGTCACCGACGACGACGGACGGACCGGGACCGACACGATGTACGTCCGGGTCGGGGATGCGGCCACCGACGGGGGTTCGACCGACTCGGACGGGGACGGACGGTCGGCGAGGGAGGGATCGAGCGATGGCGTCGGACGCGCGGGCGAGTCGGGGACGGCTGCCGACGCTGCGGCGTGTTCGGCCGGTCGAGGGGCGGTCGCCGGCGGCTGCTCGGTCGCGCCCGACTCGGAACCCGGACCGTGGGTCCGCATCGCGGGGCCGAAAGTCGTGCGTGCCGGCCACAGCTACACGTACACCGCGAGCACCGGCGGACTGTCGGGAGAGCGGAGCTACGCGTGGGAGAGTGGTGACACGGGGCAGCGCCACACGCTCGCGTTCCGGTCCCCGGGGGAGTACACCGCCCGCGTCACCGTGCGCGACGCGAAGGGACGGACGGCAACCGACCGGATGGAGGTGTTCGTGGCGGTCGAGAACAACGAGCGCCCGAACGCGGAGATCGTCGACCCCGCGACCGGCTCATGGAGATTGCCGACCTTCAGGGGAGAACTCGCGAAATCCTCTACATCGGGGTCGGCGACGAGCAAGTCTGGAGCGGCAGTCTGGGGCAGGGACTCGCCCACGAAATCGAGTCGGGCGAGTGAGACGGCCGACTCTCCGTCTCGTTCTCCGACGAGGAGACGGTCTCGGCGTTCACGAGCGCGGGGAACCTGCTTCAGCTATCGGTGCCGGCCGAAACCGAACTGAAACGGTGCTGAGGACGGTGCGAACTCCGGAACGAAAAACTATCGTCAGACCTCGTTCGGGCCGCCTTCGCTCTGGACCTTCCAGCCGCCCTGGATGCCGCAGGCCTCCCGGACCTCCCACTGGATTTCGGTGTCGGGGCCGAAGGTCTCTCCGCCCTCGATTCGCTCGACGCGGAGGGGAACGTCGAGGGTACTGCCACAGCCCCCGACGCCGACGAACTCCTCCCACGCGTCACCTCGCCGGACCCTGTCGGTCTTGGTCTTCCGGAGGTAGG
>PXRQ01000060.1 GCA_003022005.1 Halobacteriales archaeon QS_5_70_15
GCGTCACGAACGCGACCGGCACCTCCCCGTGACGGTCGTGGGGCACGCCGACGACCTGTGCGCGGTCGACGCCGTCGAACGCCTCGACCGCCAGTTCGACGTCCCGCGGCGTGAGGAGGAACCCCCGGACCCGGAGCGCGTCGTCGAGGCGGGCGTGGTAGTAGAGGTAGCCGTCCTCGTCGCGCTCGGCGAGATCGCCCGTGTGGAGCCACCTTCCGGGAGAGCGTCGCTCTTCCGGCTCCCCGCTCGCTCCGCTCGCGGGGGCCTCCCCGTCGAAGGCTTCGGCGGTCGCCTCGGGTTTCCCGTGGTAGCCGAGCATCGTGTTGTACCCCCGGAGGAGGAGCTCGCCCCGCTCGCCGGCCGCGACGCGCTCGCCCGTCTCCGGGTCGACGACACGGGCCTCTTCCTCGTCGGGGTGGACGAGCGGGCCGCCGACCCGCTTGCGTCGGCCGGGGGGATCGGTCGGGTCCCCGACGAACACCTGGCTGTTGGCCTCCGAGAGGCCGTACGGCTGGACGACGGGGAAGTCGAACCCCTCCTCGATGCGCTCGAACGTCCCCTCGTCGTACCCGCCCGAGAAGAACACCGCGCCGCGCCCGAACGACTCGACCCGGGAGGGGTCGTACCCGTCGACGTCGAGCATCCGTTCGAACATCGTCTCGGTTCCGGAGGCGTAGGTCACCCCGTACTCGTCGACCGCGTCGAGCGCCCGCTCGGGGTCGAAGTGCGGCAGAACGATCAGGGGGAGACCGTGGGTCAGGGCGCTCAGGAAGGCGTTGTAGCCCATGATGCCCGGGAACGGCATCATCCCGAGCGCGACGTCAGAGCCATCGAGGCCGAAGTGCTCGCCCACGGCGTACGAGTGGTTCAGCAGCGACCGGTTCGACTGGAGACAGCCCTTCGGGTCCCCGGTCGTCCCGCTGGTGTAGAACACCGCCGCGGGGGCGAGCGGGTCGGTCGCCGGATCGGGTTCGACCGCGGCGTCCTCGCCCGCGTCGAGGAACGCGTCGTGTGACGTGGCCCCCGGGTAGTCCGGCCGCTCCTCGATAGCCACCACGCCCTCGAGGTCCGGGAACGCGTCGGTCGGGAACGAGTCCTCGTCCTCGACGGCGGGGATGGCCTCCGCCAGCAGGCCGAGGTAGTCCCGGTCGAGGAACGTCGATTCGGTGAGGAGGAGCGAACAGCTCGAATCGGCGAGCATGTACTCGAGTTCGTGGGCGCGGTAGCGGGTGTTGACGGCGACGACGGCCGCACCGACCATCGAGGCGCCCAGCTGGGCGGTCAGCCACTCCGGCCGGTTGCCGAGCCAGACCGCGACGGTGTCCCCCTCGTCGACGCCGGCCGCGGCGAGGGCCCGCGCCGTCGCCTGCGAGCGGTCGAGCAGGTCGGCGTAGGTCAGCTCCCGCTCCTCGAAGACCAGGGCCGTTCGGTCCGGCCGCTCCTCGGCGATCCCGGCGAGCGCCTCGTACACGGTCGCGTCCGGCCACCGGAGCATACCCCCAACGCGGGGTCGGCGGGCAAAAAGCCACCGTGCGCTCATCGGTGAGTTCCGACGAGCGATCGCCGACCGTGAAACCGGCTCCGGGTGGGAACCGGCGGGGGCTTCCGCGGTCGTCTCTCCTCCGGGCGTGCGGGCTACTCGATCGTTCCAGCTCCGTCGATCGGGGTCGGTATTTTATGCCACGCCCTACGACCCCCGCGCATGAGCGATCTCGCCTGGGAGCCGACGGGGTACTACGCCGAGCGGAGCAGCCTCGCCCGGTTCATGGACGAGTACGGCTACGGGGAGTACGAGGAACTGATCCCCGATACCGAGGCCGAACTCGCGGACCTCTGGGGGGCGTTCGCCGAGGACACGGGTATCGTCTGGCGCGAGCCGTACGACCAGGTGGTCGACACCGGGGACGGTGCCCCGTTCGCCGACTGGTTCACCGGCGGGCGGCTCAACGCGATCGAGACGGCGCTCGACCGGTGGGCCGACCGGACCCCCGACGCGGCAATGTACGCCTGGGAGGACGGGGACGGGAACGCCGACAGCGTCAGCTACGCGGCGATGCGCGAGCGGGTCGACCGGCTGGCGAACGCGCTCGCCGACCACGGCGTCGAGCGTGGCGACGTCGTGGGGATCACCTTCCCGCTCCACCCGAACGCGTTCGCCGCGGCGCTGGCCGCCTGGCGGATCGGCGCGGCGTTCACGATGGTGTTCCCGGGCTACGGCGCCGACGCGATGGGCCACCGGTTCGACGACTCCGGGGCGGGGCTCGTCGTGACTGCCGACGGCTACACCCGGGGCGGGTCGGTCAGCGACCTCCGGTCGAAGGTCGACGACGCACTCGGGGACGCCCCCGAAGTCGAGGACGTCCTCGTCTACGAGCACCTCGGGCTCGACGGGGAGTGCGAGGCCGCGACCGAACACGACTGGGACGCGTTCGTCGAGGGGTTCGACGCGGCGGCCGAGACGGCGGTGATGGACAGCGACGACGTCGCGTTCGTCGCCTACAGCTCCGGAACCACCGGGGAGCCCAAGGGGACGATCCACACCCACGCCTCGGCGCTGGCGATGGGGAACAAGGAATGTCGCTACCACTTCGACCTCTCCCCCGGGGACGCGCTGCTGTGGATCACGGACTTCGGGTGGATCATCACGGCGATCTGGATGCTCGCGGGGGCGCCGGCGATCGGCGCGACGACCGTCCTGCTGGAGGGTGCGCCTGACCACCCGGACGGCGACCGCGTCTGGCGGGCCATCGAGGAACACGGCGTCACGGCGTTCGGCATCTCCCCGAGCGGGTCCCGCGGGCTGAGACAGCACAACGAGACCCCCCGCGAGGACCACGACCTCTCGACGCTCCGGGTGCTCGGGTCGACCGGCGAGCCGTGGGACGAGGCGGGCTGGCGCTGGCACGTCGAGGCGGTCGGCGACGGGGAGCTCCCGCTGATGAACGTCTCCGGCGGGACCGAACTGGCGGGGGGGATCCTGTCGCCGACGCCGTGCACCCCGCTCAAGCCCGGGACGCTGTGGGGGCCGGCGCCGGGCGTCGCCGCGAACGTCTACGACGAGGCCGGCGAGGAGGCCGACGAGGGCTACCTCGTCGTCGAACTGCCCATCCCGGGGATGACCCACTCGCTCACCGCGGGCGACGAGCGGTACATAGAGGAGTACTGGAGCGACTTCGAGGGGGTGTGGAACCAGAACGACTGGGCCGAGATCGACGGGGACGGCTTCTGGTACATCACCGGCCGGGCCGACGACACGATGAACGTCGCCGGACGGCGGGTGACCGCCCCGGAGATCGAGGCCGCCGTGGGCGGCACCCCCGAGGTCAACGAGGCGACGGTCGTGCCCGTCCCGGACGAGGTGAAGGGACAGGTGCCGGTCGCGTTCGTCACGCTCCCGGAGGGGACCGACCCCGACGGCGTCGCCGCGGACACAGACCGGGAAGATACCGAGGGGGGTCATCGAGTCGGTCTACCTCGGGAACCCGCCGGGGAACGTCTCGACGCTCGACCGTCCCGAGGTGCTCGAGGAGTTCCCGCGACACGGGAGCAAGGGATGACGGGCGGCGGGCCACGAACCACGGCGGGGTCACGAACCCTGGTCGTGACGCGGACCCCGCCGAACCCCGGCCCCGGACTGAGCGGAGAACGGGCCCGGTCGCCCCGGTCCCCGGGTACGAGAGCGCGATAGTCCCGTCAGTCGTCGTCCTCGGAGGCGAGCCCGCGCAGACCCGCGGCCGGGACGCGCGAGCGCCCGTCGAGCGGCGTCGTCTCCCGGAGGACGAACCGCTTGCGGAGCCCGTCGTAGGCGTACAGCAGGGTGCCGGCGACGATCATCGTATCCCCGGGGAGTCGCGCCCAGAACAGCAGCCGGACGAGGTCCCGCTCGTAGAACGCGAGCGAGCGGGCCGCGTGGTAGCCCTCGGTGAACGCCGTCTCCAGCTGCAGGAACCCCACCGGGAGCACGGAGACGAACACCATCAGCGCGAGGCCGGCGTTCCGGAGCCAGAACGACCACCGCAGGCGGCGCCCGTTCCACCGGGCGGGGTCGGAGGCGATGCGGAGCACGTAGGTGGCCATCCCGACGGCGAGAAAGCCCAACGCGCCGAACATCGCCGCGTGGGCGTGCCCGACAGTGAGGTCGGTGCCGTGCTCGTAGTAGTTGACCAGCGGGAGGGTGATGAAGAACCCGAGCACGCCCGCGCCCAGGAAGTTCCACGCTCCGCTGGCGATGATGAACGCGAACGGGAGGGTGTAGGGGAACGCCTCGCCGGCGGTCGCCAGCGCGCGGTACTCGTCGATGGCCTCGAAGAGGATGATCACGAACAGCGCCTCGAACGCGACGGCCTTCTCGGCAGACCGCCGCGAGAGGGGGTTCATCGAGACCAGCGTCAGCCCGACGACGGCGACGATGAAGAACTCGAAGGCGCCCTCGACCCACATGTGGACGACCCACCGGCGCCAGAACCCCGTGACGACGATGTTCGTCTGTGGCGTGTAGAACATCCCGGCGACGAACAGCAGGCCGATCGACCCGCCCGCGTAGAGGATCGTGTGCGCCAGCCCGTATGGCCGCTCGCGGGAGAGCAGCGGCCGGAACGCCCGGGCGACGAGCACGGCCCAGAGGCCGAAGCCGGCGAGGAGCCCGAACTGCCAGACGCGACCGACCTCCGGGTACTCCAGTCCCTCGTTGCCGAGCAGCCACCAGAGCGGCCCCTCGATGTAGCCCTGCGCGCCGAGCCAGATCCCCGCGAACCCGCCGCCGACGGCGACCACGAGCGCCCCGAGCAGGACGTTCACGTACCGCGCCTGGCCCTCGGGTTCGGTCCCGGTCAGCAGCGGCGGGAGGAACAGCCCGGCTCCGAGCCAGGTCGTCGCGATCCAGAGGATACCCAGGTCGATGTGGTAGGTCTTCGCGAGCGCGAACGGGAGCCACTGGAGTATCTCGATCCCGAGCGCCTCGCCGGTGCGGAAGAAGCCGGCCCGCTCGACGAACGCCTCGCGGACCGTTGTGTCGGCGGCGGCTCGATCGGGGGAGGCGAGCTCGTCGTACGGTTCGCCGTACCGCTCCTCGGCGTAGAGCTCCCGCATCGCCGCCGTCTTCCGGTCGAGCGCGAACGCCGTGTAGTCCACCCCGTAGTACGCGCCGTTGCCCAGCACCGACCCGTGGTTCATCAGCGCGTCCGACTGGAAGACCGTCTTCCCGGTCCGTATCCCCTCGGCAGTCGCCACGCGCTCGCCGTCGGGCCCGACGAACGACTCGGGGATGTGCGGGGCCTGCTGGTAGGAGTAGACCGCCCCCGCGCCCATCACGACGAGGTTGAACAGGAACGCGACCACGAGCAGCTTCGCGAGCGTCCGGCGGTGACCTCCATATCCCGACGTTCTACGCGGCGAAGAAAGGGGGTTGGGACGAACGTGTTCGGTGTATCCGAGCGCGGACACGTCGGTGCAGCAGCGGACGCCGCGAGGCCGTCGCGCGTCGTCCCGATCCTCCGCGGGGTCGGCTCTCGCGTCGACCGGTCGGATCGACCCGCCGGCCACGGTCCCCGGTCACCGGTTCCGCGACGCTCCCCCTCGTCCGCCCCGAACTCGAGGATCGCGACGACCGCGGGGACTTTCGTTCGAGGCGTCGGAGTCCGATCCGTGCGGATCGACGGCTCCCCGTCGAGCCCGACGCACCCCCGTGCTTCGTCGCCGAGGGACGTCGCCATCGTCTTCCCGGTGTCGCCCCCGACCTGCATCAGCACCTACCGGTCGACGACGAACCCGTCGGCCCGGATCCCCTCGACGGTCCGTCCGTGCCGTGGAGAGGGATGCACCCCCGTGGCGACGACCTGGAGGGTCAGCCCGTCGCGGTCGCGGACGCTCTCCGGGAGGTAGCGCAGCCGACCCTCCTTGCCGTACCGCCCTGGAGGTCGAACAGCGCCGCCTCGTCGGTGTCGAGTATCCGGACGACGACGGACCTCGTTGAGGATGCGCTCGACGAGGCGCCTCCTGATCGACCCACATCCCCCCGTGATCAGGACGCTCCGGTCGGTCAACGAACCCACGTGGAACCCGAGCGGTGGGCGGCGTAAGTCACCGAGCGGTAGCGCGGAGGCCCCAGCCTCACCGAGTGAGCAACGCGAACGAGTAGGCTGGGGCGGAAGCGCGTTCGCAACACTTTTGGTCCATGGTACCGTAACACATGATACTGCATCGGAGCCAAAATGGACCCGATGCAAGGGCCGCCGTAGGCCGGCCCTGAACTCGGGGACGAGGGCACGTCCCTGCACTGCAAACGTGTCCGTCCGAGTCCACCGGGAATTAACGTCGGGTGCGACGGCTTCGGACCCAGACCACGGGACGGCACACCGCACAGGAAACCCCTCCGCGTGCCCGTCCTGCCGTCGTCCACCGCGCCACGCCCACGCATGGGGACGGGACGGCAAGTGCGGAAATCCACGGAACGCCCCGTCCTCAAGGAGCCACCGAAGGTGGCGAGTCGGGCGGGGTAGTTTACTCGGGACCGTGCTGGACCTGCCAGGTGACGAGGCTCTCGGCGACGTAGTTGACGACCATGCCGGTGCCGATGCCGGCGACCTTCGAGACGACGAACCAGCCGTCGACCCCCGCGACGTCCAGTTCGAGCGCGACGACTCGGAAGAGGAGTCGAAACGTCGCCAGCTGGACGAGGATGCCGCCCGCGCGGACGAGGTTCGAGCGGGCGAGTCGGCCGAGCGCCGCCCGGAGGCCCGCGGCGCCCTGCCGGGCGAACGTCCAGTTGTCGTTGAGCAGGAACATGACGACGACGGCCACCTCGATGCCGACGAAAACGGCGAACTCGGGGTAGACGCCGAGTTCGCTGAGAACCGTCGAGGTCGTCACGTCGAAGGCCGCGCCCACGACGCCGACGCTCACGAACCGGCCGAAACGAGTGGCCGAGAGGAGCGACCGGACCCACCGATCGGCGCCGCTCATTTCCGGTCGACGAGGGCGGTCTCGTCGCGGTGCTCGGCGATGGCGTCGTGGAGCCGGGAGCTCCCGAGCCGCTGGGCGCGGTGCCGGACGACGAACAGCGCCCGCGCGAGCGAGAGCGTGTCCCGGACGGGCGAGACGGTCGACCCGGGCTGGTCCTCCCACTCGATGGGGACCTCCTCGACGCGGGCGCCGAGCGCGGCAGCCATCGCCACCAGTTCGACGTCCCAGGCGAACCCGGACTCGTAGAGGTGCCCGCGCACCCGCTCCCACCAGCCCGCGGTCAGCGCCTTCGCGCCGCACTGGTAGTCGTAGAGCTCCGCCTCGAGCAGCCGGCGGGCCAGCCACGCGAACCCGTCGCCGAGCCGTCGGCGGGCGAACGTCTGGTGGCCGGTGACCGTCGAGTCGGGGTGGCGCCGGGAGCCCG
>PXRQ01000061.1 GCA_003022005.1 Halobacteriales archaeon QS_5_70_15
GCGGTGTACGCCGCCGCGCTGCTCACCAACGAGAAGGTCACCCAGAGCGAGGTCAGCGAGGTGGCCAACATCTCCGAGGTCACCATCCGGAACCGGTACAAGGAGCTGCTCGAGGCCGGCGAGGCCGTCGCGGCCTGATACGGTCGAGGATCGTCGGTACGCCGGACGCGACCGCACGAGCAGTCGGTCGTGGGCCACGGCGGTGCGGTGCTCCCGTAGGGATCGGCGGGCTCCGACCCCGTGCTAACCTTTTTCACCCCGACAGTCGTCTCGGGGAGTCATGGAGGAGACGTACGTCAGGTTACTGTGTCCGGAATGTGGGAAGCACTGGGAGCAGTCCCCGAGCGAACTCCCCGATCCGGCGCGGACGTTCCACTGTCCGGGCTGTCACGCGAGCCGTCGGCTCTCCGAGTTCGCGAGGACGGAGCACGACCTCCGGACGATGCAGGCGCTGTAGGGCTACTCCCCCGTTGCGGACCGGGCGCCGCAGGCGCTGCACTGCCTGACGTACGCACCCCGCTCCTTCTCGAGGCGGGTGTCGGGCAGGCCACACTCCGGACAGATGACGTACGCGTCGGCGTACGACTCGAGGGCGGAGCGGACCCGCTCGGCGCCGAACTCCCCGGTGAGCCGGAGCCGACCCCGCTCGTCGATGCTCGCGCTCGTTCCGACCTCGTTCTGGAGGTGGCGCATCACGTGATCGGCCTCCCGGTCGAGCCGGTCGACGACGTCCCGGAAGTTCTCGAAGACCGTGACGTTGCCCTCCTGGCGGACCTCCGGGTCGGGCAGCTGGAACCGCGAGGCCTCCCCCTCGATGTCGGGCGTCTCCGCGAGCGCTCGGTCGAGTCGGTCCTCGTAATCCATGCCCGAGGGTTCCGACCCGTCGGAGCAAAAAGCCTTCGCGGTGCCGGCGGCCGGGAGATCTATCACGAACGTTCGACCGGGCGAAACGGTCTCACACGGGTGTCTGAGCCGCTCTAGAAGGGGCGCGTGTTAACGAGACTCAGGATAATACTATAAACGTGCGGCGGTTACGCAAGAGCGACCATGAAGAAGCAGGAGCTCATTCATCTCCACGGCCTGCTTGCGGAGGTACGCAACCACTACGAGCAGTCCATCGGAACCGAGATCGACGACGAGAGCTATCGGGAGCTGGGCGTCCGCCCGACATCGATCCACAAATCGAAGACCGACCACAAGGCGGCCGTCTTCGCGCTCGCCGACGGGATCACCTCCGAGATGGTGGTCGAGACGGAACAGCCGGTCCCCTCGACCGCGGACTGAGTACCCCCCGACGGGATGTACCGATCGAGACCCGCCAGCCACGGCCGTGTGCGGCGACGAGCGTCCCGGCTGGCCCCGTTCGTCGGCCGCCGCCGTTCGTGCGGCCGAACCGGATCGCTTCGGGCCGAGCGTCGGCTCCCTGGGGTCGGATGCCGTCCGGTCCTCGGCCGGCGGTCAGTTGTCCTCGATGAGGTCCTCGAACTCGGGGAGGACGTCGTCGTCCCCGCCCCGGTCCGCCTCGTCGGTCCCGGTGTCCCGATCCGTGACGTCCGCGTCGCCCTCGCTCGCGTCGTCGGTCCCGTCGTCACCCTCGTCGATGACCTCGCTGACCAGCACCTCGAGCGGGATGTTCTCGAGCCGCTGGCCGATCTCCTTGCGGGCGATGCGCGATGCGTGCTCCTCCCGCTCGACGTTGAAGACGGTCATCTCGAGTTCGAGCGCGACCAGGCCCTCGTCCGCCGCGATGAACGCCGGTTCCAGGTCGTCGCCGCAGTGGGGACAGGCCCGCTCGCCCATGTCGATCTCGACGTAGTTGAGGTCCGGGTTCAGCATCTCCCCCGTCTTGGAGATGGCGATCCGGACCGCCTCGTCGGCGGTCGCCACGTCGTACACCGGAACGGCGGCCTCCACGACGACTCGACAGTCCATGACAGGCTTCGGTTCACTTTCCATCGACATGAAACTTCGCCTATCGGGAACACGGCACACACCCCGGGTCGGAGTCGAAAGCCGAAAGCGGGGGCGTCCCGACGACGACGACATGCACGAGGGCGTCGTCCCCGGCGGCCGGCTGGCCGGGGGGTTCGATATGCAGGCGACCGTCGAGAGCGGCCAGACCTACCTCTGGTCCCGGGAGGACGGCGACATGTTCGGGACCGACGTCCCGCGCGGCGGCGACGGGTGGTACCACACCGTGCTCCCGGCGGCGTGGACCCGGACCGGGGACCCGGAGGTGGTCCGCGCCCGGTGGACCGGCACCGACCTGGAGTGGGAGGCGTCGACGCCCGACGCGCCCGACCACCTCGAGCGCCTCCTGCGGCTCGAGGACGACCTCGACGCCATCGTCGACGCCTCGCCGGACCTCGGCCTCCTCGAGCGGGCCTACGACCGCTACCGGGGGATGCGGCTCGTCCGGGACCCGCCCTTTGGCTCGCTGGTCTCGTTCATCTGCTCGGCGCAGATGCGCGTCGAGCGGATCCACGGGATGGTCCAGCGGCTCGCCCGGGCGTACGGCGAGGCCGTCGAGTTCGACGGCGCGACCTACCACGCGTTCCCCACGCCCGCCGACCTCGCGGCGGCGACCGAGACCGACCTGCGCGACCTCTCGCTCGGCTACCGCGCGCCGTACGTGAAGCGCACGACCGGGATGGTCGCCGAGGGCGAGGCCGACCCCGCCGTGGCCGCGGACATGGACTACGAGGAGGCCCGCGAGTACCTCACCCGGTTCGTCGGCGTCGGCGAGAAGGTGGCCGACTGCGTCCTGCTGTTCTCGCTCGGGTTCCTCGAAGCCGTTCCCCTGGACACATGGATACGCACCGCCATCACCGAGTACTACCCCGACTGCGACCGCGGGAACTACCGGGATACGTCCCGAGCGATCCGCGAGCGGTTCGGCGGCGAGTACGCCGGTTACGCTCAGACGTACGTTTTTTTCTATCTCCGGATGGGCGGGGAGTAGGGGGCTCGTCACGACCGTCCGTATCAGGCGAACTCCCGTACCCGCTCGGCGACCGCCCCGCGGAACGCCCGGGTCTCCGCGCCGTCCCACCCCTCGACCGCGCCGTGGGCGAGCCGGTACGTCTCGTCGAGGGTGGTCTCAAGCAGCGCGTCGAACGAGGCGCCCTCGCCGAGGTCCGCCGCGAGTCGCTCGACGAGTCCGTCGGTGACGACCGCGGAGGCGAGCGCCTCGGGCTCCGTCGGGAGGTCCGGCGGTCCGTCCGACCGCTCGGCCTCGGCGTTCCGGGAGCGCGCACGACTGCCGTGGCTGTCCCGGACCACGACCCCCGCTGCGGGACCGTCGTACCACGCCGACTCGGGGACCTCGTACCGGTCGGGGTAGAAGTGCCGCACCGGGAGTTCCTTCTCGAAGGCGTTCGCCGCGCCGAGGCCGAGCCCCTCGAACGCCCGCTCGACGGCGTCGTTCGCCAGCCACCGCCCGCGGGCGCCGTCCCGGACGTCGAAACCGAGGAACGGCGGGAGCCGGCTCCAGTCGTACGCCACCCCGTCCCGGACGGTCGCGACCCCGTAGAAGACGAGGTCGGTGGGATCGCTCGCCTCCCGGAGCAGCGCGTCGACGTCGAACCGCCGACGGACGTGCCCGACCGACCGCCGGAGCCGGAGCGGCGGGTCCGCCTCGAACGTCCGCTCGCCGACCCCGAACCGGAGGTACCCCCCGTCCGTGACCCGGAACCGGAAACCGTCGCCCGCGACGAGTTCGCGTATCCAGACCCCCCCCTCGAAGTGATCGGGTGGGAGGTCGTCGAGATCGGGGAGCGACGGGTGGGGGTTCACACCACCGGTTCCGCGCGACGGGAAATAAAGGGCGGCCCGGGCGGCACGCCGACCGACTTTTCGGACGCGGGCCTCTACTGGCGAGCATGTCAGACCAGGAGCGGACCCGTGCGCACGCGTTCGTCTCCGGGCGCGTCCAGGGGGTCTACTACCGCGCGAACACCCGGGATACCGCCCGCGAGCACGGCGTCGACGGCTGGGTCAGGAACCTCGACGACGGCCGCGTCGAGGCGGCGTTCGAGGGGCCACGGAACGCGGTCGAGTCGATGGTCGAGTGGTGCCACGAGGGCTCGCCGCGGGCGAACGTCCGGGACGTCTCGGTCGAGTACGAGGAGCCGGAGGGACTGGAAGGGTTCGAGATACGGCGGTGAGGCGCCTCCCCGGACAGAGCGGAGTCGGTTCTTTCGGATTACGGGCCGATGACCGCCTCGAGTGTTCGCGTCGGAGTCGGCGGTAAATCCACTGGCGAGCGGGGGAACCCCGTCCCCGGGCCGATTCCCCGCAGGCTTAACCGAACCCCAACCGAACGCCCGGCCATGATACCGGCACGGGAGGTCGAGGTCCTCGACGCGAACGCCGAGGCCCTCGGCGTCCCCCGAAAACAGCTGATGGAGTCGTCGGGCAACGCCGTCGCCCGGGCGGTTCGGAACCTCGCGGACCCTGGGGCGAGCGTCGCGGTCGTCTGCGGCCGCGGGAACAACGGCGGGGACGCCGCGGTCGCCGCACGCTTCCTGGCCGGCTACGACGTGTCGGTCCACCTGCTCGGACGGCCCGAGACCATCTCCACGCGCATCGCCGCGGAGAACTGGGGGGCACTCGAGAGCGCCGAGATGGACGCCCGGCAGGTACGCGACTCGACGGACCTCTCGCTTGACGACCCCGAACCGGACCTCGTGGTCGACGCGATGCTCGGGACCGGTATCGCCGGGGACCTCCGGGAGCCGGAACGGACCGCCGCGCGGGCGATGAACGAGTCGGACGCGACCGTCCTCTCGGTGGACGTCCCCTCGGGCGTCGACGCGGACACGGGCGGGACCTACGCGGGCGCGGTCGAGGCCGACCACGTCGTGACGTTCCACGACACGAAGCCGGGGCTCGCCGATCTGGACGCGGAAGTCCGGGTCGAGCCCATCGGCATCCCCGAGGCCGCGGAGACGTTCGTCGGCCCCGGCGACCTCCTCCGCCTGGATCGGGACCCGGGGAGCCACAAGGGCGACCACGGGGAGGTGCTCGTCGTGGGCGGCGGGCCGTACACGGGCGCGCCGACGCTGGCCGCGCGGGCGGCGCTCCGTGCCGGCGCCGATCTCGTCCGGGTCGCCTGCCCGGAGACCATCGCCCGCGAGGTCCAGGGGTTCGGCGAGGACCTCATCGTCCGGCCGTTCTCCGGGGACCATCTCCGTCCGGGCCACGTCCAGCGGATCGCCGCGCTGGCGAACCAGCCCGACGCGGTCGTCCTCGGCCCCGGCCTCGGTGACGACGGGGAGGCCCTCGAGGCGGTCCGGTCGTTCCTCGAGGGCTACGAGGGGACGGCCGTCGTCGACGCGGACGCCCTCGGGGCCGTCCCCGACGCGGACACGGAGGCGACGCTGATCTGTACGCCACACCAGGGCGAGCTCGTGGGGATGGGCGGCGAGACGAGCGAGCGCTGGCGCGACAGGGCCGAACTCGTCGAGCGGTTCGCGGCCGAGATCGGCCACGTGCTGCTCGTGAAGGGGGCGTACGACGTGATCTCCGACGGCGAGCGGACCCGAGTCAACAGGACCGGGAACCCCGGGATGACCGTCGGCGGGACCGGCGACGTGCTCGCGGGGGTGACGGGTGCGCTCGCCTGCGTGCTGCCGCCCGGGCACGCCGCGTCGGTCGCGGCGTTCGCCAACGGCCGGGCCGGCGATACCGTGGCCGAGGAGCGGGGGTACGGCCTGGTCGCCACGGACCTGATCGACGCGGTGCCGGACGCGCTCCGGAGGGCCGACGATGAGTGACGGATCCGAACCGGCGGAGGGTGCGGCCCCGGACGCGGACCTCACGCACGTCGACGAGTCCGGGGACGTCCAGATGGTCGACGTGGGCGACAAGCCCGACACGGCGCGTCGGGCGGTCGCCCGCGGGAAGCACACCTGGGAGTCCATCCCGATGTGTCACGGGATCCCGATCACGAACGTCGACACCGAGTTCGACGTGGGCGAGGACCGGATCACGCTCACCGTCGCCGTCGAGACGACGGGCAAGACCGGCTGCGAGATGGAGGCCCTGGAGGGCGTGACGACGGGCCTGAACGTCGTCTGGGACATGGTGAAAGCGGTCGAGAAGGACGAGGACGGAGGGTATCCCGCGACCCGCATCTCGGACGTTCGCGTGCTCGAGAAGGACAAGCGGCGGCCGGACGGATAGGGCCCGTCGTCGGTATCTGCCGGAGTACGCTCCCCTCGTGGCGGCCCCGGGACCGATGGTCGGACCGACCCGCGAGCGGGGCCATCAGTCCCACGAGGACCGTCGTAATCGGAACGGCCGGCTCCGGTACGGGTCGGCGTACCGGTAGGGGGTGTATCGAGCGAGACGCTCGGTATCCGGGACGGGAACCGGACCGCGCCGGACCGGATCCAGCCGGAACGACCCGTGACTGACCCTACTGGCCATGCTCGGGTCTAACGAGGTCGGAGTCGTTCGAAACGCATAAGCGGCGAGTGGGGGTAGTCGGCATCGTGCGTCACGACGAACTCGGAGAGCGGTCGCCGCTGCTCGTCGCGGCTCTCGGAGCGGTGCTCCTTCTCGTCGCCGTGGGCTGGCACGCGCGCGAACTCCTCGTCCTCGACAGTCCGGTCGCCTCCCTCGTCGCGGTGCTCCTGGACGGGGCGCCGGCCCTGGGGCTCGTCTACGGCGGCTACCGGCTCTCCAGGACCGACCTCGGTCCCCGAGAGCTGTCGACGATCCTCGTCTGGTGTCTCGTCGGTGCCCTCCTGTTGCTGGCCGTGACCGGCGCGACGATCCTCGTGCGCGCCGTCGAGGGTCGTGTCGTCGGCGAACCCGCGTTCGCGCTGTTAGTCGCGACCGAGGCGGGCGCGATCGCCGGGCTCGTCGCCGGCTACTACGCTGCCCGGGCACGGAGGGACGCCCGCCGGGCGCGGAGGGCGAACGACGCGCTGGCGCTCGTCAACGAACTCGTCCGTCACGACCTGCGGAACGACCTCGCCGTGATCGTGGGACAGGCCGACTTCCTCGCCGCCGACCGCCCGTCCGGCGACGCCGACCCCGACGCGGGCCCGGGCGACCCCGCCGTCATCGCGGACAAGGCGGAGGAGGCGCTCGGTCGGATCGAGACCTCGCGTGCGGTCGCGGAGACGCTGACCGGCGATCCGGACATCGAGGCGGCCGACCTCGTGGCCCACGTGGAAGAGATGGCCGCCCGCATCGACGACGCGTTCGGCGTCCAGGTGCGGACCGACCTCCCCGAGGAGGCCAGCGTCACCGCGAACGCCGGTCTGCGATCCGTCGTGGACAACCTGCTCGAGAACGCGGTCGAACACAACGACGCCGACGAGCCGACGGTGGCCGTCTCCGTACGAACCGAACCGGAGACCGTCCGGCTGACCGTCCGGGACAACGGCCCGGGCCCACCCGACGAGCAGGAAGGGTCACTCTTCGGGACCGGCGTACCCGGGTCCGCGAGCGGCGGACTCGTCCTGATCCGGCGGCTGGTCGACGAGTACGGTGGCGACGTATGGGTCGAGGGGAACGAGCCCCGCGGTTCGGTGTTCGTCGTGGAACTTCCGCGGGCCGCGAGCGGGGAGCGGTAGCGGACGACAACCGTCCGCATCAGGCGCCCATCGGCGCGGCCACGTCGCTGGCCTTCGCCCGCGCCTGCTCGATCACCGAGGGCCGGGCCTCGAACGAGATGGTCACCTGCTCGCCGTAGTCGACATCCTCGACGTGGGCGTTGTCGTGGACCCAGGAGACGAGGCTCATGGCGTCGTCACACATCGGGAGGACGAGCCGTTCGGACTCGAACGGCGGGAGTTCGCGGTCGATGCGCGCCTCCAGTTCCTCGATGCCGGTACCCTCGGTCGCGCTGACGGCGACCGGGTTGGGCGCGAGCGAGGAGAGCGCCTGCCGCTTGCGCTCGAGTTCGGCCTCGTCGACGCGGTCGACCTTGTTCAGCACCGTGACGATCGGTGCCTCGTTGCGCTCGTAGAGCGTGTCGTGGCTGGTGACGAGCCGCTCGCGGATCTCCTCGATCGGGTCCGAGACGTCCACGACCAGCAGGACGAGGTCGGCGCGGTACACCTCCGAGAGCGTGGACTTGAACGACTCGACGAGCCAGTGTGGCAGGTCGGAGATGAACCCGACGGTGTCGGTCAGCAGGACGTCCCTGCGGTCGGTCTCCATCCGGCGGGTGGTCGTCCCGAGCGTCGTGAAGAGCCGGTCCTCGGACTCGGCTGTCGTGTCGAGGTCGGGGTGGAGGCCCTCGTTCTCGTCGACGTCGAGGTCCGTCGCGAGCCTGCGGAGCAGGTTCGACTTGCCGGCGTTGGTGTAGCCCGCGAGCGCCACGAGATCGAACCCGGACTCGCGGCGCTGCTCGCGCCGGTGCTGGTCGGTCTCCTCGATCCGCTCCAGCTCCGCCCGGATGTTGGAGATCTGCTTCTTGATGTCCTCCTCGCGTGACTCGTCGTACTCGCCGAGCCCCATGAACCCGGGGCGCTCGTCGCGCCTGGCGAGCGAGACCTTCGCCTCCGCGCGCGGGAGCTCGTACCTGAGTTCGGCCAGCTCCACCTGGAGCTGTGCCTTCTTCGTGTTGGCCCGCTGGCCGAAGATCTCCAGGATGAGCCGGAAGCGGTCCATCAGCTCGATGCCCTCCGGGAGGATGTTCCCGAGGTTGAACGTCTGGTAGGGCCCGAGCCGGTTGTCGAAGAGGACCGTCGTCGCCTCGGTCGCCTCGACGACCCGCGCGAGCTCCTCGGCCTTCCCCTCCCCGAGGCAGGTCGCGGGGTCCTCCTTGCGGGTCTGGGTCACCTCCGCGGCGACCGAATACCCCGCCGCACGCGCCAGTTCGCGGATCTCCTCGGTGTCCGCCCCCCCGGAGTCCACGCGCTTGGCGACCACCGCCGTTTCCTCGTGTGTACCGGTCACTCGCCGTGGAGTAGGGGATTCCGGTACTTAACTTCCGTCCCCACGAACGGTGTTCGCCGATTCGGGGCCCCCCCGATCCGTCCGGCCGCGTAGCGGATCGAAGGCCGTCCGGCCCCCGTCGGTGTCCGGACCACAGGTTCAAATACTCGGACGGGACCACCCATCCCGTGACCTGACCGTCACCCCTGGAGGGATCGCGGTAGTGCGGTGGGATCTCCCGGGGCCCCGGCTTCTGCCCCACCGCCTGTCAGCCCCGTCGACGCAACGGCACTCGCGTGGATCCCACAAGCGACCACGTCGGTCGACGCCGCTCGTGTCCGGCCTCAGTCGGCCGGGTGGGGTTCCTGGCGTCGTATCCTCGCCGAGAGACGCTCGAGAGTCGCCGTGGGGGGACGACGTCTACACCTGCGCGGGACCGGGGATCAGTCCTCGGACGAGGACGGCGCGTACCCCTCGGTCGTGTCGTCCTGCGACGACGGCGCTCGCAGGCCGAGCGCGGCCACGCCGGCCGCGACGGCCAGGGCCCCGCCGACGCCGAACGCCGTTGGCCAGTCGGTGACCGTCACCAGCCAGCCGGTGACGGCGCCGCCGAAGACCCCACCCCACATCTTCCCGGAGTAGAGCAGCGCGTAGTTCGACGAGGAGTGGGCCGTGCCGTAGTACTCCCCGACGAGGCTCGGGAACAGGGTGTACTGCGGGCTCCAGAAGAACACGGCGACGACGACGCTCCCGACGAACAGGAGGACCGAGCCGGCCTGTGCGCCGAGGACGACCCCGCCGACGCCGAGGCCGCAGAGAACGAACGAAGCGGCCATGGTCCACCGACGGTCGAACCGGTCGGAGAGGTCGCCCATCACGAGCCGGCCGACGCCCGCCGCGACGGGCAGGACGGTTGCCGAGAGCGTCGCGGTGTTCTCGGTCAGCTCCATCGCCTGGGCGAACGAAATCACCTTCGCGGTCACCATCAGCCCGGCGCCGCTGACCGCGACGAACATGGCGTACATCAGCCAGAACTGCCAGGTCCGGGCCGTCTCGCGCCAGGTGTACTCTCGGCCCGCGCCGGGGGTCCCGCCGTCGGCTGCCGTGCCATCGGCGTCCGCCTCGGCCGACGCCGTACCGCCCCATCCGGCCGGCGGATCGCGGAGGACGTACGCGGCGACGAGCACGACCAGCCCGATAAGGAGGCCCATGTTCCGGAGGACGTCGCCGTAGGCGCCGACTGCCGAGTTCGCCCGGACGTAGGGGACGAACAGCGCCGCGCCGCCCGCGAAGGCCATCGTCCCGACGCCGGTCGTGAGCCCCCGGCGGTCGGGGAACCACTTCAGCGCCGTGTTCACCGCCACCGTGTAGACGATGCCGACGCCGATCGCGCCGAGCGAGTAGAGGACGTAGAGCTGCCAGACGCTCGTCGCGTAGGCGAGCCCGACGTAGCTCCCGCCGGCGAGGACGGCCGCGATACCGGTCAGGACCCGGGGGCCGTGGCGGTCGCGCCACCAGCCGACCGGGAACTGCGAGCCGGCCTGGAAGATCACGAACAGCGTGAACACCAGGCCCAGCTGGGGCAACGGGATGCCGAGGTCCCGCGCGAGCGGCCCCTCGATGGACGACCAGACGTACTGGTAGGGGCTGACGACGCCCATCGCCAGCGCCGCGACGACGATCAGCCACCACCGGGAGAACCCGAGGTGCTCGCGGGCGTCGTCGGCCCGCTCCGTCTCGTCGCTCACCGGCCCGGGCCGCCCCCCTCGTAGGGGCTCTGTCGGCGACGTTCGGCCGCGTCGCGGTCGTTCCAGTGGCAGGCCGACCGGTGCGTCTCGTCGCCGTCGACGGGAGCCAGCGGCGGCTCCTCGGCCTCGCACTCCTCGTCGATGTACTCCGGACACCGGGTGTGGAACGGGCAGCCCGAGGGCGGGTCGATGGGGCTCGGCGGGTTCCCCTCGAGGGGGACCTTCTGCCGGCTGGTCCGGCCCTCGACGCTGGGGATCGCCGCCAGCAGCGACCGGGTGTAGGGGTGGTGCGGCGACTCGAAGATGGCCCTCGTCGGCCCCTCCTCGACGACCTTCCCGAGGTACATCACCGCGATGCGGTCGCTGACGTGCCTGACCACCGAGAGGTCGTGGGCGATAAAGACGTACGAGAGGCCGTAGTCGTCCTGCAGGCGCTTCATCAGGTTGATGATCTGGGCCTGCACCGAGACGTCGAGCGCGCTCACCGGCTCGTCGGCGATGATGAGCCGCGGCTCGACCGCCAGCGCCCGCGCGATGCCGATACGCTGTCGCTGCCCCCCGGAGAACTCGTGGGGGTAGCGGTCGGCGACGTCCGGCGAGAGGCCGACCTCGCGGAACAGTTCGGCGACGCGGGCCTCGCGGGCCTCGCCGGTGGCGATGTCGTGGACCGCGAGGGGCTTGCGGACGATCTCCCCGGCGGTCTTCCGGGGGTTCAGCGAGGAGAGCGGGTCCTGGAAGATGACCTGGACGTCCTTGCGGAGCCGTTTCAGTCGTTTGCCGCCGGCCTCGGAGATGTCCTCGCCGTCGAACCGGATGGTGCCCGCGGTCGGCTCGTAGAGCCGCGCGAGCGTCCGTCCGAGGGTCGACTTGCCACAGCCGGACTCGCCGACGACCCCGAGCGTTTCGCGCTCGTCGAGCGTGAGGTCCACGCCGTCGACGGCGTGGACGAGCCGCTCGTCGCTGAACAGCCGGTCGATGAACCCCTGCTCGACCGGGAAGTGCTTCTTCAGCCCCTCGGCCTCGAGGAGCGGCGTCCCCTCGCCCGCGCCGGCGTCGGTCGCCCCCGTGGTCCGGTCGTCGGTGTCCGTGCCGTGTGGCGTGTCAGTGCTCACGCGTACTTACCTCTCGTTCGCGCGCGTGAAGGGGCCTCCCCCTCCGCCGCGTGCTCCTCGATGAGCTCCATCGCACGGTCCACGTCGACGACGGTCGCCTCCTCGCCGTCGTACTCGACGGCGTCGTTGTAGAGGTGACACCACGTCGTGTGGTCGGGCTGTTCACCCCGGTAGCCGACGAGCGGCTGCTCACAGAGCGCGAACGCCGCCTCGCAGCGGTTCCGGAACGGACAGCCGGTGGGCTTCTCGGCCGGTTCGGGAACGTTCCCCTCGATGGCGTCGAGCCACTCGCGGTCGTCGTCGATGCGGGCGATGGAGTTGATGAGCCCCCGGGTGTAGGGGTGGCGCGGGTCCTCGAACAGCGGTGCCGTGTCGGCGGTCTCCATCAGTTCGCCGGCGTACATCACCGCCACGCGGTCGCAGGTCTCCCTGACCACGGCGAGGTCGTGGGTGATGAGCAGTATCGACAGGTCGAACTCGTCGCGGAGGTCGAGCAGTTCGTTGAGTATCTGTGCCTCGATGGTGACGTCGAGCGCGGTCGTCGGCTCGTCGGCGACCAGCAGGTCCGGCTCGCCGGCGAGCGCCTGGGCGATCATCACCCGCTGTTTCATCCCGCCGGAGAGCTGGTGGGGGTACTCGTGGGCCCGCTGGGCGGGCTCGGGGATACCTACCGTCTCCAGCAGTTCGACCGCGCGCCCCCAGGAGGGGCTCTTCTCGCTCGTCCCGGTGACGTACTTGCGGCGCATCTCGCTCCAGAACCCCCGACGCTCGCCCGTCTCGTGGTGGTGGCGGACGACCTCGGCGATCTGCTCGCCGACGGTCATCACCGGGTTCAGGCTGCTCATCGGGTCCTGGAATATCATGCTGATCCGGTTGCCCCGGACCGCCCGCATCTCCGCATCGGTCTTCTCGAGGAGGTCCTCCCCGTCGTAACGGATGGCGTCGGCCTCGATGCGCGCCCCGTCCAGCAGGCCGAGCACCGACAGCGCCGTCACCGACTTGCCGGAGCCGGATTCGCCGACGACACCGAACACCTCGCCGCGGTCGACGGTGAACGAGACACCGTCGACGGCGGGCACCTCGCCCCGTTCCGTCTCGAACGTCGTGTGGAGGTTCTCGACCTCCAGCAGGTGGTCGTTCATTCCGTATCGGTCTCCCTGACGTCGAATGCGTCCCGCAGCGCGTCCCCGAAGAGGTTGATCCCGAGCACGGTGACCATGATGAGGAGTCCCGGGATGATCGAGATCCACCACGCCTGGGTGATGAAGTTCCGTCCCTGACCGAGGAGCGCGCCCCACGTCGGCGTCGAGGGCTTCACGCCGAGCCCCAGGAACGAGAGGGTCGCCTCCGCCAGCATGGCTCGCGCCACCAGCACGGTGAACTGGACGATGATCGGCGCCACCGTGTTCGGGAACACCTCCTCGACGATGATCTCGAAGTCGCCCAGCCCGAGGCTCTCGGCCGCGAGCATGTACTCCTCGGTCCGGATCGAGAGCACCTCGCCGCGGGTGATCCGGGCGAAGTCGTCGATGTACGCGAACCCGACCGCGACGACGACGTTCCAGATGCCCTGGCCGAAGATCGCCACCAGCATGATCGCGATCAGGAGCCACGGGAACGCCCACATCACGTCCACGCTCCGCATCAGCAGGTCGTCGACCCAGCCGCCGTAGTAGCCGGCGACGAGCCCGAGGACGACCCCGAGCCCGGCCCCGAACAGGACCGCGCCGAGCCCGATCCCGAGACTGATCCGCGCCCCGAACATCAGCCGGGACAGGAGGTCCCGCCCGAACGAGTCGGTCCCGAGCGGTGTTTCGGTCCCCAGCGCCGGCGGGTCGAGCGGGACGAAGTCCTGGGCCATCGGGTCGTGGGGCGCCAGTTCGGGGGCGAAGATCGCGGCGAGCGCGAACGTCACCACGATCACCAGGCCGATCTTCGCCTTGAGGTCGCGGCGGACGGTGGCGGCGAACCGCTCGGCGAGGTCGCTCCGTATCCCGAAGATCCTGTTATCCTCGGTGTCGATACCGGCGGCCACGGTCACTCACCACCGCCGTACTG
Source organism: Halobacteriales archaeon QS_5_70_15 (assembly GCA_003022005.1). The sequence goes on from PXRQ01000061.1 coordinate 13,817, forward strand.
GATGCGCGGGTTGATCATGGTGTAGAGCATGTCGACTATCAGGTTCATGAACACGAACGCGAACGAGATGATGATGACGGTCCCCTGTATCACGGGGAAGTCGCGGCGGTTGATCGAGCCGATGAGCAGCCGACCGAGCCCACGTATTCCGAAGACGATCTCGACGGCGACGACGCCGCCGAGCACGACCGCGAGGAAGATGCCGGCGAGGGTGACCACCGGTATGAGCGCGTTCTGGAGGCCGTGTTTGAACAGCACCAGGTTGGAGCTCAACCCCTTCGCCCGGGCGGTCCGCATGTAGTCCTCGTTGAGCACCTCGAGCATCGAGGACCGCATCATCCGCATCAGGATGCCGCCGTAGGGTACTCCGACGGCGATCGACGGGAGGAGTATCGACTTGACCCACGGCACGACCCCCTCATCGAGGGGGGTGTAGCCGAACGTCGGCATGGCGTCGACGTTCACCCCGATCACGAGGATCAGCACGATGCCGATCCAGAACGCCGGCATACTGATCCCGAAGAAGGCGACGACGGTAGCGACGTAGTCCTCGAACTCGTAGCGCTTGGTCGCGCTGATGATCCCCGTCGGGATCGCGATCATGAGCGCGATGACCATCCCGAGCGCCGCGATGCTCAGCGTCGGTCCCGAGACCTGGACCAGCAGGTCCAGCACCGACTGGCCGGTCCGGATGGACTCGCCGAAGTCGCCCGTGAGGATCCGCCGCAGCCACCGGAGGTACTGGACGTGCAGCGGCTGGTTCAGCCCGAGTTCGTTCCGCAGTGCCCTCAGGGCGTCGGAGTCGGCGTCGCCGCCCAGCATCAGCCGCGCCGGGTCCCCCGGGATCGACCGGACGGCCGCGAACACGACCGTCGCCACGAAGAAGATGACGAACGCCGAGTGGAGCAGCCGCTTGAGGAGGTAGCGCCTCACCCCCATGGGTCGGTCCTCCCGGGGCCCTGTTCTGGCGAGGGGGTGGATACGTACATGTGTAGTTGTCGATGCGCTGTCGCGCTCGATCTCGGTCGCGAGCCTTTCGCGTCGGATACGTACATGTGTAGCTGTCGGTGGAGCGGTCGAGGGATGCTACTGTTCGAGCCTCGCACGGTGGAAGTTACTCAGGCCCGCCTGGACGCCGATGCCGCTGACGCCAGGCCCGAACGACTTCGGGTTCAGCGGGAAGGTCGTCATGACGAACGGCGCGTCCTCGACAAGCTTGGCGTTGATGTCCCGGTAGATTTCGGCGCGGTTCTCCAGATCCGGGCTCGCGTGCGCCTCCCCCAGGAGCTCCGAGAACTCCTCGTCGAAGTAGAGGGGCCGCTGCCAGGCGCCCTCGCCGGTCTCCTCGTCGGGGTATCCGAGCTGCTTGAAGTCCGACATCCAGGGATCGACGTCGGCCGCCCCGCCGTAGGCGGTCACCAGCTGCTGGTAGCGGTAGGTGTTGTCCCAGTAGGAGGACTGCTGCTGGATGTTGAGTTCGGCCTCGATGCCGATGTCGGACCACTGGTCCTGGACGACCGTCAGCTCCCGCTCGTCCTCGGGGAGACAGAGGACGTCGAGCTCCAGGCGCGGGTCACCGGTGTAGCCGGCCTCGTCGAGCAGCTCCTCGGCCCCCTCCGGGTCGTAGAACTGGCCCGGGTCGGGCTCCTCGCCGCCCAGCGCGTCGTAGAGCCAGCCGATCGCCGGGCTGTACAGCGTGTGGGCCGGCTCCGCGTAACCGAACCACGCTCGCTCGGCGATCGCCTCGCGGTCGATACCCTTCGCGAGCGCACGGCGCACCCGCGCGTCGGACGTCGGGATGTCCTCGCCGTTCCACTGCTGGGTGACGTCGTCGAACCCGCTGATCCACTTGACCGTCTCCTCGTGGTCCGCGGGGTTCGTACAGAGGGGGGCCAGGCAGCTCCACTCGCCGGAGCTGGCCGCCTCGATGCGGATGTCGTCGCGACCCTCGGCCTGCTGGGCGAACTCGCCGGTGATCAGGTTCGCGAAGTCGACGGCGCCGCCCTCAACGGCCGACCACATCGTACTCGGCTCGGGGATGAGGTCGATCTCGACCCCGTCGAGGTACGGCAGCTGGTTGCCGTCCTCGTCGGTCTCCCAGTAGTCGTCGTAGGCCTCGAGGGTGAGCGATTCCCCGGAGGTCCGGTCGGTCAGCTCGAAGGGGCCGCTCCCGACCGGCATCCGGTTGAACTCGTCGGGGTTCTCCGCGGCGACCTCCGGGACGATCGTCCCGGCCCGGCCCGGCCCGCGGAGCATGAACGAGACGAACGGCGCGTACGGCTGGCTGAGATGGACCGTCAGCTCCGTCCCGTCGGCCTCGATCTCGTCGACGTTCGTGACCTTCCCGACGTGCGGCGAGGTGTCCATCCCCTGGAGTCGCTCCAGGGACCACTTGGCCGCCGCCGCGTCGAGTGGCTCGCCGTTGTGGAACGTGATCCCGTCGGCCAGCTGGAACACGAACGTCGAGTCGTCCGGCAGCGACCAGTCCTGGGCCGCGTCGCCGACGATCTGGACGTCCTGATCCAGCTTCAGGAGCCCGTTGTAGATGTTCGAGTGGATCTCGATCTGCGTCCCCTTGTCGACCTTGTGGGGATCGAGGAACTCGATCTGGTCGGTGAGCCAGCCGGCGGTGAGCGTCCCGCCGGTGCTGGCGGAGCCGTCGCCGCCGTCACCCTCGGTCGGGGTCGAACCGCCGTCGCCGCCGCCGTCACTACCGTCGCCCCCGTCGCCCCCGTCGCCGCCACCGGTGCAGCCCGCCAGGCCGGCCATCCCGGCTGCGCCCAACAGTTTCACCGTAGTCCGCCTATCTATTTTCGGCCCCTCGAGGTCCGCCCTGTCGATGTCGTCCATCACGACTGACCCTCACTATCACACCCATCTAAGGATTGGGTCGGACATATCTGGTCGGTCAACTGTCACCAACGCAGACGGCCGTGAGTGGACGGTACGGAACGTATTTCCGCACTCGCTCGTTTCGGACTACCATGTGGGAGACAGAGGTGGCCATCCGGCACCGGGGATGTCCAATCTCCGACGTCTCGATCGATCATCCGGAGGTCCGCTTCGAGAACGTTCGGCGGGTGGCGTCGGGAGACGGTCGGGCCAAGCGACTGCTCCGCTTCGAGGGGGAGCGGGCGGCGGTCGAGTCGTTCGTCGAGGACTTCCGGGACCACCCGTCGGCCGACAGCCTGGAACGGGCCGACGAGGAACGGGGCTGGCCGGGGGTCGCTCACTACGTGAGCGAGATCGATTTCGCGGAGGGGAACCCCCCGATACGCCGCCTCGTGGAGCAGGCCGGCTGCTTCCGGCACCCGACGGTCGTCGTCCGCAGCGGGATCGAGCACTGGACGATCTACACCGGTAACAAGGACGAGGTCCGGGAGTTCGTCGACTCCGTGGAGCGCTTCGACAACGACGTCAACGTCCTCCGGAGCGTCCACGTCGAAGCGCTCACCGATGGGGAGGCCGTGCGACACGGTCCGTTCCGCTCGTCGCTCACCGACCGGCAGGCCCAGACGTTCCGGGCGGCGCTCTCGATCGGCTACTACGACGGGCACTCGCAGGTGACCATGGAGGACATCGCCGCCCACCTCGGGGTCCACCGCTCGACCGCCGGCGAGCACCTGAAGCGGGCCGAGGACGCCCTCCTCTCGGAGGTCGGTTCGCGGCTCTTCCCCGGGGTCGAGGCCGGTCACAGGCCGATGAAACACTGAGCCGCCGTCCCGACCCGCGGTCGTCGCAGCGGCTCGGAACTCGACGATCACCCCCGACGCCCCGAGGTCGCGATAAGTTCCGTCGGTCCGACCGGAGCGTTCATCACCTCCCCGTCGGAACCGCCCCCAGTGGACCGGTCGCGACTGCGCTACGGCCTGCTCGGGATGGGGACGCTCGCGTACGCGAGCTTGATGCTCGTCTGGTTCTCCATCGCGGCATACCTCGCGGAGACAGTCGCCGAACTCGGCCTCACGAACACGCAGGCCGGCCTGCTGACGGGGGCGATACCGCTTACCTACGTCCCCGTCGCGCTGTTCTCGGGGGTGGTGACCGACCGCATCGGCCCGTACCGGGCCATCGGCATCGGCGTCACGCTGTTCGGCGCGGCGCAGGTCGGCCGGGCGGGCGCGGACTCGTTCGCCGTCCTGCTGGCGCTGACCGTGGTGGTCGGGGTCGGGGGTACGACCATCACGTTCGGCCTCCCGAAGCTCGTCGCGGAGCTGTTCCCGGCCGACGCCACGGGGACGCCCTCCTCAATCTACATGCTCGGATCGTTCGTGGGGACGGCGAGCGCGTTCAGCCTCGGCCGGAGCGTCGTCGGTCCGATGCTCGGCGGGTGGCGGCCGCTGTTCACCGTCACCGGCGTCGCGGTGCTGTGCTACGCCGTCCTCTGGTGGCTGATGGTCTACCTCGCGCCGCTCTCCTCGTTCCGGGGGCCGCCCGACGGGTCGACCGGGGACCCCGAGGGAACCAGCGCCGACGGCGGCGTCCGGGGCGTAACCGCGCTCAGACGGGACGTGAGCCGGGTGTTCAACACGCCCGCGATGCGCTGGCTGGTCGTCGTCGGCGTCGTCTACCTGCTCATCGTCCACGGGCTCCAGAACTGGCTGGCGACGGTGCTCCGGTCGCGGGGCGTCGCCCCGACGCTCGCGGCGACCGTCACAAGCGCGTTCGTCGTCGCGGAGGCGGCCGGGACCCTCACCGTCCCGGCTCTCTCGGACAAGCTCGGCCGGCGGGGAGCCGTCATCGCCGCCTGCGGCGCGGCGTGTGCCCTGGGGACCGCGACGCTGCTCCTCCCGGGCGTCCCGTTTGCGCTCCCGGTCGCCGGCGCGCTCGTCGGCGGCGTCGGGGTGGGCGGCATCTCCCCGCTCGTCCGGATAGTCCCGCCGGAACTCGACGGGATCGGACCGGCCCTGACGGGGACCGCGATAGGGCTCGTCTTCGCCGTGGGCGAACTCGGGGGGTTCCTCGGGCCGTTCCTCGTCGGCGCGCTGTTCGACCTCACGGGGTCGTACGCGCCGGGGCTGGCGGTCGTCGGCCTCGCGTGTCTCGCCGTCGTGGTCGCCGGACGGCGCATCCCCGCCTGAGTGCGGCGGGAGCCCCGATTCCTGCACGCCGAGTCGGTCGTTCGCCGCAGCCGGCCGCCCGGCGCGTACCGGGGTCACGCACCGGTCGCCGCTCGGGTAGGCACGTCGTCCGCCTCGCCGGGGGCCCAGCCGGCGGCGGAGTCCCGAGAGGAGCCCCCCGCCGAGCACCTCGCGCTCTATCGCCGCGAGTTCGGCCCCGTCGAACCGGTCGTCCTCGCGCGCACCGGCCAGCCACTCCTCCCACTCCTCCCCGGTGAGCGTCCCCCGGGACTCGGGGCCCACTGCGCCTTGGGATGCTCGCGGTCGGGGAACGGGACGTCCATCTCGCCACCCCGGTAAAGCGGCGAGAGCTCGAAGGCGAACCGGTCGTCCTCGGTCGGGACGAACCGGCAGGGGTAGCCATTAAAAAGGAACACGCCCTCTGGCGTGACCGTCTCGCCGGTCAGGAGTTCGAGCGTGGGCGCCATCGCCCGGAGCTACGGGTTCCTGATCGTTTACGGGTTCGGGCAGCCGTCCAGCGGGGGTGGCTCGGAGTGGAGCGACTTATACGCACGGAGCCGATAGTGACCGTTCGGCATGGACGACATCCGCACCGGGCTCTCCTACGGGGACGCCCTGCTCGTGCCGAAGCGCTCGGGCGTGGCCTCGCGGGACGACGTCGACCTCTCGACGCGGCTGACCGGGAACCTCCCGCTCGAGGCGCCCCTGCTCTCGGCGCCGATGGACACGGTCACCGAACACGAGACGGCCATCGCCCTCTCCGCGGCCGGCGGCCTCGGGACGATCCACCGGTTCCTCGCGGTCGAGGAGCAGGCCGCGGAGGTCCGGCTCGCGGACGAGGCCGGCGTGAGGGTCGGAGCGGCGCTCGGCATCGACGAGGCGACGGTCGAGCGTGCCGAGGCGACCCTCGAGGCGGGCGCGGACTGCCTGATGGTCGACGTCGCCCACGGCCACCTCGAGGCGTGTCTGGACGTCGTCTCGGAGGTGGCCGGGGAGTTCCCCGACGTCCCGCTGGTGGCGGGCAACGTCGCCACGCCGGAGGGCGTGATCGACCTCGCCGCCGCGGGCGCCGACTGCGTGAAGGTCGGTATCGGTCCCGGATCCCACTGCACGACGCGGAAGGTGGCCGGCGCGGGCGTCCCGCAGCTGACCGCGGTCGACGACTGCGCCGACGCCGCCGCGGCACACGGCGTCCGGACGGTCGCGGACGGCGGCATCAGGAGTTCGGGTGACGCCGTCAAGGCGCTGATGGCCGGCGCGGACACCGTGATGATGGGGTCGCTGTTCGCCGGGACCGACGAGGCCCCGATGCCCGTCGTCGAGGTGGACGGCGAGCGGTACAAGCGCTCCCGCGGGATGGCAACGACCGCCGCCGCGGAGGGCCGCTCGGACAAGGAGTCGAACCCGGGCGCCGACGAGGGCGTCGAGGCGCTCACGCCGTACGAGGGCCCGCTCGCGGACGTGGCCCGCGAGTTCTGTGCCGGGATCCGCTCGGGGCTGTCCTACTGCGGCGGACGCACCATCCCCGAGGCACGCGAGCGCGCGGAGTTCGTCCGGGTCGCCCCCTCCGCGAAGGAACTGGAGGGTGCGCACCTCGACCGGGACTGGGAGGGCGTCGACGTCGGGGACTGATACGGACGGGCTCGGCGCGTCAGTCCCGACGCCAGACGGTCGAGTCGGGATGGAAGTCCAGCCAGGCCAACCAGAACAGCGGAGGGTGGGAATCGGCCCGTTCAAGCCGTTCGCCCTCCCGCGGCCCGTCGACGACCCGACCGGTCTCGATCAGCCAGCGCGACCCGCCCGCCCGGAGGAACCCCGCGTCCTCGCGCTCGAACGCGAGCGCCCGGCCGTCGACCCGTCGGTCGGACGCGACTGCACTCCCCCGGCGAGCGACGACCGCCACCGGCAGGCCGCCGACGCGGTCGTTCACCGGCGAGGAGGGGAGTTCGGTCAGCGGGTAGGCCCGTGCCGCCCCGCCCGCGGCGACGCCGAGGACGAGCGCCCGCTCGGGGAGCCGCGAGTCGTCGAAGTCGTCCCCGAGCCGCTCCTCCAGGTACTCGGCGTTCTCCCTGGCCCGCCCCACGAGGTCGAAGCCGTAGCCGAACCGGACCGCGCCGACGACGGTGTCCGAGCGGGGCGGCGGCAACAGCACCTCGCCGTCGGGGAACCGCCGGCGCCACTCCCCCCACGTCGTCAGGGTCGAGGGGAGCACCTCGAGCGTCTCGCCGGTTCTCGGGCCCCGACCGGCAGACGGGGCAGTACGTCACGAGCAGCGGCCCGCCGAAGTCGTCGTTGACGACCTCGTGCCAGTTCAGGACCGTCAGCGGGTACGCCCGGCCGACCGGGTCGTTCCCGTCGGCATCCCCGGTCGCGACGTCCCCCCGTGCCACCCCGACGACGGGGTCGTCGTCCGCGAGCCGCGGCCGGGAGGTCGTCCCCGATCCGAGCCCGATGGCGACCTCGGACCAGTCGGGCGCGAACGCCGGGTCGGTGATGGCGGGGATGCCGTCGCGGGGTGCCGACCGCCGCAGGTCCGACTCCGGGACCGGCAACTCGACGGAGGAACCGATCGCGGGACCGCTCTCGCTCCCGCTATCGCTCGCGGCCGCTCGCTCGCCCTCGCTCGCCTACCCGACGGTGCAGCCGGCGAGGGTGCTCGAGGCACCGAGTCCGGCGAGAGCGAGGAGGCGGCGGCGTCTCACGGTCCGCTAAACGGCGTCCCGAGGTTAAAGGGGCGGCCGCGCCGGCGCCGGGGGCGCAACGCCGAAGGATGGTCGGGGGTCCACCCCTGGCGGCAGGGGGATGGGGGGAGAACGACGAACAGGGTCGGGAGTTCCCGCCGGCCGCCGTGTGCACGTATGCCACGGTCGGGCGTGTAGTTTGCCCGTGTCGGTGGGGTCGGCGCACGACCGCCGCGGGCGAGACACGGCCGTCGCGGGCGAAGGTTCAGGGGCTTGCGGTGCCGAACGGGGTCGTGACCAGGCTCGTCGCCGTCGTCCACGTCGGGGAGCCGCCCGCGCTCGGGGGCGGCCTCCGGCCCGCCGTCGTCGCTCACCTCTACGGCGGTCCCGTCCCGCGGTTCGTCGTCCACGAGATCGGCGAGGAGGGGTCGATGGAGCGCGTCCCCGGCAGCTACGCGCCCGACCTCGAGGCAGAGCCCACGTACCCGGTGACCGACCTGCTGTTGGCGACCCGACGGGACCCCTCCGCGGTCGCACAGCGTCTCGACGTCCTCGACACGAAGGCCCGTGCGAACTACGGGGTTGGGTTCCGGGAGAAGACGTTCGACAGCGACGTGGCCTGGGGCTCGGACGGCTACGGCCGCCACTTCGAGGCCCGGTCGCAGCTGGAGGCCCACCGCTACGAGGACCGGATCGCCGTGGGCGTCCATCCGGGCACGTCCGCGAGCGTCCGCGAGGCGCTGGCGGCGAACTCGGAACGCCTCGACGCGCCGATCGACCGGTTCGAGCCGCCGACAGCGGACGGTAACTGATGGAACGGCTCCGGCCTCGCCCGCGACCCTGCGATCCACGACCCCGTGGAACCCGAACGCATCCCGACCGGTTCTCACCCGCCAGAGCTTTGACCGTGGGGCGGGTACTGTCCCGTGGACCCGTCAGGCCGACCCCGCCATGATACCACCCCTCCGCCGTCGCTGTCCCGAGTGCGGGCACGCGAACTGGACCGGCCGGTTCGCGGTCGTCCCAACCGACGGGGGGCGACTCGTCGAGTGCCCCTCCTGTCGTCACCGGTTCGAACCGGTGGACGGGCCGATGCTCAGGTGACCGGGGGTCGACCTGCGTCGGTCGGAACTCGACGTGGCGGGCGCCCGCTCGCCTGTTCGGGGGATCGGAACGACGTCCGACGCGGCGGCCGGACGGAACGCCCCTCGACTCCACTTCCGCCCCGGTATCCGACCCTTCTTGAGTGTCGGTGCGGTACGCCCCTCCGTGAGCACCGGTGACGGACCGCGCCTCCCGGGAGCCCCGCCGGAGGAGGTGACCGACCGCGTGGTCTGTCACGTGGACATGGACTGCTTCTACGCCGCGTGCGAGCGGCTCCGGGAGCCCGACCTGGTCGGCGAACCGGTCGTCGTCGGGATGGGATACGAGGCCGGTGAGAGCCACGGCGCGGTCGCGACGGCCTCCTACGAGGCCCGCGAATTCGGCGTCGAGTCGGCCATACCCATCTCCGAGGCGCTGGACCTGCTCCCTCGTCGCGGGGCGGCCGACGACGGGGAGCGCGACGCCGAGGTCGGGGCGGGCGACGGCGACCAGGAGCCCGACCCCGGTGCGACCGGCCACTACCGCCCGGTCGACATGGACTACTACGAGTCGGTCGCGGCCGAGGTGAAGTCGATACTCCACGACGCCGCCGGGACCGTCCGGGAGGTGAGTATCGACGAGGCGTACCTGGACGCCACGGCCGTCGGGTGGGGCGACGCCGAGTCGTTCGGCGCCGGATTGAAGGACCGCATCGAGTCGGCGGCCGGCGTGGTCGCGAGCGTCGGCGTCGCGCCGAACATGAGCGCTGCGAAGATCGCCAGCGACCACGACAAGCCCGACGGGCTCGTCGTCGTCCGGCCGGGCGAGGTCCGGGAGTTCCTCGCGTCGCTCGACGTCGAGGCGCTCCACGGCGTCGGGCCGGTCACGGCGCGGGAGCTCCGGTCGATGGGCGTCGAGACCGCCGGCGACCTCGCCGCGACCGACCCGCACGAGCGGGCGAACGGCCGCGACGACCGGCCGGTCGAGCCGCAGGGCGACCCGAAGAGCCTCTCCAGCGAATCGGCGTTCGTGGAGGCGACCGACGAGCCCGGGCGCAAGCGCGGGAAGGTGCGGGAACTGGCGGCGGAGGTGGCCGACCGCGCCCGCTCGCGGGGGGCGCTCTACAAGACCATCGGCGTGAAGGTGGTCACGCCGCCGTTCGACGTCAACACCCGCGCACGGTCGCTTCCGGGCCCCGTCGACGACCCCGACCTCGTCGAGCGGGTCGCGCTCGACCTGCTCGCCGAGTTCGCCGACGACCGGGTTCGGAAGCTCGGGGTCAGGGTCTCGAACCTCGAGTTCGGCGGCGAGCAGGCCAAACTGGGCAGCTACGCGGACGGATCCTCGGCCTCGGCGCCGTCGGACGCGGACGGGGACGGTCGGACGGGCCCCGGGACGTCGACCGAGGGGGGAACCGGTCGCTCCCGACGGGGGCAGACGACGTTCGGCGACTTCTAAGCTCAAATCGGGGTTTCAGGCCGGCCCACGCTTTATCTTCGACCGCCGGATGGCCCGTGGAGATGGACTCCTCGTGGACGCGGTTCGCCCTCCTGTTCCTCGGGGTCAGCGTCATGCTCGCGGGCGCCGCCGGGTGGCTGGCGCTCGCCGACAAGGACTACCAGTACCGGTACGTCGGAACCGAGGACAGACAGCCCCGGCACGAGGGCAGCCTGGGATTCTACGGCTCGCTCTCCGACGCGGAGCGGTCGGTCGTCGACCGCGCGATGGCCGGCGAGGCCCCCCGGCTCGAGAGCCGGGCGAACCTCCCCCCGGAGGTAATAGAGCGCGACGGGGAGTACCTCGTCTTCCGGGGGTACGCCTACTACGACTGGACGAACTCGCGGACCGCCGGGCCGACGGGGGTCGGCCTCCTCGGGCTCGGGATGGTCGTCCTCGCGGTCCGGAGCGACGTGCGGAGCCGGGGCGTCCGCTGAGGGCGGTCGGCGTCGCGGGCGGTCCTCAGTCGGACTCGCCCCCTCGCACGTGGACGGCCCTGGCCGCGAGCGCCATCTCGATCCCCGCGTCCTCGAGCGCCCGCTGTACGCCCCGGTTGACCCTGTCCCGAACCGCCTTCCATTCGTCGAGGGCGTCGATGTGGTACTCGAGCCTGACCCGCATCGCCGAGTCCCCGTACTCCCAGAACCACGCCTCGGTCCGCTCGGGATCGACCCCGTCGACGTCGTTCACCGCTTCCTCGATCAGGTCGAGGGCCGCCTCCATCCCCGCCGGGTCCGTCTCGTAGCTCAGCCCGATGAACGTCTCAACCCGTCTGGTCGGCTCCGAGGTGATGTTCTTGACCTCGGCGTCGGCGACGGCCGAGTTCGGGATCGTTATCAGCCGGCCGTCGAAGTCGCGCAGCCGGGTGGAACGGAGGCCGATCTCCTCGACCGTCCCGCGGTCCCCCCGATCTCCACGATATCGTCGACGAGGAACGGCTTCGTCGAGAGGATGTGGGCCCCGCCGAAGACGTCAGACAGGGTCCTCCGGGAGGCGATGGCGAGCGCCACGCCGCCGATCCCCAGGGACGCGATTATCGCGGTCACGTCGTACCCGATCGTGTCCATGGCGACGACGCCCGCGATGGAGACGATCGCGATGTTGGTCATCCGGCTGACGATCGGCACCAGCGCGTCGTCCAGCCTGGACTCGGTCCGTTCGGCGTAGCTCCCGACGTACGTCTGGATGATCCCGTCGGTCAGGCGCACGGCGACCCAGGCGATCAGCACGATGACGGGGATCTCCACGGCCACGTCCAGCACCGTGCGGATCGGCTCGACGGGCGTGAGCACCTCCCGACCGACGGCGGCGGCGAGCACCACGCCGAGCAGCACGACCGGCCTGCCGAGCGCGTACAGGACGACGTCGTCGATCTCGGTGTCGGTCACCTCGGCCCGGTCCCTGATCCGCCGCCGGTAGACGTACCCCAGTGACCGCCCCAGGACGGCCCCCACGCCCAGTATCCCGAAGAAGAGCAGGTACTGCGGGATCGTGCTCCCGAGGTAGGTCTCCGAGATCAACGAGTCGACCGGCATACCCCGACTGTGAACCGCCCCGCAATATAGTTCGGGCGTTCCTTTCGGCCGGAATCCGGAGCGAACACCGTCCGATCCGGGCGAACACGCCACGACGGCGCCGCGACGGGACCGGCGTGTCGGACCGGTCCGGCGACGACCCGGGCCCACCGGAGTCGACGGGGTCGATCCCGACCTCGGAGGCAGATGCCGTACGGCGTCTCGCCGGCCGGTAACCCGAGGACCGTGGGTAGTATACGTTCGGCGGTTCCAGCGGGGATATGAACAGGCTCCCGCCCGTCGACGAGCGGACGTGGCGGCTCGCACCCCACGCGCACGTCATCGTCCACGAGACGGCCGACGGCAACGAGTTCATCACCATCTACGACTGTGGGGCCGCGCAGAAGCCGCCGTCGGCGCAGGTCATCGGCAACCTCGTCCGGGTCCGCGCGCGCCACGAGACGACCCGACAGCCGACGGGTTACATCGCGAAGCTCCGCGAGCCCGCGGTGCTCGAGCGCCAGGACGAGAACCACTGGCTCATCCGGGCTGTCGACGAGGGGAGCGATCGGGAGCGGAGCCGCGACCGCGACGGGCGGGCGTAGTCCTGGTCAGTCGGCGGTCCCCTCGTCTGCCGTCGGGTCCTCGGTCCGGTCCCGGAGCTCCGTCCGCCGGATCTTGCCCGTCACCGTCTTGGGGAGGTCCTCGACGAACTCGATCTCGCGGGGGTACTCGTGGGCGGAGAGTTCGGTTCGGACGTGGTCCTTGATCCCCTCGGCCAGGTCGTCGCTCGGCTCGTAGTCCGCGCTGGGAACGACGTACGCCTTGACGATGTTGCCCCGCTCGCGGTGGGGCTTGGGGACGACGGCCCCCTCGGCCACCGCGGGGTGCTCGCCGAGCGAGGACTCCACCTCGAACGGGCCGATGCGGTAGCCCGAGGAGATGATGACGTCGTCGGCCCGGCCCTCGAACCAGAAGTAGCCGTCCTCGTCCCTGTACGCGAGATCCCCCGAGAGGTACCACTCGCCGTCCGGTCCGTCGACGAAGCAGTCGGCGGTCTGCTCGGGCTTCTCCCAGTACCCCGCGAAGAAGCAGGGGTAGTCCCCCCGCTGTGCTATCTCGCCCGTCTCGCCCGGATCGAGGACTTCGCTCGTGTCCGGGTCCACGATGTCGGCCTCGATCCCCGGCAGGGGCCGCCCCATGCTCCCCCGCCGGAGCTCCATCGTCGGGTAGTTGTTGATGATCAGGTTCCCCGTCTCGGTCTGCCCGTAGGTGTCGTGGATGGTGACCCCGAGGGTGTCCTCGCCCCACTCGACCACGCCGGCGCTGAGCGGCTCGCCGATCGAGAGGGCGTGCCTGAGATCGAGCGAGACGTCCTCGAAGACCTCCTCGTTCTCGCGGAACATCCGGTAGGCCGTCGGCACCGAGAACAGGACGGTCACGGGGTACCGATCGAGGATGTCGGCCCAGGTCTCCGTGTCGAACTCGCCCTCGTAGGTGAGCAGCGTCGCCCCCCAGTACCACGCGCCGAGGGTGTTGATGGGTCCGGTAAGCCATCCCAGGTCCGCCGTCGACCAGTAGCAGTCCCCCGGCCGGAGGTCGACGACGAACCGCTGGGCCGCCGCGACGCCCGCCACCCACCGGTGTCTGTGGAGGACGCCCTTGGCCAGCCCGGTCGTCCCGGAGGTGTAGTAGAGCAGGGCGTCGTCCTCGCCGGCCGTCTCGACGGCCTCGAACTCGGGGCTCGCCGTCCCGACCGCCTCGTTGTAGCTCAGGTCGCCCCGGCGGACGCCGGCACCGGCGTCCGAGAGGACGACGACGTGCTCAGTCGTCCAGCCGGTAGGCGATGCCGTCCGGGCCGAACCGCTCGTTGACGCTCCCCCAGACCATCCCGGCCTTGAGGGCGCCGAGCATCGCCGCGTAGTGCTCGGGGACCCGGGGCATGTAGGAGAACACGCGCGAGCCACGATCGAGGAGGCCCGAGAGCAGGTTCGCCACGCGGTTCGACTCCCGGGCGAGTTCCCAGAACGTCGTCGTGGTCGCTTCACCGTCGGTTCCGACGTGGTAGAGCGCGACCTTCCCGCGGTCGTCGGCGTGCCGGTCGCAGGTCTCGTGGGCGACGTTCAGCCGTTCGGGGGCGTCCCAGTCGGCCGCCGCGTAGATGTCGTTCCACTCGAACGACTCGCGGGCGGTCTCGTAGTCCTCGAGGTTGTGTCCGTCCACCATGCTTCGCGTCGACCGTCTGACCGACGGAACAAATGTCTTTACCCCGGAAGGTCCGGGTCGCCACCGGCCGGGACGGTTCGATCCGGTCGCCCCCACGTCGGGCCGTCGGTCGCTGACGCACGTCTGACGGAGGTTTACGGTGTGGCCCGGCGCCACACGAGGTATGAGCGAGGACGAACGGATCACGGTCGGGGCCGTCTCCGCAGGGGAGGGGGGCGCGGTCGACCTGCCGGTCGTGGAACTGCTGACGGGCCGGGGGTTCGTCACGGGGAAGTCGGGCTCGGGGAAGTCCAACACCGCGAGCGTCGTGGCCGAGAAGCTGCTCGACGGGGGGTACGGGCTGCTGATCGTCGACATCGACGGCGAGTACTACGGGCTGAAGGAGGAGTACGAGATCCTCCACGTCGGCGCCGACGAGGAGTGCGATATTCGAGTGGGTCCCCAGCACGCCGAGAAGATCGCCCAGCTCGCCCTCGAGAAGCACGTCCCGATCATCCTGGACGTCTCCTCGTTCCTCGACGAGTCGGAGGCCAACGAGCTGCTGCGGGAGGTCGCCAGCCACCTGTTCGCCAAGGAGAAGAAGCTCAAACAGCCGTTCCTGCTCGTCGTCGAGGAGGTCCACGAGTACCTCCCCGAGGGCGGCGGGCTCGACGAGTGCGGCCGGATGCTGATCAAGGTGGCAAAGCGGGGCCGCAAGCACGGCCTCGGGATGTGCGGCATCTCGCAGCGACCCGCGGACGTCAAGAAGGACTTCATCACGCAGTGTGACTGGCTGGTCTGGCACCGCCTCACCTGGCAGAACGACACGAGGGTCGTGAAACGGATCCTCGGGAACGAGTACGCCGACGGGATCGAGGAGCTGAACGACGGCGAGGGCTACCTGATGACCGACTGGGACGAGGAGGTGCGGCAGGTCCAGTTCCAGCGCAAGCGGACGTTCGACGCCGGGGCGACCCCGGGGCTCGACGACTTCGAGCGGCCCGAGCTGAAGTCGGTGAGCGACGACCTCGTCTCGGACCTGGAGCGGATCTCCGAGGAGCAGCAGGCCCACGAGTCCCGCGTCCAGGAACTCGAGCGCGAACTGAGGGACAAGGAGCTCCGGATCGAGGAACTGGAATCGGAACTCGAGGCGGCCCGCGACCTGCGCGAGATGGCCGAGCAGTTCTCCCGGGCGATGATGGCCCACGCGACCGGGCGGCCCTTCCGGGAGGACGTCACCGGCTACCAGGCGAGCCTCGAGGAGAGTTCGGGGGCGACCGCTCCCGACGAGGGGGGGACGCCGGGAACGAGAACCGGAACCGCCGACGCCGACCGCGAGGTGACCGGCGACGAGCAGCGGTGGAGCGAGGCCGCGGCCGCCCGCTCCGGCACCCCCACGGGCGACGAGGGAGTCGCCGGCGACGAGGGGGACGACGGTAGGGACGCGGAAGTCGACGACGAGGAGGGCGACGGGGACGGGACCCCGCCCGACGAGCACGCACGCCCCCGGCCGGAGGCCGACGAGTCGATGACCGGGGGGGACGAGGGGTTCGAGCCGGCGTACGAGCCATGGCCCGACCGGGAGGACATGCTCTCCTCCGGCGGGTCGGGCGCCGTGGATACCGTCGTGGACGAGGCGTCCGGGACGTCCACCGACCGCGACGGCGCGACACCCGGGTCGGCCGAGACCGCCGAGGTCGCCGGGAGTGCCGAGGACACCGCCGCGACCGACGCGGGCGGCGAGGGGATGCTCGTCCCCGGCGACGAGAGCGAGGCGGAGACCGGCCCGGCGGACTGGGACGGCTCGTTCGAGGAGGGCGACGGGAGCGGCGAGATACTCGTCCCCGGGGATCCGGGCAGCGGCGAGTCCTCCGGCGCCGGCTCCTCGGAAGGCGTCCCCGGAACCGGCGGGTCCGATGGCGTCGACGCCCCGGGCGGGTCCGAGGGGGACGACGCCGGCGACGACTCGGGGGGAGATATCATCGTGCCCGGTGAACCGGGCGGTAGCGGTGTCGACGCGGATCCCTCCGCCGACGCCGACCCGGGGGACGAGAGCCCGGAAGCGGGTCCGGACCCCCGCGTGGACGAGGACCCGGACGGCGGCGGCGGGGACATCATCGTTCCGGGCGAGGACGGCGGAACGCAGCCGGCCGGCGGGTCGGGGTCGGACGGGTCCCCGGGTGACGACCTCGGGGCCGGCGATCCGAACCCGGGGGACGACTCGCCGGAGGCCGGAGCGAGCGACGAGACCGGGAACGGGTCCGGCGGCGGTACCCATGAGGAGCCGCCGGCGGCCGGCGGTGGGTCGGTCGACCGCGATCGGGGAGCGTCGTTCGCCGAGCGCGACGACCCCGACTTCGAGCGGCCGGTCGTCCGGGAGATACGGGAGACGGTCGGGTCGCTCGACGCCGTGGCGCGGGGGATGCTGGCGTACTACCGCTCGGCGGATCCGGCGTCGCCGGTCGACGCGCAGGTGGCCGCCGGCGGCGACGGCGACCGGACGCGGGCGTACGGACGGAACAGGGAACTTCGCGAGGCGGGGCTCATCGCCCACGCCGGGCGGGGGACGTACGGCTACGCGCTCCGATCGCGCATCGACGAGGCTCACGACGGCCGGCTGAACGAGGACGCGCTGGAGGCGGCGGTCGAGCGCGTCGAGGCGGCGTTCCTCGACCGGTCGGACGCGCCGTGGCCGAGCGTCTGATCCCGTCAGCCGACCGATCCGACCGGCGGGTTCCTCGACGAACAGGAGGTCGTAGGCGACGGTGACGAGGACGCCGGGTCGGGGAGGGCGACGAGCCGGCGCCCGTCGCCGACGAGGCCGACGGACGGGTGGACGGCCGCAAGGGTGCCGCCCGTGGCGACCACGTGGGGGTCGAGGCTACCAGCGAGAACGGCGTCTCCCCGACCTCGGCCTCCGCGGTGAACCTCCTTGAGGCGACGGCGGCGAGCGCACCGAATCCGACGAGCGCGCCAGCGACGTACCCCAGCGCGCGTCCGACGCCGAGGACGCCGGGAGGAGGTTCGCCTCCGGCCGGGTCCGGACGTCGATCGCCGGGAGCGACGCGAGGAGCCGGGTCAGACCGTCATACGGTCGTGCGTCGTCCGTTACCGATGATCGCCGATCCCGGCCGGGCGATCGCCGGTACATCGGTACGCACGACCGTATCAGTCCTCGGCCGAGGGGACGGCACCGGCCGCGTCGCCGAGGTCGTCGGGGAGCAGGTCGTCGGTGAGCATCCCCTTCGAGAAGTGGGCGGCGGAGAACAGCGTCTCGTTGATCGCGCTCCCGGTCGAGAACAGCGCCGACACGGAGAGCAGGACCGCGCCGAGCGCGCCGAGCCCGTACGGCGACATCACCGTCCGAGCGGCGTCCTTCAGCGCGACGTGGGGGTGTGACTGCAGCGCCCCCGGCGCGAGGTTGACTGTCACGACCGCCACGAGGGCGTAGATGACCACAGCGACCGGGATGGAGACGTAGACCGCCCTCCGGATGGTCTCGACGGGCTCGGCGACGCTCTCCTGATCGTAGAACAGCAGCTGCCAGCCCTGGAACGCGACGAAGGAGGTGGCCGCCGCCACGACGGGGCCGAAGCCGGCGAGCCGGCCGAGCCCGAACTCGAGCGGCTTCGGGCTGAACCGGAGGGCGTAGTGACAGCCCGAGGACGCCGAAGGCGACGAGGATGACGACCTTCGCCGCGACGAGGACGTTCTCAGCCGACCCGGTGGTGCGGGCGCCGAGCAGGTTCGGCCCGACGAAGGCGGCCACCGCGAGGACCGAGACGACCGGGCGGGTCGGGAGACCCATCACGGCCCCGGGGAGGCCGAGGGCGATCGAGAACTCCGCGAACGCGAACGCGTACATCGCCGTCGAGCCGACGTAGCCCAACAGGAGCGTCCACCCGACCATCCCGGCCAGCGTCGAGTTCCCGACGAACGACTGGACGAACGAAACCGACCCGCCGCGGTTGTCGGTGAGTTCGTTGAGCCGGTTGTACGAGTAGCCCGCGCAGAGGGCGACGACTCCCGCCAGGAGGAACGCGGCCCACGTCGCGGTCGTCGCGATCCCCGCCACCACGCACAGGACCGCGTAGATGTCGCCGCCGATCATCCCGCCGAGGGCCATCGAGACGCTCTCCGTCAGCCCGAGCTGCTCGCCCGTGGTACCCGACCGAGGGGAGCCTGGGGCGTGAGCGACGGGCCTGAGTATGCAGGCGGGGTCGGAGCGTCGACGACCAGTCGGGGCGACACGCGACACACGGCGCCCCGTCGAACAGCACTCCCGTCCTCGGCTCGACCTCGGGACTCCTATCGACCCCGCACGCTCCACCGACGCGGGTCAGGCCGTTTCCGGGTCGACGCTACGCTCGAACGCCTCGGCCGCCCGGAGCACGGTCGCGTCGTCGAACCGCTCGCCGACGAGCATCAGACCCACCGGGAGCCCGTCGCTCGTCCCGCACGGGACCGACACCGCGGGGTGGCCGGTGACGTCGAACGGGGAGGTGTTGGGGAGCATGTTCAGCGCCCGCTCGATGACCTCGAGCCGGGAGAGGTCCTCGCGGCGTTCGTGGGCGGTCTGTGGCGTCGTCGGCATCGCGAGCACGTCCACGTCCGCGAGCGCCTCGTCGTACCGACCGGCGAGTTCGCGCGCCAGGTTCTGGCCCTTCGCGTAGTAGTGGCCCCGGTACTCGTCGGCGAGGTACTGGCCGAGGATCACCGTGAGCTTCAGCGTGGCGAGGTAGTCGTCGGCGTGGGCACGACGTGCCTTCCCGAAGTAGTCCGCGAAGCCGGTGTCGTAGTACCCCTTGCCGTAGTGGCCGATCCCCTCCGACTCGACCGTCGCCGCGGTCGCCTCGTTGGCGACGGCGGTCCAGATCGCCTGGCCGTCGAGATGCATCGGCACCGAGAGCTCGGTCACCTCCGCGGCCGCGGACTCGAACGCCGAGAGGGCGTCGCGGACCGCGTCGTCGACGCCGGCCTCGCTGGCCTCGTGCCCGAACCCCTCCGCGAGGACGCCGACGCTCACCTCCCCGGGCGCGCCCCCGAGCGCCGCCGCGCAGTCCTCGGTCGGAACCTCGCCCTGCCGGGGGTCGAGCGGGTCCTTCCCGGCGATGGCGTCGAGCACCCGCGCGCAGTCCTCGACGCTCGTACAGATGGGGCCCGCGTGGTCGAACGACCGACCGAGTCCCGCGATGCCGGTGTACGGCACGAGCGAGTGGGTGGGCTTGTGGCCGACGGCGCCGCACCACGACGCCGGGATACGGATGCTTCCACCCTGATCGCCGCCGATGGAGACGTCGACGTCGCCGTTCACGACCGCCGCGGCCGACCCTGACGAGGAGCCCCCCGCGATGTGGTCCCGGCTGTGCGGGTTCAGCACCGGCCCGGTCGCCGAGAGCTCGCCGCTCCCCGAGAACGCCATGTCCTCCATGTTCAGCTTCCCGGTGATCGTCGCGCCCGCGTCGAGCAGCCGGGTGGCGATGGTCGCGTCCGTGGTCGGGACGTACCCCTCGAACAGCTTCGAGCCGAGCGTCATCTCGATGCCGGCCAGCGAGACGTTGTCCTTCAGGCCGACCTCGACCCCGGCGAGCGGGCCGTCGTCGGCCCCCTCGACGCGGCACTTCGTGACGAAGGCGTTCAGCGGGTTCTCCGCCGCCGGCGGCCGGTAGCCCGGGTCGCGGTCGGTGTACCTGACCCCCGGTCGGGGGTCGGGCAGTTCGTCGAGCCGCTCGTAGGCCGGCATCGTCTCCTCGATGACCGCCGCGAAGTCCTCGACCTCCGCGTCCGAGAGCTCCATGTGGTGCTCGCGGGCGATCCCGCGGATCTCCTCCGGCGTCGGTCGCTGGACGTTGGGGGGTAGCTCGATCATGTCGCGTGTCAACGCGTCGCGTCCAGCGTAATATATCCCTTCCCTGCCCCGCGGGGATCCCCGGTGCGCTCTCAGCCGAAGCGGGCCTCGATGTCGGCCTCGATGTCGTCGCGCACCGCCCGGAGCATGTCGACCACGCTCGGGTCGCCCCCCTCGAAGTCGTACGTCTCGTCGTGTATCGCGATGACCGAGGCGACGACGGTGTCGTCGTACCTGACGGGCACGCCGTAGTACGACCGGAGGCCGAACTCCCGGAACTCCTCGGCGCCGGCCCACTCCTCGTCGCGCTCGGCGTCGGGGATGTGGACCTCCTCGCCCGTCTCGTGGACCCGCTCGCAGTAGGCCTCGTGACACCCCTCGTTGACGCTCTTGGTCCCCTTCGCCTCTTTCACGTAGGTCTCCGCGAGTGGCCCGGCGGTGCAGACGACCCGGGTGTGCGTCGGCGTCGACCGGATGACCCCCGCGTACGCGAGGCCGAACTCGTCGGCGATCCCCTCGACGCGGGGCTGGAACGTCTCCGCGAACCCGTCGTACACGAACTTCCCGAGCGGCGTGTCGTCCTCGAGGACCTCGAACTCCGCCATACCGCCCGGACGGCGGCAGAGGATAAATAGCTTCGCGAGCGACACGGGGTCGCCGGTGAGTCCCGGACGAGCGGCGAGAGAGGAGCGAACGAGGTCCCGAGAGCGAGGGAGGAGCGGCCGAGCGATCGCGTGTGAGCACGCTTAAGGCCGGCCCGCCACTCGGTCCGGACATGCGACCACGGGACCTCTCGGACCACGCCGTCTACGAGGCCGGCCGGGGCATCGAGGAGGTGGCCCGGGAGCTCGGCTTCGACCCCGAGGAGCTGGTCAAGCTCTCGTCGAACGAGAACCCCCACGGTCCGTCGCCGCGGGCGGTCGAGGCGGTCCGCGAGGCGGCCCCGTCGGTCAACACGTATCCGAAGGCCGACCACACCGACCTGATCGCCGAACTCGCCGACCGCCACGGCGTCTCGCCGGGGCAGGTGTGGCTCGCCAGCGGCGGCGACGGCGCGCTCGACTACCTCCACCGGGCGCTGCTCGAACCGGGAGACAGCGTGCTCGTCCCGGACCCGGGCTTCGCCTACTACCCGATGTCCGCCCGGTTCCACCACGGCACCGTCTCGACGTACTCGCTCTCCCGGGAAGACGACTTCGCACAGACGGCAAGGGGCGTCCTCGACGCGTACGGCGGGGAGCGGATCGTCCACGTGACGAGCCCGCACAACCCGACGGGGAGCGAGATGCGCGGTGACGCGGTCGAGCGTCTCGCCGACGGGACCGACGAGGAGACGCTCGTGCTGGTCGACGAGGCGTACGTGGAGTTCAGCGACGATCCCGGGAAGGTCGACCTGGTGCGCAGGCGGGACAACGTGGCCGTCCTGCGGACGTTCTCGAAGGTGTACGGGCTGGCCGGGCTCCGGCTGGGCTACGTCCTCACGCCCGGTACCTGGGACGACGCCTACGCGCGGGTGAACACGCCGTTCGCGGTGAACAAGCCCGCGCTCCGGGCGGGGCTGGCCGCGCTCGACGACGACGAGCACGTCGAGCGGACCGTCGAGACCGCCCGGTGGTCACGGTCGTACATGCACGAGCACCTCGACGCCCCGACGTGGCCCTCCGGCGGGAACTTCGTCCTCGCGGACGTCGGCGACGGGAGTGCGGTGTTCGAGGCGGCCAACGAACGGGGCGTCATCGTCCGGGACACGACGAGCTTCGGGCTCCCGGGCTGTGTCCGCGTCACCGCCGGCACCCGGGAGGGGACCCGGCGAGCGGTCGAGGTCCTCAACGGGGTCCTCGAGGAGCGCCGATGAGAGTCGCGCTCACCGGGACCCCCGGGACGGGGAAGACGACCGTCGCGGACCTCCTGGAGACGGACCTCGAGGTAGTCCACCTCAACGACGTGATCCGAGAGGAGGGGCTGACCGAGTCGATCGACGAGGAGCGGGAGTCGCTGGTCGCGGACCTCGACGCCGTTCGGTCGTGGCTCGACGGGTACGGGCCCGGACACGGCGGCCTGCTCGTCGAGTCGCACCTCGCGCACCTGTTCGACGCCGACCGCGTGGTGGTCCTGCGGTGTGCTCCCGGGGACCTCGAACGCCGGCTGCTCGACCGCGGGGAAACCGAGCGGAAAGCTCGCGAGAACGCGGAGAGCGAGGCGCTGGACGCCATTCTCTCGGAGGCGGTCGAACGCCACGGCGAGGACAGCGTGTACGAGATAGTAACGACCGACCGATCGCCCGGGGCGGTGGCGCGGGCGGTCGGGGCCGTCCTCGCCGGCGAGCGGGCGCCGAACGCGGGAACGGTCGACTACACCGACTGGCTGGTCGGTGGTCCGCAGTGACCCTCGACCGCTTCCGGTCGTTCGCCGACCGGCTGTTCGAGCCGGTCGTGGACGGCGCGGAGGCGGTCGGGCTAACGGCGAACGGCGTGAGCGTCATCGCGTTCGCGCTGTCGGTCCTCGCCGGCGTCGTCTTCCTGTTCGCCGGCGGGGCGCTCGGTACGGACACGCCCCTCCTCTACCTCGCGGGGGCGGCGCTCGTCGGCCTGAACGGCGTGTTCGACGCCATCGACGGGACGCTCGCCCGCCGGCAGGGGACCGACTCGGCCGCGGGCGACCTGCTCGACCACGTCCTCGACCGGTACGCGGACATCGTCATCATCGCCGGCCTCGCGGGCGGGGTCGGCCGCTACGCGCTCGGCCTCGCCGCCGTGACGGGCGTCCTGATGACCTCATACCTCGGGACGCAGGCTCAGGCGGTCGGCCTGGACCGGGTGTACGGGGGACTCGTCGGCCGGGCCGACCGGCTCGTGATCGTCGTCCTCGTCACTCTCATGGCCGCGGTCGTTCCCGGATCGTTCGGCGGGCTGACGCTCGTCGGCTGGCTGCTCGTCTTCTTCGCCGTCGTGGGACACCTCACGGCCCTCCAGCGGTTCTACCACGCGTACGGGGCGCTCGGCTGAGCAGGGTTCCCCGCGCCCCGGAGCCCAGGGTCGGTGCTTGTGGCGTGTGCTTTATGCGTGGGCCTGCCAAAGGGCGGTCATGGTCCAGTGCGAGATGTGCGGCACGGAGACGGGCGCGCCCAAGACGGTGAAGATCGAGGGCGCGGAGCTCCAGGTGTGCTCGGACTGCGCCGAGTTCGGAACGGAGGTCCGCGACACCTCGAGCTCCTCGGGGTCGACCAAGTACTCGACCTCCTCGTCCTCGTCGTCGGACTCGTCGGGCTCCGGGACCTCCAGTACGGGCTCGTCGGGGTCGACCGGCTCCTCGGGCCGGCGCCGGGACATGTTCGACCAGATGGACGAGCTCGCGGGGGACTACCACCAGCGGATCCGGGACGCACGCGAGTCCCGGGGACTGAGCCAGGAGGAGCTCGCGAAGCAGCTCAACGAGAAGGCGAGCCTCATCCGGAAGCTGGAACGGGGGGACGTCCTGCCGAGCGACGGGGTCCAGCGCAAGCTCGAGCGCGAACTCGACATCACCCTCTCCGAGTCCGGGGGCGACGACGGCGACACCGAGTGGAGCGGCGGCTCGGCCACCGGGGGGACGACCCTCGGCGACGTCGTGAAGCGCAAGGACTGACGCGGCGCGCCACGACCGGTCGGGGACGCCGGACCCGGTTTCTCCGTACGGCACGGTGTGACAATTAGCAGGGCTTATGAGGGGTGCCGGACCAATTACGCCCATGGCGACCCGTCGTGGCGATGCGAAGGACACCGACGGAGACCGGTCGGAGGGCGTCGAACGGTCCGATCGGGGGGAACTGCTTGACTCGACGCTGGTCACCAACGCCGACGGGCCGGACCGGCGGACGATGTTCCCGCGGGGGCTCTCGAGCGTCGCACGCATGTCGACGTGGCTCACGGCCAACGACGCCGTCTTCGTCGACGTCGAGGAGAACCGGTGACGACCGCCCGCGAACGTACCGCCCCCCCGTTAGACGGGGTTCGCTGAACACCCTCGGGTGGGGCCCCCGTCCCGACCGTGCCGCGGCCGTCGGACGGCGGCAGTCACGGAAGCGGATCCGGGCCGGAACCTCCCGCTCGACGTACAGACTTTTGCCGGGGCGCCCCCGTATCCGGGTGTGTTCGTTCTCGTCAACCTGAAAGCGTACCCGTGTGACCCCGTCGCGGTGGCCGACGCGGCGGCGACCGTCGCCGAGGACTCCGGCGTCCGCGTCGCCGTCGCGCCGCAGGCCGCGGACCTCCCGGCCGTGGCCGACACGGGCGTCGAGACCTGGGCTCAGCACGTCTCGCCGGTCGAACACGGCAGCCACACCGGGAGCACGCTCGCCGAGCGCGTCGCCGCGGCGGGTGCGTCGGGGACGCTCCTCAACCACTCCGAGCGCCGGCTCAAGCTCGCCGACGTCGACGCCGGGCTCCGGGCCGCCGAGCGCGCCGGCCTGGAGACGATGCTCTGTGCGAACAACCCCCGGCAGGTAGCGGCCGCGGCCGCGCTCGAAGCCGACGGCGTGGCGGTCGAACCCCCGGAGCTCATCGGCACCGGAACGCCCGTCAGCGTCACCGATCCCGACGTGGTCCGCGGGGCCGTCGAGGCCGCGGGGGCGGTCGACCCCGACGTGCCGGTCTACTGCGGTGCGGGCATCTCGACCGGCGAGGACGTCCTCGCGGCCCGGGAGCTCGGCACCGAGGGCGTCCTGCTGGCATCCGGCGTCGCCAAGGCCGACGACCCCCGGACCGCCCTCGAGGACCTCGTCGCGGGACTGTAGGTCGCACGCGGTTCCCACCTCGACGGACCGTCACGTCACGACGTCGACCACCCGTCCGCGGTCCATCCGCGTCA
Source organism: Halobacteriales archaeon QS_5_70_15 (assembly GCA_003022005.1). The sequence goes on from PXRQ01000061.1 coordinate 38,571, forward strand.
GGACGACCCGCGGGACGTCGGCCCGCTCGAGCACGCCGGCCGCCACCTCGCGGCCGACCGCCGCGAGCGCGTCGTCGTCGCACATGTTGACGACCGGGACCGGCGTCGCGCCCGACGGGACGCTCTTGAGCCCGCCCCGCCCGCTCGCGAGCACCCGGGC